>CAZKOM010000109.1:0-1285 GCA_964554385.1 uncultured Flavobacteriaceae bacterium | reverse complement strand
TTCAATAATTAAGTAATACATTCGTTTTAAAGGAGTTATGTCGAATACATTTAAATCATCGGTGTTGAACCACTTAGGAAGTATTTCTATTGCTGTGGGTGTGGTAGTTACTGCTGCTATTTTGGGTTCTTCTTGGGTAGAAAGTAAGCGGAATGCCGAAAATAAAAAGACCATAGAAGTTACGGGGAAGGCGGAAAAAGATTTCACCTCGGATTTAGTGGTTTGGAGCGGAAGTTATTCTCGTTTCAGTGCGGATTTTAAGGATGCATATCGACAGTTAAAAGAGGATCAGGCCAAGACCAAAGCATTTTTGGTAGCCAAGGGAATTAAGGAATCGGAGATTACCTTTTCTTCCACTGATATTCGAAAAGAGGATGAGGATATTTACGACGAAAAAGGATATCGAAGAGGAACGCGCTTTTTAGGATACACGGCGGTTCAATCGGTTACTATAAAATCCAAAGAGATCGACAAGGTAGATGCCATTTCTAGGGAGGTTACGGATTTGTTGGAGCAAGGGGTTTCCTTTAATTCGGGTTCGCCTTCCTACTATTTTACCAAATTGGCAGAATTGAAAATTGATTTGTTGAAAGAAGCGGCAAAAGATGCAAGGAATCGCTGTGAAACAGTATTGGAAGAGGCGGGAGGTAGCAAGGGTAGATTAACCAAAAGTACGATGGGTGTATTTCAGATAACGGGTCAGAACTCGGACGAAGAATATTCCTGGGGTGGCACGTTGAATACTAGTTCCAAAGAAAAAACCGCTAGTGTAACGGTTTCATTGGAATACGATATCCGTTGATGGTTATGAAAAATTTTATGTTATTTTTTGCGTTGATTATTTCTCTGTCTTGCAATGCAAATAGATTAGTCAATGAATTTGAAAGTCCTAAACCTCAAAAAAGTGCAAAATATTATCTTATAAGGAGTAATTTGAATTTAACGGCAGGAATAGTTACAGGTGGATTAGGCACAATGTTTATTGTATCGGCAAACAACAAGATTAGGCTAAGTAGTACTGCCTATGAACTTGAACGAACTTGGCTTATAAAACAAGCTAACATACAGTATAAAATCGGGGGATTTTTGTTTTTAACCTCGTTTGTTTGTGACGTTTCAAGTTTAATATACTCAAATAAATGGCGTAACCAAACAACAAAGGATCAGGAATATTTATTGTTTAGAATTCTTGAACTCGAAAAAAATCTCGAAAAACTTGATAATAAACTATTGTTGATGGATCAATCCAAATAGATATCCAATCTAATTTTTAGGTATTTTCAAA
>CAZKOM010000108.1:0-6418 GCA_964554385.1 uncultured Flavobacteriaceae bacterium | reverse complement strand
TTCAGGCATGGCAGTCGGTAAAGAATAAATTGGGAACTTGGAATCCTAAATATTGGATTTTCAAATGGGTTGCAAATTTGGCGGCTTTCGGAGTAATGAGTAGAGAAAATATGCGCTTTTGCAGGACAAGAATGTATGGTGCAAGTAGAGAGATATTCTTACAAATAGGCAGTTGGATACAGGCAGATGGATTTATTGCAGAATCGGCAGATGTCTTTTATTTAACTATAGATGAGTTGCAAGAATATTGTTTGTATGGTAGTAATTGTACAATTGAAGGGATCCCATTGAATTCATTAGTGGATAAAAGAAAGATTGATTATAACCAGTACAAAGAAATTGACTTACCAGATAGGATTATCTATCAGCAAAATGATTTGCCGATTTTTCAACCCAAAAGTGCATTTTTACAAAGTTCTCAAACATCGGAAAATATCCAATCTTGGCAAGGTGTTGCTGTTTCAAAAGGTATAGTAGAGTCTGAAGTGGTAGTAATGTTGGAGCCTAATTTAACCGCCGATGTGCGCGGTAAAGTATTGGTAAGTAAAATGACGGATCCAGGATGGGTGTTTTTAATGTCTCAAGCAAGTGCACTCATTTCAGAAAAAGGCTCATTATTAAGCCACACAGCCATTGTGGGAAGAGAATTAGGAATTCCGGTAGTTGTGGCAATTCCAGATATTACCAAGGCGTTGAAAACTGGGGATAAAATTCGGGTTAACGGTTCCACGGGTGTTGTGGAAAGGTGCTGATTTTTCCCTGCCACCATTCGTTTGTTGAACCTTCTTTAACGCTTATATACCAACGATTTAGTAAACAGTATTTTATTAATGTTCTTCGTAAAGCTCCAGGCCAAAAGGCATGTAAACGATAATTTCCCGCAGGGATTTTTCCTAGTTTTATCAGTAAGTGATACACATTGGATGCACAACGCTCACCGAAAAAAGAATAATCAATACTTGTTTGTAAACAATTTTGTATGAAATAATCGCGCAATTCTGCAAGTTCCGTTTCCGTTACAGGCACATAAAAACAGGTTTCGCGTTTATTAGCCACTATAAATTCCCATTCATCGATGCTGTAATTATGAAATTCGCTGTTAAAGGGAGTTCTACTGTACCAGTGTATACGGTTAGCATCTTTATAGTAGAAACCGTAAACGCGATCTCCCACCTGCATGGCCACATGTCCGCCCCAAAATCCTCCCACATTGGGCCTTAATAAGAAAGATTGATTATCGGCATTTTCTGAATCGGTTTTTATCGTAGGTGGTAGTATTGTCTTTTTGCGCAGAAACTGAGGTTTCTCTACACTGCCATGAAACATTCGAATCAGTAAAGTATCCTTATAAACGGGACTTTGAGGCATTTTTTGTCGAAAATACTAATAAATACCTGGAATCAATCGCTTGGTTTTGGCGGCAAACGTTGACCATTGTTCTCCAAAATGTTCAGCCAATGCCTGTTCTTCCAAAGGGATTCTTTGATATAAGGTTAATCCATTCGCCAATAGGAGCAGTAGGATGGAAATTACGTTGTTCATTACTAATCCTAAACCCAAATAATACAATAATAATCCAGTGTAGCTTGGATGTCGCATCCACCGATATACTCCATCGGTTTTTAATTGATGATTCTCTAAAATACTGATTTTCACTGTAAAGGATCGTTTTAAACTCAATATTGCTACCCATCGTAAAACCAATCCGCTAATAAATAGCGTAATCCCAGAAATGAAAATAGAGAAATTGAGTTCTTCAAACCATTGCCCCCAACCTTGGTACATACAAATGAAAGAGGCAATAATGCCTGCTGGATACAAAATACGGAACCAAAGAATAGTTTTTCCATCAAAAGATTTCAGTAAGTCCTGAGGTTTTGCGTTACGAGTTACATTCACCAAGATTCCCGAAAACGCAATAATGGCAATCATTCCTAGAGAAATCCAAGGGATTTGATGAATAGAAATGGATAGGTTGAGGTATAAGGTCATAGGGTCGTTACAAAGTAATGGAGGTTATAGATTTGATTCACGAGGAGGGCAATATATATGAAAATGCATCCGTGTTTATTGGTTATTGTCGGTTTTTTAATACCCAATACAAGCCTTTGGCATTGGAAATGAGCTCCGGTAAAACCAGTAAAACAATTATTTCTTCGATGGCCGATAAAAATCCCCAAATCATGGCGATAAGATATAAGCCCATGTAATAATCGTCGGCAAATAAGATAAAGAAGAATATCCCTTGAATGTAGCCGCCTATTCGCGTGGAATACATGTGTAGACTGGGGAATTTATTGAACTTAACAAAGCTCACAAGGTTATACAACAAAATCAATCCAATAAAAACCCATAACATCCAACCTAAATTCCCTAATTCCTCATACTTAAAAGTGTAAATACCACTAACTGCAGCAATGTAAGTACCATAATCGGCCAATGAGTCTAAACGGGCACCCAAATCCGTTTGTAATTTAAACTTTCGGGCAATCCAACCGTCTAATATGTCTGTTATTAGGTTGATGCATAAAACCCACGCGAATAAACCTTCGTTTTCCGTGTAAATCAGCCATAATAACCATGGAAATGAGGCCAATCGATAGGCGCTTAGGAAGTTAGGTAATGTAAAGTTAGTTGGGGTGGGGTTTGTTTTCATAGCACGAACATTACAGGCTCTTTTTTATTTTTAGTTTCACGAGAATCCAAGAAAAGAACCAATGAGTTAAACTGTTTTGAACGGTTAAATAGAATATCGGGATTAAATAGGAAAGCGACAGCTCTGAGTGTTTACTTTCATCCAACCCGTAGGCGATAATTAGGATAATACTGCCAACAGCCACAGCAAAAGAAGAGTCTAATTTATCTAATGCCGTAAATAACCATCGGTTTTTTATCGACGATTCTCCGGGCGCAATTCCCAATTTTCGTTTTAACCATGAGTTGGGCAGCTCGCCAATAACATAAAAGATTCCCAGCCAAAAGCCCAACCCGAATGGCGGTAATGGCAAGTGGATGCTGTAGTTCCACAAGCGCCAGAAAAGTTGAACAAATAACTCTGTGGATATCGACATAATAACCAATCCGCGCCATGTTTTATTTACGCCAAACAATTGCTCGTGAATTGGAACCTCTAAAAATACGAATGCTCCGCGTTTAACCAACACCATATGTAGGCTATTACTGAATATCAATGGCAAGAGTACTAAATGGAAATTGTAACCAAAAACTTGAAGAAATACGTAGATGAAATCCATAATCCGTTATTAATCTATTTTTTGCAGCAAGTTATACAAATGCAACGCTGTTTTTAAAACTCTCGAAGAGAAATCGTATTTAGAAACAATTCCTGATACCTCGTAAAATGAAAATCTCGAGACAATTAAACATTTCAACGTGTATTTGAAGGCCAATTTACTGTCTTCCCATGTGTAGTAGGGGGTACAATCTCGATAGAAATTCAAATAAACTAACAACTGGTTTTCCGTTGTTTGGGGAGTCAATACAAAACTCAGCAATTCCATAATATCCCGATGAGGGAGGTCACGCATACACAATTCCCAATCATAAATACATGCCGTACCATCCTTCAAAATCATAATGTTTCGAGGATTGAAATCGTTGTGGATTAAGGTGGGCTTTATGTCGATCGCATTCAATTCCATCTCCAGTTCCGAATAATCCATCTCTTCCAACCATTGAATTTCTTCATTAGATAATTGAAACTCATGGGGTGTGCTTCGCATATTGTTCCGCAAGTGCGGGGTAAGTGTTTTGATGATTTCGATATAAAGTTCTGCATTCCTCCAAGGTTGCTGCAGTGGAATATCCAACCCGGTACTACTGGCCTTTTTGCTTAGTAAATGAAATTGATGTATTGCTAATAGCGTGTTTTTAATCGCTTCTTCCGACCATAAATGGGGTTGGTTTTCCGAATTTAACAACAAAACGGAGTTTGGGTGGATGTATTCCTGAAGCAACAAGAAAATTTCTCGATGTTCATCCTGCCAATCTCCGAAATGCTCCGGAGAATGGGGATATTTTGATTGAAGTAGGAGTCGATTTATAGCGATTTCCTTGGTATGACAATGGTTGTATTCCAAGGTTAATTTGTGGTTTAATAGTAATTCGGCAATTCTTGTATTTATGGAAGCTGCTACCAGTTGCAGTCCTTTAATTATCTCATCGCTAAGTGATTTGGCTTTGAGTAACAATAATCCATTGGGTTTTTGATTTACTCGAATGGGGTAGTATCCATTGAGCTTTTTACTTACTTTACCGCTTAACTGTGATAAAATTCCGTGGTCCATGCCAGGCAGATCTATCCATTCTATGGATTCAATTTTGGGAGCTTTGGTGGATTTTAAACAGGCTGAAATAAATTGGGAATCAATCTCGGATTTTAGCAACCAGTTTACGGGTTTGTTGCGGCCTAATTTTTCGTGTGCTTTTGCAAATTCTCCACTAACGATGGCGGAATAGGTAGAAATCTCTAATCCCAAAGCAAATCCTGCAATTAATTGGGCAAATCGGGTTAATTTCCCACTGCCTTTGCATCCCATTAGCTCCAAGGCCTCGGACTGTTTTGCAAGATGCGTACCTCCACCTATGGTTCCAACTACCAAATTGGGTAAGGTGAGGTGTAAATGGAGTCCTTTTTGGGTTCGACTTACCTTCAAAAATCCAGTGCCCGATTCGTGAATACTTGCTAAATCTTGACCTGTAGCAACAAAAATGGCGGCGATGGCATTGGCAACGTTTATATTGTATCCCACCATGCCGTCTTTTTTTGCCAAAGATTGAGACGGAGCTAAAAATTTCAGAATATCATCGGCTGTAGTTCTTAAAACTTCTTGAATTACGGCATCAGAAATTTCGCATTCCGCAGAAACTCGGCATCCACGTCCGTGTTCAATATTATGCTGAGAAATTTTTTTATCCGAAGCTCCGTTCCCCTCCACCACAAAATCCAATATCTTGCCAACGTGCAGTAATTCAAATTCTTGTTTAATATATAACGCCGCATGCCAGGTACAAGTAGTGGTCATATTTTGGCCCGATGCATCACCTGTTTGAAAATAAAATCGCAAATGGAGATAGTGTTGATCGATTACAGGGTCAATTCGCAAAAGTTTTCCATGGTTGGTGTATTCTTCAGCATGCTGTTTGATGTCTTCAAAGTGCTGATCTACCCAAAATAGTAATAATTGAGCTGATTCTTGGGAGTCCATGATAAACATGGGACTTCTAAGCATACATTGGGAATGAAATTTAGTGTAAACACCTCCACATTTAGACAGGACTTTCGCACCGCGATTCATACTGTATACCAATGCGCCCTCCAAGGTGCCAACAGCGGAGAATACCATTTCTGGGGTGGTTGTGGGTTCGGTTTCTTCGAAATTCACCAATAATGGACCAACAATGCCGACAGGGATTTCAATACAGCCAATGAAAGACTCAATATTATTTTGAATACTCTTTATATCCAAAGTATACTGTGAAATCTCTTGTAAATTAATACCCATGGATTGTAGGTATTCTGCCCGCATTTCAATGGCTGTACGGGTATTAAATCCTCTTCCGGGTATGATGGGTAATTCGTCCATATTACTGCTACTTCTCTAAAAAGTAAAGGTAGTATCAAGCAAATTTTAATCACCAACGGATTTTCGCAAATATTAAATTAGGTTTTGCGGAAAATTGCAAACGACAGATAAATAAGCGCGGATTTTTCTTAAAATTCCGCGAATTGGGATAATTAATTATCGAAAATACAAAAAACAAAAAGCCACCCAAACAGGTGGCTTTTCAAATAGTTATTTTAAATTTTTAATTATAATGCATTGTTCATGCTACGAACTGCATCGGCGCTTTTCGCAAATTCCGCTTTTTCGTCTTCGTTCAAATCCAAAGAAACAATCGATTCCCAACCGCTTGCACCTAAAATTACCGGTACGCCCATACAAATATCAGACTGGCCATATTCGCCTTCCAAATACACAGAACATGGGAACATTTTCTTCTGATCGCAAACGATACTTTGCACCAATACGGCAACAGACGCTCCAGGTGCGTACCAGGCGCTTGTTCCTAGCATTCCAGTTAGCGTAGCACCTCCAACCATAGTATCGGCTTTAACTTTAGTCAAAGTATCGGCACTCGCAAAATTAGAAACAGCAACTCCACGGTATCCCGCCAAACGAGTTAATGGAATCATGGTAGTATCGCCATGACCACCGATTACCATTCCATCTACATCGCTCGCCGGGCAATTTAAGGCCTGAGACAAATAGTGACGGAAACGAGAACTGTCCAAAATACCTCCCATACCGATGATTCTGTTTTTAGGCAAACCGCTGGCTTTTAATGCCAAGTAGGTCATCGTATCCATAGGATTGCTCACAATTACGAAAATGGC
>CAZKOM010000107.1:0-6483 GCA_964554385.1 uncultured Flavobacteriaceae bacterium | reverse complement strand
ACTCAGGTTAGCTCCAATTTTGATTCTGCCCTACCGGATTTGGAGATAAAAACACAATTGAATCAAACTATCTTGGTTGAAGCGAAATTTTGGGCTGGATTAACGACCCATCAACCTAATAGTTACCTAAAACGAATTCTGCTAAATGAAAACGGTGCTTTGTTATTCATTGCTCCAGATCGAAGACTTTTTTCGTTGCAAAAAGAAACGGCTAAACGCGCTGAACAAGAATTTAATGTGCAGACGTTAGAATTTGGTTTTATTGTTAATGATACCATTTCCGTAACTTTTGTCAGTTGGACAGACACACTATCAGCATTATGGAATTCTGCGCTATATGCCAACGAAACAGATAGTTTGCATAATTTATTCCAACTTAAATCGTTAGTTAAAAAAATAGATTCAGAAGGATTTATACCCTTTGATTCTCATTTGTTTACTCCGGCTGCAGCTAAACAACGAGATCAACTTGTTGATTTACTAGACGACATCGTTGCAAAAAGAAAGACCAAATTAAACAAGGACAGACTGACCTATGGAGGCGGAAAATATGCAATTAAAAATTTTTTCCGATTGAATGGTAAACTAGAAGGATTTCTTCTCTATTCCTCGGATTTTTGGATGAAATATCAAGAAACACCTATTTATTTTTGCTTATCCATTAAACCTTGGGATTCCAAGGAGAAATCTACCATTCCTCAATTGAATGATATTCAGGCAGCCTTAAGATCTAAGGAATTAGCTTTTTTTATTGAGGAGGGAATTTATTTAGAATACCCTTGTCTAGCTATTCCGTTGTTTCCCTTGATGGGAGTTGATAAAGAAACCGTGTTGGATAATTTATTAATTCAAACGGATGGAATCATTGGAATACTTGAAGAATTTGCCAATTAAAATTTGAAATTGGTACCAAATCATTAGAATATGTTCTTTACAGTTTTATTGCTATACTTTGAATTCGTTATTTAAATTATTATGAAGAACTTATTTGGTTTACTAGCGTTTCTGCTCTTCAGTATTAATTCGCAAGCGCAGCGCATATATAACAGCTCTGGATCGCAGATTGGAAGGGTAGACGGGGAGAGGTTTTATAGTGCTTCTGGTAGGCAAATTGGTAGAGACGACGGTACCCGAATTTACGACGGCAGTGGAAGGCAACTTGGTCGGATTGATGGAGAAAGAATATACGATGGTTCCGGCAGGCAGTTAGGCAGAGTGGATGGGGATCGGTTTTACAGTGCCTCAGGTAGGCAGATCGGTAGAATTAATGGCGATAGAATTTATGACGGTAGCGGAAGACAAATAGGCAGAGCAGACGGAATGCGACGCCGACAGATCATCGTTTTCTTTTACTTTTTCATGTAATCGTTGGTGAATAGATTTTTCGTACTTTTGACAATTACAAAGTATAAAAAATTCATCATTACATGTCAAAAGAGTTCAAGTGTTTCGCTTTGATTTTTAGCTTTTCCATTTGGGGACTTCCAACCACACTTTCTGCACAAAACATAGGCGATACCATACGGGTGAAAACCATTCATTATGGCACCAATAACCGCGATACTATTGCTAATTTTCCTGAAGGAAATTTGGAGTATGAAAAGATTGTTTTGCGTTATGCCATGCGATGTAAAAATGGATTGGTGTCCGATGGATCCAACCGTAATAAAGGCTGCGGCGAATGGGATTATTCCTGCAACACCTTTATCGTGGACTCGTCCAAAATCGAAATCATTCCTCAAACTGCCCCCAAATTTGTAGTATCCAACTTTTCAGGAAATCAATTTTCTTACACCACCAAACCCGTATACGATTACTATGATTATACCGTAAAAAATGTTACCGTAAGTGCTAAGTCAAACACTGTTCAGCATAGCGTGGGTAAAAACAGTAATAATTTGTACGAAGCGCTCAATACGGCACAGCAATCAGGGAAAACTCAGGTGCTATATCGCGCCCAGGAATTAATAGATGCTGGATTTTCGGCTGGAGATATCCAAGGCATCGCACTGCATGCTCAAACGGCTGGAATGGCTAATTTTTTCAAGGTTAGAATTCAACAAACAAATCAAATCCAACTGACTGCTGCAACTCCAATAACCACCGGTTTCACCGAAGTCTATTACAATTCCATGCTGTTCGTGTCAGGCAGTAACGAAATCGTTTTTCATACCCCATTTACTTGGGATGGTCAAAGCAATCTGTTGATTGAATTTTCATTTACCAATACTTCGCCAGGACCCGGAATCGTCTTGGATGGGTATGCCGATACTGCAGTAAGTATGCTATTTGCCAATAATAATTATGCGGTTGATTTAGGGTCTAACGGACAAATTACCTTGGCGGCCGATAGTTTTTCCACGATCAACAAAGAGATTTCTATAGCGTTTTGGGCAAAAGGCGATCCCAATGCTTTGCCAACCAATACCTCGGTGATTTACGGTTGGAATACCGATCCCAACCAACGCCAGTTGAACATCCACTTTCCTTGGTCAGACGCCAGTATTTATTTCGATTGTGGTTTTGCTGCCGGTGGATACGATCGCATCAACAAAGGGGCAACGCCTGCCGAATACGAAGGCAACTGGAATCATTGGGTATTTACTAAAAACAGCGCTACCGGCAATATGTCCATCTATCTCAACGGTACACTTTGGCTGTCTGGAACCAGTAAAACCAAGGCTATGGCGTTAAAGAACATCATCTTGGGAACCGATCAAAATGGCAATAATAACTACAAAGGGAAAATCAGTCAGTTAAGTATTTGGAATAAAGCGCTTTCCGCATCGGAAATTAAGGATTGGATGAACAAAAATATCGATCCATCACACCCTAAATACGTGAATTTGGTGGGGTATTATCCATTTCAAGAAGGATCGGGGAACTCGTTTTCCAATACCGTATCAACCAAAGTTTCATCGGGAAAAAATATTACTTGGACCTATGAACGTGGCGATGAACTCAACAGAAATTTTACCCAGGAAAAAGCCAAGCCCGTGCTAACAATTCTGCAGGGTGATTATACCCGTTTGGTGACATCGGTAGAACAGCGTGATTCAATGGTTAGATCGGCCAATAGTATCAATCGCTACACGGTGGAGGACAAATCAGCAGCCGGGATTGTGACGCATGATGTTTTGAAGATCGATAGTAGTTTTGCGCTATTCGAGGCTAGAAAATCTAGGGTGTTTAAAGGCGAAACAGGGGTTTTGCTGGATTCTGTAAACGTACAATCGGAAGGTGTAATTGATTTGGTGAAATTGAATTATTCGCTGCGATTCCCTTGGTATAACGAATTGATATCCTTTGTAACGCCCTACGGAATCAACTTGGATTTGGGGATGGCAGGAAAGAGTTGGTATTTCGATATGACCGATTTCGCGCCATTGTTGAAAGGGAAAAAACGACTCATGGTTACCATGGGCGGACAAAATCAAGAGCAAATGGAAATGGAGTTCCTGTTTATTGTGGGTAAACCGGTTCGGCCCGTATTATCCATGAATCAGTTATGGCAAGGTGGCGCACGGTTGGGTGGCCCTGGTATCAACAGCATATTGAATAACAATGTGTTTGCACCGGTTAATGTGCCCTTGTTGGCATCGGCAAAATCGTTTAAGCTTCGCTCCACCATCACCGGTCATGGTTCGGAAGGGGAGTTTGAGCAAAATGGAGGGCCTATAACCCACAGTTTGAAAGTTGCAGGAAATACGATGAGTTGGAATTCGGTAATGGATTGTTCGATCAATCCGATGATTGCTCAAGGAGGAACTTGGTTGATTCCACGTCAGGGTTGGTGTCCAGGTTGGCGTTCAAAATTGATGGAGCACGAAATCACCCAATTTGTAACACCAGGAAAAACGGAAACCATTGATTATGAGATCTCACAACCAGTAAAATCCGGGGATTATCGGTACATCGTTGCACATCAATTGGTGGAATATGGTGAGATGAATTTCAATACTGACGCTCGTATTATGGAGGTGTTGCGGCCTACCGCGGATTATGAGTTTTCTAAATCAAATCCCATGTGCACTCAACCAGCGATTTTGGTACAGAACTCGGGGAAATCGGATATCAAAACCATCAAATTCACCTATTGGATGAACGATGCAACGATAAAGCAGACTTGGCATTGGGCGGGTAATTTAGCGTCGTTGGATACCGTAACCGTGGTATTGCCAACCTGGGATTTATGGGCTCACGGCATGAATGCTTCTAACAACGTGTTTCACTGCGAAGTCACCGAAGTAAATGGTATTGCCGATGAATATCCTAGTAACAGCAGCGTAAGCAGTTCGGTTAAAATTCCGGATGTGTTACCGGGTAATATCAAGTTGGAGATTCGTACCAATAATTTCCCCTCAGAAAATGCATTTAAGCTATTGGATGCCGATGGTAAGGTGATAGCAAAAGATAGTTTCACGGTGGCCAACAAAACACATACCTATACCTTAGACCTGAATGGCTGTTATAAATTGATCGTTTACGATTTCGGTCTAGATGGATTGAATTGGTGGGCGAATACAGCCCAAGGTGCAGGTGCGGTACGATTGCGCAATGCCAGTACCAATGCCATCTTGAAGACATTTATGGCCGATTTTGGAAGCTATTTCGAATACAGTTTTACGTCGAATTTCGCGTTGCGTACGAAATTGCAAAGTTTGGATAATGCTATAACAATTTACCCCAATCCAGCAAACGGACAGTTTACTGTCGAAGGGGAGCAACTGGATGGTGCTACCATTTCAATTATGGATATCATGGGCAAACGTATTTCAGAATTGACCGAGGTGAGTGGCAATCGCTTAAGCGTTGAAACCACCGCATGGGCCAAGGGCGTTTATACCGTGGAGGTCACCAAAGGCAACCAAAAAACCACCGAGAAAGTGGTGGTGTATTGATGGGTTTAGGAAGTGCTTCTTATTTAGTGTTCCGGTCTTTCGGCGAAAGGCCAATCGAGAGAGTTGTTGGATTTAAGTTTAAGGGTCGTATCGCCAACGTTATAGCAATATAGAGCAACTGGGATGAATGTTAGATGTATATCCTGTACCATCTGATTGTCTAGTTCGTCAATTGAGGTGATCAAACCTGCCGAAATTTTGTTCGATTTACAAAATGTAATTAAACTCTTTAATTCTTGAGGTTTTTGTACAAATCGATTGCTCCATTTTACTTCTACACCCCACATGGGCTTGAATCGTTTTGAATCAACCAAAACCAAATCAACTTCACCTTCTTTTCGGCCTTCCTTCCATCGTGCATAGGTAAGATCCAGTTTTTCGCGATGCATCCATTGGGATAATACGGCGGTTTCAATGATGTTGCCAATTTCTTCATCCTGTTCAGTGATGGGAGAAAATAAAGCTGATCTTAACGATGGGTTGGATAAGTAGACTTTAAAGTTCGTAACACGTTGCAGCTTCCAAGTATTCCAAATATCGTTTTAAAGTCTCCTTTTTTATTCCGCTATCGGTACTCATCGATTCATATGAAAATTCGTTTCCAGTATTGTATGCCAAGTAGGTAAAAAATCGATTTAATTCTTGAACATCTCGAATGCCGTAAAGACTCGGAAGATCCCTTAATAATATCTTATCAACGATGTCAGCCTTTACATATCTACCTACATCGCCTTGAATTTTCTCGCTCATAACCACTTCGGGATACCCTCCAAAATTAAGATAATGCAAGAATGCCTGGTTGAGCGCTGTAATGTCGTGAGTTAGATGATAGGGAATTGATATATCAGCATATTTAATGATACCGGGCCTCATTAAATGGTTAAGTTGCCGAAGGTGAATGTACTCTTGAAAGGTAAGGGGAGGCAAGATGAAATCCGTAAACCGACCCGCTCCACTTTCCGTACTATGCCATTTTAATGCTGCTGCCGCAGATCCGGATACGATGAATTTAGTATTGGGGTAACTATCTACTAGTACTTTAAGTTGTCTTTCCCAGTCCTTCAGATATTGGATCTCATCAAAAAATACAAAGCACCCATCCAGCGAAGAAATGGATAAACTGTGTTTGCAAAGTGCAAGTAGATCCTCTAATCCTAAATGTATATATATAGGATTATCTATGGCAATAAAAAATAACTGTTTCTCGTTTACGCCTTCAGTTAATAATTGTTGAATGCTATGGTATAGCATTACCGTTTTTCCCACTCTTCGAGGTCCCATAAGCACAATAGCTCGTCTAATTTCTTGCTCGATAACATGAGGGAAGAACAATTTGAAATATAGTCTACTAGACATTTCTCCATAAATAGCAGGTATTTTCTTTGATACCCACCAAGGATTATCGTAATGGATTCGTTCAACGATTTTAGTTGTAGGAATAGGACTGTTTATTTTCATAAAATCGCTTATTTATACAAAAATAACACAAATAAGCATTATATAACATGCTTATTTTTACATTTTATTCACTAATAAGCATTTTTTTATGATTTTTTAGGCTTAAAATGACATTTTTTGCTTA
>CAZKOM010000106.1:0-6616 GCA_964554385.1 uncultured Flavobacteriaceae bacterium | reverse complement strand
CAACTACGATTGTAAAGACACCACCGAGCAATTGGTAGTAGTCCACCCACAAACAGTACCCAACTTTACCATCAACAACGACTCCCAGTGTTACAAAGGCAACCAGTTTGTATTAACCAATAAAACCACCATCCCAACCGGCAGTGTAACCAAATCGGAGTACATTTATGGAGATTCAATTAAAGAATCAGTATCTGGAACAGCTAATAAATCGCATATTTATGGCATTCACGGTTCGTATTTAATCCGATTAGCTACAACTTCCAATTATAATTGTAAGGATACTACGAACCCAGAATTGGTGGTAGTTCATCCCCAAACAGTCCCCAACTTTACCATCAACAACGACTCCCAATGTACCCGTGATAATAAGTTTGTCTACACAAATACGTCCTCAATCCCCTATACTACAATCACAAAATCGAAATACAATTTTGGCGATAACGTAACCGATGCAGGCAACGGATTACACAATTCGGAGCACCGATATACTTTAACCGGTAGATACACAGTTTCCTTGTTCACCGAGACATTTTATGGTTGTAAGGATACCATTGCTAAATCAATTACAACCATGCCTCAACCTAAGCCCATCATCGTAGCTCAAAGCAAGGCAATTTGCTATGGTGTGGATTCATTCCGATTGCAACAAGGCGGCAGCAACAATGCAGGGTCAACCTTTAACTGGATTGTTCCAACAGTAGGAAGTAAACAGGGCAGTACCTACAATTTCCGATTCAATAAATACGGTGATTATACGGTTCGATTGATTGAAACTAGTGCTTTTGGTTGTGTGGATACCGTGAGACAATTATTGCGTTCATTACCGAATCCATCGGCTCGATTTGCAATAACCAAAACCGATACCTGTTTAAGCGGAAACTTGTTCAAATTAGCTCAAGATTCTGTATCGTTATACCCTATAACACAATACCGTTGGGTGTACTCTGATAATACCAGTTCGGCATTGTCCACTCCACAAAAACACTTTGCAAGCATCGGAATCCACAGCGTTTCTTTAACAGTAAAAGACACCAATAATTGTACCGCTTCTACCACGAAACAGGTGGAAGTTTACCAAACCCCTAAAGCGAATTTTGATATTAATACCACCGCTCAGTGTTTGAAATTTAACAATTATGAATTCAAATCTAAAGCCACTGCGGGTGTAGGAACTGTTGATAGTACTTGGTATTTCCCAAGTCCAAACGATAAAGCTAAATCAGGAACCACGGTAACCCATGTTTATACCAACGCTGGACAGCAATCGGTAAAAATGAAAGTGATGAACACTAAAGGTTGCGTAGATTCATTACCGAAAACCATCCGAGTTCTTCCCGATGCTCTGTTGAACTTTAGCATCAACCAATCGCAACAATGTATCAATAACCAACAGTTCGACTTTACCAACCGTACCATTGTTCCTGGATCTTCCGGTAGCATCAGTTACCTATGGAATTTGGGCGATTCAGTTACTAGTACCCAAACCAATATTACTAAAAAGTATGCTTACTTTGGTTCTAAGCAGGTATTGTTAAAAGCAACTTCGGTAGCAGGCTGTTGGGATACGGCATCACAATGGATTGTAGTTCAACCTAAACCATCGGCAAAATTCGCAATCAACAGCGATACCCAGTGTGTTTCTACCAATCAATACAATTTCACCAATCAAACTACGTTGGTTTCTGGACCATGGTCGATTAAAAATCAGTCGTGGAACTTTGGCGATGGGGGCTTCGGAGCTACAACCACCAATGCCTCTAAGAAATACAATAATTTCGGAAGTTATTCGGTTCGATTGATTGTTACTTCCAGTTTTGGATGTGCTGATACTACTTTCCAACCGGTTCGTGTGCATCCTATGCCGAAAGTAAGCTACAGTGTAAACAATGCAAATCAATGTTTGGTAGGTAACGATTTCCAATTCTCCAATACAACCAGTATCGTTTCTGGAGGAGGTAATATAACGTATCAATGGAAATTTGGAAATGGTGCTACCACTACCAATACCAACCCCAATTATTCCTACGCAACGGCAAATACATATGCCGTGCGATTGATTGCAACTTCACAATTCGGTTGCAGAGATTCTATCACTACCAATGTTAAGGCGGTGGCCAATCCTTCGGTTAACTTTAGTATCAATAATCCAAATCAATGTGCAACAACAAATCAGTATACGTTCTCAAATACTACCAATGCCAATAATGGTACCGGCTTAACCTATGCCTGGAATATGGGGGATGCATCTACCTCTACCACCGGTTTGAATACTACCTTCAGTTCCAACAATGCCAACCACCAGTTTACGGCTGCTGGCGATTACCGCATTAAATTGGTAGCTGTAAATAATATTGGTTGTACGGATTCCGTAATTAAAATTGTTAGTGTTAAACCGATGCCGAAGCCAGCGTTCGACATTAACCAAGCCAATCAGTGTCAGAAAGGCAATCAGTTCGTCTTCACTAACCAGTCTACCATCGGATTTGGAGGTGGAAGCCTTTCATCCAACTGGATATTTGGGGATACTAGTTCTGCAACCACAACCAATGGCACTAAAACATTCTACCAAGTTCGAAGCTACAGTGTTAAGCTGATTTCCACTTCTTCTTTTGGTTGTAAAGATTCACTTACGAAGTTTGTATCCGTTAGACCGATGCCGGCTGCGTCGTTCATCTTAAATACTATTCAGCAGTGTTTGAATGAAAATCGTTTGGTTACAACCAATACATCAAACATTAGTAGTGGTAATTTAAAATACGTTTGGAACTTTGGTGATGGAAGCGGTTCTACCATAGAATCTCCATCTAAGACCTACAGTAAATTTGGTAATTATACCGTTACCTTAAGGGCGATTTCTGATTACAATTGCTTGGATAGTAGTAAACAAAACATCACTATTCATTCAAGACCTGTTGCCAAATTTGCAATTAGCGATACGGGTCAATGTTTGTATAAAAATGAATTTACGTACACCAACCAATCTACCAATGCTGATGGGTCGGGATTAACCTATCAGTGGATCTTTGGAGATAAAACATCATCTACAACAACTTCACCCAAGAAATCCTACAAAACCGAGGGAGACTACCCAATCCGCCTGGCTGTTACTTCGGCTTACGGCTGTACGGATAGTTCCTCTTCGTTGGTTAGAGTGTATCCCCAACCCGCGCCAAACTTCATTATTAATAACCCAGGTCAGTGTTTAACTAATAACTACTTTGTTGCCAGCAACTATTCCTACATAGGAACCCGCGGTGGTACATTAAGTTATAAATGGACATTCGGTGATGGAAGATCAAGAGATTCAATTAGCCCTAGTTGGATCTATGCGAAAGACGATACCTTCCAAGTGAAATTGGTGGTTTCGTCTTCCTTAGGATGTAAAGACAGCGCTAGTTCTAGAGTTATTGTTTATCCTCAACCCAAAGTAGCGTTTAATATTCCTACTCCAACACAGTGTTTTAACGGAAATAAGTACGAATTCCAAAATAATTCTACCATCTCCAGCGGTATACTTAGTTATTTGTGGACATTTGGTAATGGAATCACATCGTCTAACCCGTCACCTGTTTTAGGATACCCAGAATTTGGGGATTACGATGTTGAACTATTTGTGAGAAGTACATTTGGATGTCAAGATAGTTTAACCAAATCGGTAAGAATTAATCCTTCACCTAAAGCTGATTTTGTGGTGAATAAAGACTTGCAATGTGAGCGTGGTAATAACTTTAAAATTACCAACTTTAGTTCCGTAGCAGAAGGCACCAACTCGTATTTATGGAATTTTGGAGATGGTAAACAATCTTTGGCGGTTCAACCCAATTACACATATACACAATATGGTGAATACAAAGTGAGGATGGTGGTGACAACCGATAAAGGCTGTACAGATTCTCAACAAACAAAATTTGTGGTGAAACCAAACCCGGATGCGGATTTTACCATCAACGACACGTCTCAGTGTGCAGAGCAAAACGATTACATTTTCTTAAATAACTCTAAGATTGTTCAAGGTAGATTTAATTCACAATGGGATTTAGGCGATAAAAATGCTCTATTGGGATTGCATGCCAGAAATACCTATGAAAAACAAGGCACTTACTTGGTAAAATTGAAAGTAAGCTCGGCTTGGGGATGTTCTGATTCAATCATCAAGCCAATTTACGTGAGAAATCAACCCATTGTGGAATATACATTAGACAAATCAGGGGCTTGTGAAAGAGATAATATATTTGTAACCAATAACTTGTCTCGTGTAAATGACGATACATTATTCCATCGCTGGGAAATGGGTGACGGCACGGAATACAAAGGTCAAAATATTACTCACCGTTATCAGAAATCCGGTGATTATCGTATCCGGTTAATTGTATTCTCCAATTATGGTTGTTCAGACTCGTTGGATACTAAAGTAACCGTGTTCCCACAAGGAAAATCCAATGTTACCATTTATGATACCGCGGTGTGTTTCCGCAATAACCAAGTAACCATGGGTAACTTCTCTCGGGTAGATAAAGACTTGTTCTTATTCCAAAGTTGGAATTTTGGAGATGGAAAGATCGATACAACGTTAACGGTTGTTCCTCGAACCTATTCCTACCCTGATACCGGAACCTACAAAGTAACTCTTATAACCACAACCCAGAATTTCTGTACAGATACTTCCTATGATTTCATTACCGTTAAACCTATGCCGGTGGTTGAAATTGGAGCGTCTTCACCCAGCTATTGCCTAAATCAACAGAATTTCCAATTCCAGAGTTTAACAACAGGCGTGCCGGATCAAGTAATCAATAACTGGTCCTTTGGAGATGGTATTTATCAAACCGGTAATAACTTGAGTCATGTATACCGATTACCCGGTTCATACAAAGTACAGTTAATCAGTACCTCCACTTTTGGTTGTTCCGATACAGCAATTTATCCAGTGCGTGTAAATGCATTGCCCATCGCGGCGTTTACAGTAAATAACATCGAGCAGTGCCAAGAAAATTACTCGAAATTCACCGGTAAAGAGCTGAACAACTTCAGATTCTTAGATATTTCGCAAAATACAGGCGCCAATATTTTCAGATTTTGGAAATTAGGGGATGGATCTGTGGAGAGCAACGATACGGTGAATTATTCCTACGATACATCGGGAATGTTTAATGTAGAATTGGTGTTATTAGATGCTAATGGTTGTTCGGATACGGCAATTAAAACCATTGTTGTTCATCCCTCACCGGAGGCCGCATTGAGTGTGAATCCCGTTTGTTTCGGAGAATTTAACGAATTCTATTCCAATGCAACCATTGCTTCGGGAACCATTACGAATAGACGATGGGATTTTGGTGACGGTACCGTTGCAGGTGAAATTGATCCTAAATATCGATACACAGCACCGTCTACTTACCCCGTGTCATTAAAAGTTACCTCTGATAAAGGATGTTTCTATGAATATGAAACCTTGGCTACCGTTTATCCAAAGCCTTCAGCCAACATTGCTCGTCCACTGCGTTTAGTTTCTAGAACGGCAACAGATACCATCTACGACGGTGGATTTGCGGATATCAATAACCCAGAATACCTGTTCTCTGAAGAAAATCCGAGTGTGGACTTAACCTATGAATGGGATTTTGGAGACGGTTCTGATTTAAGTTCAGATATGTTCCCAGCGCATCAATACGGCGATACAGGAATTTATACAGTTTCATTGACTGTAACTAATTCAGACGGTTGTACCGAATTCGACCAAGTTGATGTGGAAATTTTACCGGCCCACTTAATTTTGTTACCATCGGCATTCTCACCGAATAACGACTCGTATAACGATACGTATAAACCCTTGGGTAGATTCCATTCAATTCGAGATTATCAAATCACTGTTCACGATGCCAACGGATTATTGGTCTATCAATCAAACGATATTTTACAAGCTTGGAATGGTAAATGGAATAATGTAGGCGAAGATGCTCCAGCCGGTATGTACGAAGTGAGCATTGTATTTATTGATGTGTTCCAGCAGAAACACGTGTACAATAAACGAGTAACCTTGGTGCGTTAATAAATAGGAGAGTAAACTGTGAAGAATTTGAATCAAACCAAAATGAAAAAAGTAGCGAATGTGATGCTGTCGTTCTTGTTGATCGGAGCCACTTACGCCAATAACCCTGTCCTTTCCCTTAAAAAAGCAACCTCAAACTCTTGTTATGGGGGTGCGGATGGTAGTATAGCTCTATCTTCCATGGCAGGAATTAAACCGTACAAATACTCCCTTAATGGTGGCAGTTTTACAACAGATTCGGTTTTTACAAAACTGACCTCTGGAAACTATACCATCATTGTAAATGATAGTGTTTCCAACGCGGATACCTTGCAGGTTACCGTGAATCAGCCCAACCGAATTACGCTATCCGGGGTGTTAACCAATCCAAAGTGTTTTGGTTCTGCGGATGGTTCATCGGTGATTACTGTTGGTGGTGGATACGGTGCATTTACTTTTCAATGGACCGGCCCCGATTCTTTTGTTGCTAGTTCTCAAAGTATCTACAACTTGAAAAAAGGCACCTATAACTTAAGATATTTTGATGCTGCGGGTTGTGTAAAAGATACGTCATTCACGTTAGTTGCC
>CAZKOM010000105.1:6557-6826 GCA_964554385.1 uncultured Flavobacteriaceae bacterium | reverse complement strand
GTTAATTGGTAGTTATTTGGGTAGTGGTTTGCTGGATGCACAATTCGATTTTAATATGTACGATGCGGCGGTTGGTGCATTTAAGGGGAATGGAGGTATGATCCAGTTGGCCAATACCCTACAGGATTCGCGGAAATGGTATGGTTCGCATCATACCATGGGCAATATATCTGGAAACCAAGATAAGCCCAGGATAATATCGATTTTGGATGGATCGATAAAAGAAGGGGAGGATAGCAAACAAGCAGGTTGGGATAGAAATATAAAAG
>CAZKOM010000105.1:0-6547 GCA_964554385.1 uncultured Flavobacteriaceae bacterium | reverse complement strand
TATCGGATCCAGGGGTTTACGATCGACTATCTACCTTATTTGCCTATAATTTTTCGATTCCCGGGATACCAGTAATTTATTATGGTGATGAAATAGGGATGCCGGGAGCCAACGATCCCGATTCTCGGAGAATGATGCGTTTTTCTTCGGGGTATCAAGGCAGTTTGGGTGATATGAGTATAGCAGAGGGATTGTTAAGGCAGGAAGTTAGCGAATTGGCGAAGTTTCGAAGCGAAAGTATGGCCTTGTTATATGGAGAATTAGAAACGCAAAGTTTGGGTGATTCCGTTTTGGTGATTCGACGGAGGTATTTTGGCGAGTCGGTTTGGACCGTAATCAACAACAGCAATTCATCGATTGAATTGAAAATTAACACCCAAACGGGGCAGGCCGAAATTATATCTACTGCTATTGGATCCTCCAAAGCCGATGGCAAGAAGGACAATTCACAAGTGAAGCTATATCAGGCAACCTCCAAGTTTGGTAAAATTGCTGCTTTCCGCGGTGGAATTATTAAAACGGGTGCGAATGAGCCAACAGCGGTACTGCGAGTACCCCAGAAAAAGTACGAGATACTTAGCTTAAGCGCGCTCTAGTTCAAAAACGGAGATTTCGGGGTAGATACCCATTCTGCCGGGGTAACCCAAATAACCGAAACCGCGGTTTACGTAAAGTTGTTGCTTGCCTTCACGGTATAAATCAATCCATTCCTTGTAGACCATTTTCACGGGACTCCAGCGGTAAAATTTGGTATCAATACCAAATTGCATTCCGTGGGTATGACCTGCAAACGTACAGTCTATATCGGGGAAACTCTTGATTACTTGTTTTTTCCAATGCGATGGATCGTGGCTTAACAATAGTTTTACAGAATCTTGAGGAACTCCCTTGTAGGCCTTCGCTAAATCGCCATACTTTGGGAATCGAGCTTTATCGCTCCAGTTTTGGATACCTATGACACTCAATTTGGCTCCACCAATTTCAATCACGCGGTGTTCGTCCATTAAAATGTCCCAACCCATTTGTTTATGGTATCCTATTAAATCTTGTAGGTTTTGTTTTTTTGCTTCAGCCGATGGCCATCCTACGTAGTCGCCGTAATCGTGATTCCCTAAGGTAGAAAACACACCCAACGGTGCACTGATTTTTGAAAAAACATCCAACCATGGAACTAATTCGCTGGAACGATCGTTCACTATATCGCCGGTAAAAAAGACCATATCCGGCTTCTGATCGTTAATCATTTGAACCCCTCGTTCTACAGCTTCTCTATCCCAGAAACTACCGGAGTGAATATCGGAAATTTGAACGATACGTAAGCCCTTTAATGCATCTGGCAGGTTGTTAATTTTTAATTTAACTCGGTGAACGGTGTAATTGTGAGCCCCTTTGAATATTCCCCAAATGGATGTTCCCAAAAATGCAACACCAATTCCCAAACCTGTGAATTTCAAAAAGTTCAATCTCGACATTTCCCAGGGTCTGCTAGGGGTGCTTTCTATTTCGGTAAAGAAATACGCATACAACCATCGGAACAATCGGATTACATCATCGATGAGTAAGAAAACTACCCAAAATAATTTGGCAATGGTAATGGCGAATACAATTCCCGAGATAGGTTTAATTAACCAAGCGGGAAGTTCAATGATTCCAGATCGGTAGACAAGGAAGAATAGAAACATGAATGCGGTAAAACCCCAATAGGTGTATTTTACAATGCTTCTGGTTCTGGGTTGCCAACCTCCGGATAACGACAAAATTGCGCTCCAAACGTAAAAATCAATGGCTAGGAAAAAAGTAGTGAAAAAAAGGAACGCGATTATTTGGTCTTTGAACATGGATGTGGGTACGAAAAATAAAGATGCGAATTTACAGCAAGTAACAAGTCAATGGGTTAATTGTTCGATAAATAGCAAGTTTTACCGACACGAATTCGTATAATTGAGGTTGTAAAAAAATAATCAAACGTGATGAAGCGAATTAATCCTATTTTATTGGGTCTATTTTGTTCAATTTCAGCTTTTTCGGGCGAACTATTAGCTACTTCAGAAAAGCGAGAAGGTGTTAGCATTCCTCCTGACACTTCGGTTGTGGTAGGAATGTCATGGAACGAATTAGCCAACCGAGCCATGGTTTCAATACCTAAGCGAAACTTAGGACCTGGTACTATGAGTGGTAGGGTTACGGCCATAGCGGTACCGAGGAAATCGCCATATCAACAGTTGAACCGAAATACAATTTATGCGGGTACGGCAAGCGGTGGTATTTGGAAATCAACCAATGGGGGTATCTCTTGGAGTCCAATTTTTGATGAAATGGATGTTCAGTCCATTGGTGCCTTGGCGGTAGATCCTAACAACGCAAGTATAGTTTGGGCCGGCACAGGAGAGGGGAACCCAAGAAATTCTCATAACAGCGGTAAAGGAATTTATAAGAGTTTGGATGGTGGTAAAACCTGGTTGTGTATGGGGTTAGAGGAAACCCGTACGATTCATCGAATTATCGTAAATCCTCAGAATTCTAATCAAATCTTTGTTGCTGCAATGGGTTCGGTGTGGGGGGCGGATAATGCCAATACGCTTCCTAAGCAGAAACGAGGAGTATATCGGTCCGATGATGGTGGAAAAACTTGGAAGGTAATTTTGTATGTAAATGAAACCACGGGTTGCGGGGAATTGGTTATCGACCCACAAAATCCCAATAAACTATACGCTGCCATGTACGATTATTTGCGACAGCCATGGACCTTCAGAAGTGGCGGGCCTGGCAGTGGATTGTATATCACGCACAACGGAGGCGAGACATGGAAACGAGTTTCTGAGAAAGACGGTTTTCCGAAAGGCGAATTAGGTAGAATAGGGGTTGCGGTTACTGCATCCCAGCCCAACCGGGTGTATGCCATTGTGGAGGCTAAGGAATCGGGATTTTATCGCAGTAATGACGGAGGATCAACATGGCAAAAAGTGAGTACCGATGCCAATGCGGGAAACAGACCGTTTTACTATCATGAAATTTATGCAGACCCCTATAACGAAAACCGGGTTTATTCTATTTGGAGTCAGATTTCAAAATCCGAAGATGCCGGAAAATCCTGGAGTATATTAGCGAATTGGGGGGCGATTCATCCGGATCATCATGCGTTTCTTATTCACCCAGATGACCCAACCTATATTATCAATGGTAACGATGGCGGGTTGAATATTTCTTATGATGGCGGTTATTCTTGGCGATTTGCTGAGAATATTCCAGTGGGACAATTTTATCATATCGACGTAGATAACGAAATTCCCTATAATATTTATGGGGGGTTGCAGGATAACGGTAGTTGGGTAGGTCCAGGCTATCATTGGAAAGGTGGCGGAATTACCAATTGGGAATGGCAAGAAGTATTGTTTGGCGATGGCTTTGATGTGGCTCCAGTTCCCGGAAAACCAGGGGAAGGCTATGCTATGTGGCAGGGAGGAAATGTATATAGGTTTAATACCAAAACCCATGAAAATACTCCGATAAAGCCCGTACATCCCGAGGGTTTACATCTTCGTTTTAACTGGAATGCAGCCATGTTGGTGGATCCAAATAATCCAAAAGGACTGTATTTTGGGAGTCAATATTTGCATTATAGCCCCGATCAAGGAAACAGTTGGAAGATTTTATCGGGCGATTTAACTACCAACAATCCAGCTAAATTGCAACAGGCAAAAAGTGGTGGATTAACGGTGGACGCAACCGGTGCCGAGGCTCATTGTACCATCCTTGCTATTGGTACGGCGGCGAATGACAATGGGGTAATTTGGGTTGGTACGGACGATGGCAATATTCAATTAACGCGGGATGGTGGTAAAACGTGGTCTAATGTTGCATTGAATATCAAAGGATTACCATCTGCTGCTTGGGTTCCTTATCTATGGGTAAATCCTAATGTAAAGGGTGAATGTTGGGTAGTTGTAAATAATTATAGACAAAACGATTGGGGTACTTATGTGTACAAAACAATGGATTACGGAAAGACTTGGAAATGGATGACAAACAACAATGAAGAATTATCCAATGGCAAATCCAAGGTGTATACAATGGGTAACGTGAGAAACGAGGCCAGTGAGAATTCTCAAGGGATGGGGTATGCTTGGTGTGTGTTGCCGGCCAAAAACAACTTGGTATTTATGGGTACCGATAGGGGTTTGTTTGTGAGTTTTAATGGGGGAAATAGTTGGCGGAAGTTTAAAGAATTTCCTTCGGTTCCTGTTTCGGATATGAAGATACAGCCTAGAGAAAATGATTTAATTGTAGGAACATTTGGAAGAGGAGTGTGGGTGTTGGATGATATTACTGTGTTAGAATCTATTGCAGCTATGGAACGAGCCTCTATGGATGAGGACATTTTAAAGAACCGTCAATTTGCGGGTAAAACGGTAAAAATTGTTTCCACCCAACCTGGATATTTGGCTAGAATTATGCAAAATTCGGGGGCACATTTTGGGGCAGGTACGCAGTTTGAGGCGCCGAATAAGAGTACTGGGGTACAATTGAATCTTGTATTTTTTGGCAAGAAGGGAAAAACGGATTGGGAAAAGACTAAAATCAAGGGGTTGGTGTATGATCAAAATTCTACGTCTCCCGAGTATAATAAGTTGATTCGGACCCATCGATTTAGTTTTGACAGTAGTGGAATTTATCGGTTACCATGGAGAATGATCCGTGATGGGTACCGTTTTCCAGCGCACGGAGAGGTGAAGGAAGATGGAGATTTGCCTTGGGGTGATGCCGTTGCACCGGGTAAATACAAGTTGGTTCTGGCTACCGATGACAAGCAGGCAAAGCGACTTGATTCAGCGATTGTTACGGTAAACGCTACGGGGCAATATGTATTTTCTGAAAGCGATTATTGGCAAAAACGGAGATGGGATGATACGTTGGCCGTATCGGTTGGAAGAGCAAACAAGGCTTTTGAAGCTTTGAAGGAGGCCGAAAAGATGATTGCTAAAGTTACCAGTGCAAATTATACCAACGATAGTATAAACGCGGAGTTAAAGAAGTTGCAACAGCCTTTGTTGGATTCTATCTCTACCCTTAAGTTGTTATATATGTTGCCTGAAGGTTATCGCTTTTATGAGGATGCAACCATTCGTTTAAATGATCACTTGGGAGCGGCTGCCGGATTATTGGGTGGAAATGATGCGGTTACAGAGAATGTGATTTTATCCATCCGGAATGCACAGAGACAAACCGATAAAGTATTGGCAAGGGTAAATACGTTTTTTGCTAAACAGTATTCGCCGTTTGTGAATTTAGCCAATAGCAAGCAAAAGGATTTAAAACAAATACAATTACCGAGTGCGTTTTAAATAAAAACGAAGAAGCCATCTTGTTCAAATTGTCAAGATGGCTTCTTATAAATTATTGGCTTCTATGTTGGCAAATACAAAGTGAACTATTGCCTATAGTTTATTTATGCCATGAAACTTTTTGCTTTTTCTACAAATCGCTCTAAGGCTTCCCCTTGTAATTGACCGCGTTGCAATAAAGCCAAATCCATGTAGTATTGGATCAGTTGTTTCTGATCGTCAGCGGATGTATTCAACGCCTTATTTGCTAAACTGTGATTGGCGTTAATAACCATGCTTTGCTTTTTCAAACCTAAATCACCCATGGGGAACCCTTGTCCCATTTTCGCCATATCGTCCATTCGGCGTTCCCACTCGCTTCGGTGGATGGAAATGAAATCATCGCTGGGCGACAAGGCCTCTAATTTCACGTCAAAAGCTAACTCATTCACGATTCCTTTTACGGATTCTTCCAAAGATTTACGTTGATCTTCGGTTAAAATATGCTCAATGGTTACTTCTTTTTCAATCAATTGGTCGATGGGTCCACCATCCACACAACGGAATTTAACCTTCTCGAATTTCGATTCAGCCCAACCTGCAAAATGGGTATCTAAAGGACCGTTTAACACAATTACTTCGTACCCTTTTTCTTTTGCCGCTTTGATATATAAATGTTGGATAGAGGTATCCGTAGTGTAAAGAATTACCGTTTCACCGTTTTTATCTTGTTGATTAATTTTCGCATGATCGATCCACTCCTGAATGGTATGTAATTTATCATCGGTGGTTTTTACCAAGCAAATGTCTTTGGTTCTTTCAGCAAATTTCTCGTCAGCCACCATTCCGTATTTCACAAACAGGTCTAAATATTCCCATTTAGATTGGAAATCATCTCGGTTATCTTTGAAAAGTTCGTTGAGTTTATCGCTTACTTTCTTTGAGATATGCTGAGTGATTTTTTTCACGTTTGAATCGCTTTGCAAGGCACTACGACTCACGTTTAACGGGATATCTGGAGAATCTATAACTCCTTTTAATAATACCAAGTATTCTGGAAGTACGTCTTTAACATCTTCTGTAACAAATACTTGGTTGCAGTATAATTGTACTCGGTTGTTTCGGTTATCAATGGCTTCGTTTACCTTAGGGAAGTATAAAACACCGGTTAGATTGAATGGGTAATCGGTGTTGAGGTGAATATGAAACAACTGTGCTTCTTGCAT
>CAZKOM010000104.1:0-6827 GCA_964554385.1 uncultured Flavobacteriaceae bacterium | reverse complement strand
CCCGTGTGCACGCAGCGATGGCATCATGGCGTTATTTAATTGATCCGGATTCGCAAAGTGGTAACGCTGCTCCCAATAATTAGCGCCCAATTGCCATACGATATTGGTCTTCGAGATCACAGGAATATTGCAACCTATTCGTATACCATTAGAAGACAAAACCTTCATAGAATCCGGTAGTCTGCTGGGGCCATATGCCAAACTGTTCCCTGATTTATTCCGAATAGAATCGGCTTTCATGTTGTACCCCAATTGATAATCGTAACCAATGCTGATCAACTTAGCTGGACTTAAACCCTCAATCTTTGGACTACAAAAACGCTTTGCACCTTCGGCAGCAAATCCTACGTTATCGTACATGCTAAAATCTTCATCGTCTGCAGGTGCCGCTGTATCGGCAGGCGCCGATGTCGCTGTGCTTGCCTGAGAATAAGCAAAGCTCGACAATCCAAAGGAGCAAATAAAAATCAGCGCCGACGATTGCCAGCGCTGTAAAATCAATAATTTTTGCATGGATTATTTCTTTACAACCAAACGTTTCCAAACATCGGTTCTACCCAAAGCAGAAACGCCAATATATCCACGAATCTCCAACGAATTGGGATCCGTCATTTTAATGGTGCAACTGTACGTGCTTCCATTCAAAGGATCGTAAATAGTACCATCCGCCCATTCGTCGTTGCCTTTGTAAACGAAGTCTTTCAACATTCTGTAACCTTTCAAAGGAACATTCTGCAAATTGGGATCAGGATTGTTTTTATCCGTTTTGGGTTGTTTAGTTACGGGATCAATGGGTTCTTTTAACCACACGATTCTACCGTAATATTTTGCACCAATTTTTTCAACCTTTACACGAGCTCTGCCATTGCTTGGCTCCCAAACACCCAATAAACGATCGCCGCCATCTTGAGCAACGAAAGCAGTAAATAAGCCAGCGATCATCACTAGCAACATCGATAAAATGTATTTTCTCATAATTAAAATTTAATGTTTTTGATTTTTACCAAAGAACATCAACATTGAATTGGAGCCGGTTGATAGTCCTATGAATTTTTTAAATATCTTTATATTTTATATTAAATTCTTAAACAACTGAGGGCTATTTGTATGTCAACTCAAACTCAAAATCCCCCTTAAACACCATATCGGCATCGATATCTTTTGCTAAGGCAGCATCCACTACTATGTAAAACTGCTTCTCTCCAAAAAACTCACCCGCCGTGGCTTCAGTAGAAGGGGCCAAGGACACAGAGTTAGACCCTGCTTTTACTGGATTCAACACCGCTAATTCCTTCATATTTAAGTCTTTATTATCACTTGCAAGACTTAACACAAACGAACTAACACCATCAAAATTTGCAGAATCTCCAGCTTTCAAGGTGGCTGCTTTCAATGTAGCGCCAGTAATTTTTACACCATCAACGTATTTATCACCCAAAATTGCTTTGAGGTCTACGTTCACGGTGTACTGCACTGGATTCGCACCTTCAAACAAAGGTCCAGCCAAGGTAAATTCAACATCTTTCATTTGGAAGGTGGTCTTCTCTCCCCCGCCGCAACTAGCCATAAACACAGCAACTGCGACAAATAATAAACGAACGGCTCTATTCATAGCCGGCAATTTATCAATTTTCTATAAGATAGCAAACTTTAGTTCTACACTACTGCAGAATAAAGATTACTTGAGTAAGTACATTCTTGGAACTAAATCCAATCATAGATCTTACGGCCGCTTTATTATTCTTACTTGCACACAACAACGGAAACGGACACGCAAATTCTACACCTTTCAACTTTGCTACCTCTTCCGATTTCAATGAAGCAGTAATGGGGGTACCGCCAATAGAAAGCGTACCTGAATACGCTGTTTTCGGGAAATTCTTATCGCCATCCCAATTAATATTTATGCCAATACCTTTCACAAATCCCTCGGCGGATGTGGATACAATTACCCCACTTGATTCGAATATATATTCTTTACCGCCGCCTTTTTCCTTCTCCGATGACATTTCCCCAAACAAAGCCTTCACATTGGTAAAATTGGTTTTCGGATTGATCTCCGATCCATTTACCATTAACTTCTTCTCATCGGGCATGCTTATATCCAAAGTAGTTTGTGCGAAAATGCTTGTAATAGACGCCAAGAAAACAACTCCAACAGCCACCCGTTTTAATACGATAGATCTCATTGTTCAATGATAACTAAAATTATGGCCGATAAAAAACCCAAAACCCCAAAATAAAAACAACACAAAATAAACATAATCAATCATTTGGTTGTTTAATACCCATCGCAGAACCACAATCCATAACCTCAACCAAGCAATACGATTTCATTTTTGTAGGTCTTGGCGCGTCTGCAAGTCTCACTTTATTAGCACTCCATAAATACAATCTGCTTGAAAACAAATCCATTTTAATTATTGAGCCCGAAGCAAAAAATATCAATGATAAAACCTATTGTTTTTGGGCTGCAGAAACCGATTCTATAGTCCAAGATTTAAAACCCATCATTTCTAAATCTTGGACTTCTGTATCGGTCGCCAACCAATCGAAAAGCCCTTTACTACCATTGCAATATTGGCAAATAAGTAGCATCGATCTTTACCAAAAACTGGACGAAATGATCAGTGATTTCGGTTGGGAAATAATGGCAAAAAAAGTAGAGGTCATCCAAACTAATCAGGCAGACAAGCCCTTCATTCAAATCGATTACCAAATTCTTACCGCAGATATTGTTTTCGATTCCCGAAATCCCCAATTCCATACACCTAAAAACTTCGAAACTCACCTTTGGCAAAGTTTCGTGGGATGGAAAATCAAAACCAAGGAGTTGTACTTCCAACCCAACGACTTCCGAATGATGGACTTTACAACTCCACAGGACAATTTTACCCAATTTGTATACGTGCTTCCATATTCGGAACACGAAGCATTGATTGAAATCACCCGTTTTGGTAAAGAAGTAATCCCACAAGATTTGGCTGAGTTGCGCTTAACCGAGTACATACACAATTTCAATGTTGCCTATTCCATAGAAGATACTGAAACCGGATGTATTCCCATGAGTAATGCCCAATTAAAAACCCACCCATTGCCGGGCGTTATAAACTTGGGAGGCAGAGCGAACCTTATCAAGCCCAGCACCGGTTATGCATTTAAATCGATGTACTCGCACGCCGATAAAATTGCTGAAACGATAAAAAGGCAAACAACAAACTCGTGGAAATCGTTTACCCTTGAATCCCATTCCCTATTTCCAACTAAAGCACCGTCAAGATTTAAGTTTTACGATAGCCTGTTACTTAAAATTCTGGACCAACAACCCCACTGGGGCAAACCCATCTTCGAACAGCTATTTAATCGTGTGCAAATTCCACAAGTAATGCAATTCTTGGACGAAAAAACTACGCTAATTCAAGATATACATATTTTAAGAAAATTACCCTTCAAACCCTTTTTACGCGTACTTTTTCAACACCCTTTTGTACAATCCTTGTACCGCCCACTTGGCCTATTATTAATCACGGCAACTTTACTGTTACTCGGCAATTCGTACTTGCAAACAATCATCGGCGATTCATTATTGATACTTGGACTAATAACTGTTGGAATTCCGCACGGTGCCGTAGATCATTTACTGGAAACCAAACAATGGAATAAACAAACAGCCCCCGGATTTATAGTCAAATATTTATTGATTGGCGCACTGTTTGCCGCAACTTGGTTATTGCTTCCGAACCTATGCTTGATGTTTTTTCTGTTGTATTCTGCTTGGCATTTTGGTCAGGCCGATGGAGAACTTTGGAGAATGTCTAAACCCCAAACGCTGAGCTGGGGAACTACAGTTTTATCGTTTATAATATTATCGCACTGGAAAGAATCTGCCGAAATAATTTCTGGTATAACAGGCACAAATTGGAACACCTTCCAAATTTCGGGAGACTTGCAATCGAAACTTCAATTCATTTCACCCTTTATCGCCATCGTCTTTTTCCCTTGGGTTTATTATTCAGTTAAAAATCGAAACTGGGGAATGAGCATTACTATCGTATGGCTAGTAGCCTCCGCCATGCTGCCTTTGATGTGGTCGTTTGGCCTGTATTTCATCGGCCAACACAGCATCAACGGTTGGTACAAAATCAAAAAACATTTACAAATCTCTCATCAGCGTTTATGGGTGCAATCCTTGCCCTTTCATCTAGGAGCTTGGGGATTGCTGTTGCTGTTTTATGGGTTATTCCGACAATCGTCCCTTGATTCAACTTCCACCCATTTCAACCTCATAAACTACGTACAAAATCTAAATCCCAATTTGTCAACCTGGGCTCCGTTTTTTATTTTCTTGGCCTGCATCAGCCTTCCTCACACGCTAGCGATGCATAAACTCGATAAAAAATAATTTATCATTGATGTTGATAGCATCTACCATTGAGACTAGTAGTCCTTCGTTTACAACGTACTCCGGATTGGGTTATTCCTGAACATTGCACGGCCCCTGAAGCTGCAGGATGTCTTGGTGCCGATACCGATGAATTGCCAGAACCAGACACGGATGATTGGCTAGAGCCCCCTAGACTTCCCCAATTCCAGCAGCTCAAACATACCGTTTTCTCGATAATTTCCTCTTGATTATCCACCAACTTGGGAAAGAAATTGATCCCTGTTAATCGCTCAACACTATCAATGCTTACCGCATAGTTCTGCAAGGGTAATTTCAACCCCATATTGGGCATAACAAACCCGATCCCCTTCACTTGGGGCTCCGAATAATCCAATAAAACCTTATAATAATACCGAGGAACAGAAACTTGATTTGGTCCGATCTTGGATAAATCGGCCGTCAGCACTGGACCTGTTACCACATACAACGTATCATAATCAACTGCCCACGAACGAACCTGCTCTTCCAATCGCTTCCAAATACCGCGGTTAAATGCAGGTACTTGTGGACTCATCTTGCTGTACTAGAACGATTCCGACATGGCCAACGAAGACCAACCCATGTCGCCTGCCGGAGCTAAATGTCCTCGATCGTACCCGCTTCCTTGATAATCGGCCGACGTTGCCGAACCCGTTTTCACCATCGGATCTTCCCTGAAATTGTCCGTTCTTTCTACAAAGCCTTGCGTTTCGGATTGCGTTAATTGGTAAGCTACCCAACTGGCTTGTTCGTGCACCTCATTGTACAATAAACTAAACCCGGTTTTTCGAATTACTTTATCGTTTACAGAATTCAATTGGGGTAGTTCCAAACCATTCACCCATCGCACGCGAAAACTTGTAGGCAGAAGGCTATCAGCATATTGCCTGTGCCCATCCAAAGGAAAAACTTCCAATCCCCCTCCAAAGCAGCCACCATACAGGGGGCTTATAGCCGCCGAACTACCGTTAACTAACCGTAGTATTTTGGTTGATTTCTGGTTCAGTCCATCGCAATCATTTGCAGCGAAAACAACAAACAAACCAAATACAACCGCAGTTAACTTCCTCATTCAAAAACGAAGTTAAAAAAATAAACCGATTTAGGAGGGCTCTTTATGGAACATTCGCTCAATGGCCAATCGAGCCATCAAATAACTCACCGTTGATTCTGCCCCTTGATTTAAGTTGATATTTTCTTCTTCAACACCATCGTAGCACCCACCGGTACAAGGGTTATAAACAATCTGATGCAAGTGATTATCCCCTAAAAACCAATGAAAGGCTAGCTGGGCTTTTTGCTTGTATTCTTCCTTTTTCAAAATGGAATAAAACGTTTCCAAAGCCAATACCGTATAAGCCACGTCTATGGGTTGTTCACCTCCTACAATCGCCCTATTTTCTTCATTCTTAAATCGCCATCCCTTATTGGAAATTACCCGTATTCGATCGTTCTTAATAATTTTAGAAAGTAGAAAATCAAAACTATCCATCGCCACTTCTTTGTAATCTAACTGACCCGTAACTTTATAAGCACATAACATAGCCTCCGGAATTAAACTATTGCCATAGGTTAAATAATGTTCAAACCAACGCCAATCTTCCGTTTTCTCGTGCAAAAACATGTTCACCAACCGATTCGCCAAAGAAGTAATAAGCAATCTCCCCTCAGGCAGATTCTGATAACTCCATCCTTTAATCATAAATGCCATGGCACGGGTTGAGTGTATCTTTAACACATGAGGCTTGGTGTATTGCAGTAAATTATTGGCTTCATTTACCAAATTTGATGGAAGTACACCGTCTAACGAACTTACATAACCCAATGCCCATATGGCCCTTCCGGTGCTATCTTCCAAATTTTCTTCGTAATTCTGATCAGTAATATACTTACTTTTATTGATATAATTATAAAACAATCCATTGGGTTTTAAGCAATAACGTATAAACTCCATGTACGTATTAATCAACACTAAATCTGAAGGATTTTTGAATAAGGCGAAATGCTGACAAATGGCAATCAATGCCCTGGCATTATCGTCCAAGGTAAAACCAGATTCTATGTCGGGATGGGCAATTTTGGAAAATTGAATCATTCCAAAATGAGTGGTTATCTTCTTTATGTGTTTTAAATTAATTGGCGGTATTTTGTAATGCAAGGTAATGTCTTCCGAAGCGTTCATTTTAAATACTACGGCATGCGACAATGCTGAATTCTGCCATGCCGTTGAGGCCATAGTACGAAAGCTGTGTAACGACATTTCTACTCGTTTTTGTTCATCGTCCAACAATCGAATTATTGCTTCTGCAAGTTGATCGGAATTTTCAAAATCGATAATTAACCCTATGTTGTCTTGGAACAACTCCTTGGCTTTACGAATCTGCGTACTTATAACCGGACAACC
>CAZKOM010000103.1:2125-7237 GCA_964554385.1 uncultured Flavobacteriaceae bacterium | reverse complement strand
AAAAAGTATGGCGTGGTATTCAATATTGCTTAGAAAATTATCCTGCGTATTCTGGATTTTAACTGCTTACAACGATTTATCGGAAAGGCGGAACTATAAATTATAAGAATAAAAAAACGGGTATCGTATTTTCGATATCCGTTTTTATTTTGTTATTGAATCAACGCATTCTTCGGCCATACCCCATCCTAATGTCATTCCCGCTCCACCTGGCCCATTAGCAATGTATACGCCCGGTTGAATTTCCTCAAACCATTCGCTTTTGCCATTGGTTAATTTTAAGTATTGTCCTGTCCACCGTTGGGCAATTCCAAAATGTATGGGTTGAATAACACGTTGCATGTAGTCTAAAATACTCTGGTCCACGGTATCGGATTGAAAAGGATCGTGGTGCATCCCGTAATGGTGAGAATCACCTATGGTAAGTTGACCGTTGGGGTTTTGAGAAACCAATAGATGAACCCCGTTTTGTAATTGGAGCGGAAATTCGTTTTCACAATAAGTTTTGTATTCATCCATGGATTTACACACCTCATACGAAGGATAGTGTAAAAAACTCAATCCCGCGCACAATGCTGGTATGGTATCGCTAATAGGATGACTCCGCAACATGTTTAGACTGGAAATGGTTATCGGTGCGGCATTGAAAATATCGGGGAATAATAATTGAGTTTCATAACCGCTGGCTAAAATAGTAATGTCTGCTTGGTATTTGGTGCCATAATTACAACTGATTGAATTGCCTTCACATTGAATAATGGTAGTATTAAAATGGAAATTTACATTGTATTTGCGTTTAAGATATTCGGGGATTTCTCGGATTGCAGATCTGGCTTCAACGATAATCTCTGTTGGGCTGAATAATGCACCCCGTACGAATTGTTTATTGATAAAAGGTACGATGGATTGAACCTGAGACAGAGTGTAAAATTCCAAATTGGGCCTTGCTTTTTTTTCTTCGTCGTAAAACTCCTGTCCCATACTGATCTCAATTGGATTACACAAAAGTTGCAAAGAACCGGTTTCTTTGTACCAGATTTTAGCATCTTCGCATACTTCTTTCCATACTTCGCGAGTACGTATGGCCCGGCTAAGTAAGCCGTTTTTGTGTTGACCTATCGGCCAAACCATTCCAAAATTTCTTATGGAGGAACCCGTTGGTTTTTCGCTCCGTTCAAAAACATTCACCGTATATCCTTTTATGGCAAAAGCTCGAGCGAATGCCATTCCCAATATTCCAGATCCAATAATATTAACAGATTTCGTCATAAGAGTTTATTTTTATTTAATAGGTAACAATATCGAATGGGAAACAATGAAATCATTACCACTGCAATGCTTCCCCAAGTAAGGAGTTGTTCAAAAATGGGTAGCCATTGGATCGCTAATTTGTTTTGAAATAGGGCAATGGACATTACCATGATGGATGCAAGGTAACCAGTTGAATCGGCTGAGTACATCAAGAAACCACAGTTACCTGGTGTGTTTCGATACCCAATAATTCGATTCATAATACTGATGTTTATTAGAATGTAGCCAGCATACATTCCTAGTCCAGAAAACAGCACTAAATAGCTGCCTGAGAGGAATTTATTATGGTATAAATACAGGCTGATAAGGTTAAGTAAACCACCGAATGCAGCAGTTGTAAAGGTGAATTGTATCGCTTTTAAGTGGTTTTTAATTAGTGAGATAAAGGGTATGCCTGCAAGAAGAATTAACGAAATCAGCGTTTCGTATTGAGCAATGTTTTTTCCGCTATAACTGTTACTTTCTGCTAATAACTCCGCATTAAAATTATCGCGAAAATCACGTAAAAACGTGAGCACGGCATAGATTAAAATGGCTGGGATTAAAAATTGAATATTCTCTTTAAAAAAGGATCTTCTCTCCAGTTGGTTCAGTTCAATTCGTGGCGCATTTCGTACAATTTCTGCTGGAGTAGGTTTGGGTGTCCTATCCAAGAAATACGAAACGATAGCAGCAAGAATACATGCTATGGCCGAAATAGTAGCCGCGGCATTAACGGAAGGCATTTGAAATTGGGCTTGTAATTCTAAAGCGGCGTATTTTACAAATCCCGATGAAAAAACAAAAGTACAAGCCAACATCGCTCCAATAAATTCTGTAAGATCTCTGCCTTCTACGTAACTGAAGACAATTCCCCATACAATACCCAGCGGGAAACCGTTGGCGAACATCAGTATCGGCCAAATACTTAATGGAGCAAAGGGCAACAACCACAATGGGATGGAGGCGGAAAATAATAACGTGATTAATTGACTGCGTCGGTTGGTTCGTTTCAGTTGCCCAATCCAACCAATTCCAAAAAACTTACTCAATGTGTAGCCTAATAATTGAGCCATCACCATCCAACTTTTTATATTCCAGCCCCAAAGAGTTTCTGTGTATATAAATCCAGCAAACGGTTTGCGGATTGCATACATACAAGAGTACGTAGCAAATGCAACTAGACCCAATAATATAGCCGTTAGTACCTTGGATTTCATGCGCTGGTTTTTTTAGGGGCAGACCAGTAATTGTTGTTAAGAATTTTTTGTTCGTGGGGATTTACAAACTGCAAAGGGCATTTTAATTTTAGTAGAAGGTGGTCGATTTCTGCAAAACCTAAATTTATTTCGTTGGCAAAATGTGCATCGGAACTCTTAATGCAAGGAATCCCTTCGTTGGATAGATATTCAAGAATTTTGGTTCCTGGATAAGGGAGTGATCGATTGAGATAGTAAATGGGTCTGGAATTTATTTCTACCAAATCCGTTCCGTTGTAATGGCCTTTGAAGATATCAACTATACTATTTTCAAACCAATTTTGTAATGGTTTAAATGCATCCATTTTACCTGCATTAATCACAATCTTATCCAAATGACCTAAGATCTTTTGGCAGGGCGATCGAAGTTTTAGGAGTTCTTCAATGCCCAGTAAATAGTCCATTAGGATGAATTTTAGGTTTTTATTGTACAATTCATATAATCGGCAGAATTGCGCAAAATCACCATCAATTTCTAGATAGCCCCCAACTTCATGTTTCGGCATGGGATTGGCTAAGTAATGAACGCTAGCGATAATATAATCGGCATTTACCACTTCTTTAAATTCCATGGCCGGAAATCCCTTTCCTGGGATATAATCTATTTCCCAACCACTATATAGAGTGATTTCTTTTTCAAAATGTAATTTGAGCGCCTTTATTTCCTTTGTGTAAGCTTGAACAAGATTGCGCTTCATGGACCATGAGGAAGGGAAAGGAAGCGGTGCATGGGAACTGAATCCTAGATATTCCCATTTTAAATCCAACGCCGCCTTAATGATGGCAATCGGTTCGGAACCGCCATCGCAGTAGTTGGTATGGGTATGTAGATTCATTGGTTACGATAGTCACTCATTCGGAACATTTTGATAATATTGTATACACGATTCTGTAAACCGATTTGCGGGTCACTATCTTTTTAATGACTTCTACCTGAAATAAAGAAATTGATTACAGGTTCTAAGTTGGCAACGATCTGGGTATAAGGGGCAGTTCTCAATTCTTCGTAGGTTTGCGCTCCCGTTAAAACGCCAATATTAAATCCACATCCCGCGGAAAAACCTTCATACAAATCACTAACCGTATCACCAATTTTCATTACATGATGAGAATACTCCGTTTTAGTTAACTGCATTGCTTTGTGAATCATGTTGGGATGAGGTCTTCCTAACTCCACCTCGTCTGATCCAATGTATCCGTCAATGACCTTTGAAAGTTGTAAAGTATTTACAATGGTAGTAGCAACATTTCGTTCAAAACCCGTATTCAAGTAAATTTTCGTATTATACTTTCTCATTGTGGCAAATAACTCTGCCGCAAATGGCATTAAGGATATATTGTTGGGGTCTTTATATAACTCATTCAATTCCTGATTGAAGTAATTAACCAAGCGGGTAATGGTCTCAGTATCGGAGGGTGCACCAGCAATAGAGCAAAGGGTTTGGAAAGCGGTATTCTTGGGAATTCCCATTACTTGATCGGCATCCCTCTTAGTAATACTTACGGTCAGTAGGTTTTGCATGGCATTAATGGCCGCTTGCTGCACGAGTCCACCGTCATTGATGGTTGTACCTGCCATGTCTAAGACTGCTAATTTTGGTTGCATGCTTCAAATCAATTGCTGCAATGGTAGTACATTGTTATTGAGAGGTTAAATATTGGTTAATGTTGTTGAATTAAAATGGAGATAACTTTACGGAAATACAGAAAGTGGAAGTTTGAAGTATGGATTACTTCGAAATGAACGTTGGCATATTGTGGGCCGATAGCCAGTATACCCCTTGGAAAGAAAATATAGATTTGTTAACGGTTGAACGAATGGGAGCGTCTTTATTGGAGATAGGATGCTCGGTTACGATTATACACATGGAAGAGTTAACCCCCGAATTTTCGGAGCGATTAAGAGCATTTGACGTGCTTTTTAATATGTGTTACGGTTATCTCGAACATTCTCAAGCCGATGTGGCTTTTTGGTTAGATTTGAATCGAGTTAAACATCTTTCATCATCGGGAAAAAGTCAACAGCAGGCTGGGAATAAGCTGAAAGTGGAACACCTGTGTATGGATTTGAATATACCTGTTCCAATATCATTGGTTTCGCCAGAGGAAGTGATTTTTTCCTATTATTATATTGCAAAACCCAATCAAGGAGGATGTCATCGGGGCATAGAAATCGTTCCCGGTGAAATAGTGATGGATAATTGGAATTATTGGAGAAAGAATGGTTTTATTATTCAACCGTACTTAACCGGTAGAGAATTTACTGTGGGGGTAATGCCGAATGCAATGGGGAATCACTTTGAAGCCTCCGAACCCATTGAAATAGTGCCTTTTCCAGAGCGCGATATTTACATTGCTGGTCAGAGTTTTGGTAGTACACAGCGTTTAGTAAAACCGGATGTGGAACCAATAATAGCAAGTAAGCTGAAGGAAATTGCTTTGAAAGCGCATAGAATGTTGCATCTGGAATATTACAGCCGCTGTGATTTCCGATACCACAATGGAACCTGTTATTTATTGGACGTGAATGCCATGCCCAATATGCATCCTAGATTGAGTATGT
>CAZKOM010000103.1:0-2115 GCA_964554385.1 uncultured Flavobacteriaceae bacterium | reverse complement strand
TTGCAGGAATCGGGAATTTCGTTAAGCGAATTTATGGCCCGAGTGCTTCGGAGATTTCGGTTGTTGGAATACGGGAAAACGATGGCAGACGCATTAGTATTCCATGAACTTGAAAAAAATTGAAGATTGTCTGCAATATATCAATCTCTTGGGTTGAGTAATCAAATTCGGTTTACAAAGGAACTTCCAACAACGCAGTTGTAGAACAAAGAAGAAATAAAAAATAGTGGAGAGTTTTGGGTTGAAAAGGGATCTGCTTGCAGGTCCTTTTTTATTATTTCAAATTGTGGTAGACGTTTTGAACGTCATCGTCGCCTTCAAGGCGTTCGATTAGATCCAACACTTCTTGCGCTTGTTCGTCTGTAAGGTCTACATAGGTGTTGGGAATATACTGTAGTTCTGCGGTTGCAACTTCAATTCCCATGTCCTCTAGGGCTTTACCCATCGAACCATAAGAAACGAAATCGGTGTACACGTAAATTTCCTCTTCATCCACTGCCAAATCTTCGCAGCCATGGTCGATTAATGAGAATTCGAACTCTTCGATATCCATGCCCTTTAAGGCAGACACATTGATTTTAAATACCCCTTTTCTGGTAAATATGAAATCGAGAGATCCTGTTTTTCCCATGGCACCGCCGCCTTTATTGAAATGCATGCGGATGTTGGCAACAGTACGGGTGTTGTTATCGGTAGCGGTTTCAACCAAGATACCCACACCATGAGGGCCGTACCCTTCAAATCGAACCTCTTCGTAATCGCCTTCGCCTTTGGTGGTGGCGCGTTTGATGGCCGCATCCACACGATCCTTGGGCATATTAACACTCTTGGCGTTTTGTATCGCTGTGCGTAATCGTGGATTGTAATCGGCATTGGGACCACCTTGCTTAACGGCGAGGGCAATCTCTTTACCTAAACGGGTAAACTGCTTGGCCTTGCGGTCGAACCGCGCAAACATTTTGTGTTTTCGTTTTTCAAAAATCCTTCCCATAAAACTGCAAAGATACGTTATTTTGGACAGGTTAGGCAGTGACGGTCCTTTGCAGGGAACTGGGCTTTAATTGGAATTTCAAATTCTGGGTTGGTGGGATCGTTGCAAATAATGCCAATGCTGTAGTTGGAATATCCCTTTTTGGTGACGGTATCGAAGATTACTTTCACGGTCATCGACTCACCCGGCTGCAATTCTTTTTTTGGAGCTTTTACTGAAATACAACCGCAAGACGGATCCATGTTGAATATTTTCAACAATTGCTTACCTGAATTGGTAAATTTGAATTCGGTAGTAATTAGGTCACCGGCTTCGGAAATCATCCCAAAATTGTGTTCCTTTTTATCGAGGATTAGTTTAGGTTGTTTGGCTAATTGAGTGGCCGAATATTTCGGGAAAAATTGTTTGCGTGAAAATGTGACGAACACGGAACCATAGGGTAGGGCAGGGCTGCTGGTATTCATTGGGATTTCGAAGGTTCCAAAACCATAATAATTGATTTTTCTTCCGTCGATGGCAATTTGCACTTTACCGCGCTCCTGAGGTTCCAAGGTTGTGGGCCATTGCAATATTTTTATATAGGGAGGTAAAATGCCTGGATCGAGGGCATATATATTGATAGCCGTTGGTGTTTCGTTCGTGACAAAAAGCGATTGCGTATCGATTCGATTATCGTATAGGGGTGAAAAACTCAAAGCAGGTTTGGAAAAAGTTACTTTTCCGTAGTTGTATTTAATTTCGGTGTTGGATTGTAGGTCTGTATTTTCGCGGTAAACATCTCCGGAGATATCTAAAAATACCATTGGACTTTCTAGCGAGTTAGAGTAGACGGTGATGGATTTTGTAAACGTTCCTAAGCGGTTTGTGGTTTCGTAACGTGCAGTAACATACCCTTGTTCCCCCGGTTTAACCGTATCGGTGCTCCATTCTGGAGTGGTACAGCCGCAAGAGGTTTCTACTTTATTGAGGACTAAAGGGGCATTCCCGGTATTGGTAAATCCGAATTTATGACTTGCAAATTTTACGTTTTCATTGATGGGACCAAAATCAAACCGAGTATGATCGAACGATATTTGAGCACCTTTGGGTTTTACAGCATTTCGGGCCACAGGTGTTTGTGCCGA
>CAZKOM010000102.1:0-7564 GCA_964554385.1 uncultured Flavobacteriaceae bacterium | reverse complement strand
CCTACAAAAATTTTTGTATCGCCCAAAGCCACATGAACTTTTCCATCATGCATGTAAGGGTAAGTGAATTCTACATTGCGAAGCGAGGGAACTTTGAATTTATACAAGTCTGTTGACAATTCAGTAATGCGCATTCTACCGCGATCTAAACCCGATTGTGTGTAGCCGTTTCTCTCAAATTGACTGTTAGAAAAAAGGGGTTCAGTATGGCAAGAATTACATTTCAGTTTAAAAATCTCGTATCCCTGAGCTTCCAATGGGTTGAAATTTTGCTCTCCTTTTATCACCTGATCGTATTTTGAATTTGAAGAAACCAGCGATAGCATAAATTGGGATAATGATAGCAATATTTTTTTCTCTGTAATTGTATCAGAACCAAATGCTTTACGAAATAATGGCCCATATTTTACCTGCTGTTGAGTAATTCTGTCGATCCAAGAGTTGATAGATAGTCCCATTTCTGTGGTATCAGTAAGTGGTGCTAATGGGAGGAGGTCGAGATGATTAATTCCACCATCCCACATGAATTGTTTTCCCCAAGCCATATTCATAATTGCAGGAGAATTTCTTATTCCTTGTCGATTAAAAATTCCAAAACTTGTTGCAACATTGTGGTCTGCGAAGCCATGAACCTGAGCGTGACAAGATCCACAAGAAAGGGTACGCGTTAGGGATAAATTTTTATCGTAGAAGAGCATTTTCCCTAATTCAAAACCGGCGGCAGTTACTTGATTTTGAATATTGGGATACTGCGGACTTGGGAAATGTTTAGGATATTCAAGAAATGGTTTGTTTTGAATTTCATTATTGTTACAGGCACTTGTAAAAGCACCGATTGCCAATAAAAATAACAAAACGATGATAATTTTAGATTGGAAATAAAATCTCATGGTGAAAAACATGTACACAGGAATACCTGTGTACACGAATTTTGTTAGTGAATTAATAGAGATTGATTATGGATGTATATGATCGAAACGAATTCCACTGGCAAAATTAGTAGCGAGCATAGAAGCATCTGAACCAATAGCATGTAAAATAGACAAATCGGCGGTTTTTACAGGGCCATGCCATAATTTGGCCACGTTGGTTATTAAGTGAACCGTTGGTTTGGCCGCGGGGTTTACACTAAGTACGGCACTCCCGAATGTTAGATTTTTTGCTCTAATGGCATTATAAGGACCTTGGTATCCCCCTAAATGATAAAGAAAATTGCCGGTTGGGGACAAATTGCTTTTACCTTCAATTCGAACAAAGATATAGCCTGAAGACCAACTCCAGAACATACCATTTGAAGGCGAAAGTACTCCTTCTTGTACTCCGCTGCAATTATGTAAACTATCTACACCAATTAGGAAATTGATACCAGTATATTCGCCTTTGGGAATATTATTCAATTCAAGCGTATTATTATTTGGATCGATTAAGTAATAGGAGTTGGGAGCTACATATTTAGAGCCATCGGCTTTTACTAATTCCACATTGCTGATATAATATTTTAGCAGATTGGTTGTAAGAGTATCGCCTGACATTGGATGTTTAATTGGCGATCCGTACAGGAAAGGTTCTTCATTTATTCCCCATTTATGTTCAAATTCTATAGTTAATGCTCCAGTTTCATTGCTTGGAGTTGGGGTGATTTTATCATCACAAGATTGTGTTGTTATAGTTAATATGATTGCTCCAATGGCAAAGAATAACGAGTTTGATTTTTTCATGATTTTAGTGATTTTTTTGAAATAATGTGTATGTAGTCAAATTAGATGGCTACGTAGGATAAAACATTAAAGAAATCCTGATGCAAAAATATCAGGCGCTGTCTAGTACTAGACTAGTATTTGAAAATCAAGAAAATCTTGGCGGTTTATCAGCTAATGAAAAATATCCGTTTGATGTTTTGAAAATAATTGAATGCCGAGAAAGTTTATCACAACAACAAGGATTTTGTTTTAATTTTTCTACTGTTAATAGGGCAGAAACCCAGTGATCTTCATGTATTAACTTAGGGAAATCCCTATGTTCAGATTGCGATTGCGTTTGATCTATGGAAATAGTTGCTAAGTCTTTAGTTAATTGACAAGAACCTTGGCAGCAGTTATTGGGAATTTCTTTTTGAATGCAACTTTCTCTAGCAATGGTACTGCGATTTAGGTAAAAATTGGTTACATAAACAACTTTCAATACCGAGGGTAACGATACGGATAGAATAAGAATATATAGCAACCAATTTTTCATTTACTAGTCATGCGAAAGTAGAAAAGAAATTGAACTTAAACCATGATATAGATCAATAAATTTCCCTAGGAATACAGTGGGAATTGTTTCATAAGTGCGTGAACTTTTGATTTTACTTCTTGTAAAATCGAATCTTCACCGGTATTGGACAATGCTGTATCGATTAATTCAGCAACTATTTCCATATCAGATTCTTTCAGACCTCGACTTGTAATAGCTGGTGTTCCTAATCGTATACCTGAAGTAACAAATGGGCTGCGTGTTTCAAAGGGTACTGTGTTTTTATTTATGGTAATGTCGCACTTTCCCAAGGTTTCTTCCGCCAATTTTCCAGTTAAATCTGGGTTCTTTGCACGTAAATCAATAAGCATTAAGTGATTATTGGTGCCACCGGAGATGATGGAATACCCTTTTTGAACCATGGATGCTGCTAACGCTTGTGCATTTTTAGCAACTTGTTGCATGTACAATTTGAATTCGGGTTGCAATGCTTCACCAAACGCCACTGCTTTTGCCGCAATTACGTGTTCTAATGGACCGCCTTGAGTTCCTGGAAATACTGCACCATCAAGAATTGCGCTCATCATTTTAATTTCCCCTTTGGGTGTTTTATCGCCCCATGGGTTCGGGAAATCTTTGCCCATCATGATTATTCCACCTCGAGGACCACGTAAGGTTTTATGGGTGGTTGAGGTAATGATGTGGCAATGGGGAACAGGATTATTTAATAGGCCAACGGCAATTAATCCTGCAGGATGCGATATATCAGCCAATAATAGTGCACCTACAGAATCAGCAATCTCACGTAACCGTTTATAATCCCAGTCTCTGCTATAACTTGATGCACCACAAATGATTAATTTGGGTTGTTCTCTTTTGGCAATTTCTTCAACGGTATCGTAATTAATTAACCCAGTTTCTTTTTCAACTCCGTAAAAGGACGGGGTATATAGTTTACCTGAGAAATTGACAGGGCTACCGTGGGTTAAATGCCCACCATGACTTAAATCAAATCCTAAGATTTTATCTCCGGCTTTTAACACCCCAAGCATTACAGCCGCATTGGCTTGCGCGCCGGAATGGGGTTGCACATTGGCCCATTCAACACCAAATAATTCTTTTAGACGTTGAATAGCTAACAATTCAACTTGGTCAACAACATGGCAACCTCCATAATATCGCTTATTAGGAAGTCCTTCGGCGTATTTATTTGTAAGCACCGAGCCCATGGCTTCCATAACTTGCTTACTAACAAAGTTTTCGCTTGCGATTAATTCAATTCCTTCTTCTTGTCTTTTTAATTCTTGATCGATAAGATTAAATACAATTTCGTCTCTTCCGGCAAACATGTTGCAAGTTTACAATACAATGATAAAAAGCCTTTTATTTCCTGCATTATTTCCAAATTATTTTTTATGAATTGCATATTTTCATAATTGTTCGAGATTTTCCACAGAAATTGTTGAAATTCGCCATTATTTTCCATGGAAATGAATAAAAGTTTTTTAAAGAATGCGGGAATTTTTTTCCTATTCATAGCGGCTTTTTGGGCGATCTCTACGTGGTATTTAAATCCTGCTTTAGATGGTTACATGTTGAAGCAAGGGGATATGCAACAAGTTCGATTAATGAAACACGCTTCTGAGCAGGTTAAAGCGGAAACAGGCGCTTATCCCAATTGGAATGATCGATTATTTTCTGGAATGCCGTCTAGCTTAATCACGGGAATTGAGCAAGGAAGTGTAATTCTTAAATGGAGGGTGGTTGAATTATTTGGTTTAGTGAAGTCGCCATTCAATTTTCTGTTCGTTGCCATGGTAAGTATGTTTGTTTTGTTGCTAAGTGTTCGGGTGGATCGGTGGTTAGCGGCTGCTGGAGCATTGGGCTATGCGTTTATGACTTTTTCTATTTCGAGTTACGAGGCTGGTCACATAACGAAAGTTTTATCCATGGGTGTAATGCCTGGTGTTTTTGCTGGTTTGGTCTATTTGAATAGAGGAAAATATTTGCTAGGGACCGCCTTAACATCGTTCTTTTTTGCTGCCTTGGTGGGGTATTTCCACTATCAAATTGTATACTACGCTGGGATTATGATGGTAATTTACTTTGCTGTACAGTGGGTAATGGCCATCGTGAACAAGAATTTCAAGTCGGTTTTGACGGCTAGTTTATTGGCTATATTATCTGCAGGATTAGGTACAGTAACTTGTATTGGGAAACTTAAGGACACCAATGATTATGCAAAGGAGACTATGCGTGGAGGCTCTGCGGTGGCTGATGATACGAATAAAGCAGAAAAAGCAGCATCAGGAAGTCAAGTTAGTAAAAAAGGCTTGGACATGGATTACGCCTTTGCATGGAGTTACGGATTAGACGAATCGTTTACTTTACTGATTCCAGGATTTAAAGGGGGAAGTTCAGGTGAATTAGTTAATGATGAACGTTTTGGAGAGGCAAGATTACCTTTATATTTCGGTGATTTACAGTTCACCAGTGGTCCCATATATCTTGGAGCTGTAATGATGTTGTTATTCATTGTAGGTTGTGTTATTGCATTCATCGATTACAGAAACGACTCAAATAATGATGAAAATCGATTATTCTTGGGTTTGGCAATATTTGGGTTGGCTTCTTTGTTAGTGGCTTTACTGTTAAGTTGGGGTAAGTATTTTGGGTTAAATGCCTTCCTATTTGAGAATTTACCTTATTACAATAAGTTCAGAACGCCGATGATGGCTTTGGTAATTGCTCAGGTGGTGGTACCCTTAGTTGGATTCATGGGAATTGGTAAGTTGGTGAATTTGATGTCGGAACATGGTTTGTCTTCTGCCGATACAAAGAAGTTTTGGAAGTACACAATAGGGATTGCGGGGGGACTTATGGGAATTGCAATTTTAATTACCATGGGTGGTGATGTTTCCGCACCGGAAGATGCGCGAATTTTAGAAGGAGAAAATGGTAGAGAAACTCTTAATGCGATTAAAGAATTACGTGGAGATTTAGTATGGGGCGATTTGATGCGGTCTTTAGCTTTGATGGCAATAGCGGGTGGAGTTGTTTGGGGTATATTAACCAAGAAAATTAATGGAATGGTTGCAGGGATAGCATGTATTGTTTTGGTTGGATATGATATGTTGGGTGTTTCAAAACGCTATTTAACCGAAGAGAATTGGGAAGTAGCAGAGGAGGAGGAAGCAATCATGCCTACTCCTGGCGATGAAGCTATTTTGAAAATGAATAAAGATGGAAAACGAGTAATAGATTATCGTGCTGGAATTAATAGAACATTCAATGACAATACATTAGGCGCTTTTCATCGTAGTATTGGTGGATATCACCCGGCGAAAATGAGTAGATATCAAGATGTTATATCGTATTGTATAGGTTCAACCGGTCCAACTGGTAGTGGTGATTTAATGAAAAACAATGCCTTGGACATGTTGAACTGTGGATATATTTTAGGGATAACAGAAGATAACAAGCAAGAAATACCTGTTGAAAGACCAACTGCGTTGGGTCATGCTTGGTTTGTGGATTCCGTTGTTAAGTCATCCTCTGCAAAACAGGCTTTAATGGATATAAACAATAAGAATATTCGTAAAAACGCCATTTTTGATCCAGTCTCTGAAGCGCCAAATACTTTGGTATTTAAAACGGACAGCGCTGCTAAAATTACCCGGTTAACTTACACTAATGATAGTATAGAATACATTAGTAATAATTCAACTGACGGTTTAGCGGTTTTTAGTGAAATTTACTATAATCAAAAAAATGGAGCTTGGAAAGTATTCATAGATGGTAAAGAAGCTAAGTCATATAGAGCAAATTACATCCTTAGAAGTGCAATAATACCTGCAGGTAAGCATAATATTAAATGGGTGTATATTCCAGAAGATCGCAGTCTACTGGTGACTATGGAGGCAGGCGCATCGTTCGCAATATTATTCTTGTTGCTTGCTCCTTTTGTACGTAAACTATTGAATAAATAAGTTTCCTTGACTCCACTCATCAGCGTAATCACAATTAATTTCAACAATAAATCCGGGTTAATACGTACGGCGGAGAGTGTGTTGAAACAAACTTTTCGCGATCAAATTGAGTGGATAGTTGTGGATGGAGGCAGTAATGACGGATCCGTTGATTTTTTAGAATCGATTAAAATATCCATAGATACTTTGGTTTCGGAAAAAGACAAAGGTATCTATGATGCGATGAATAAAGGATTTAGGTTATCTACGGGTGAATATTTGCTGTTTCTAAATTCAGGCGACACCTTTCATGCCTCTAACGTTGTTGCACAAACCATTGGCTTTATACATGAATTTACACATATTCACGGTAAGAAACCAGAAGCCTTGTTTGGTGATACACAATTTGTAACTCCTCAAGGTGGTGCTATTGGATTGATATCGCAGTTGAAGCCGCAGCCGTTTCCTAAACAATTAACATTTCAGAGTTTCCGTTTTGGGATGAATATTTGTCACCAAAGTTTGTTTTTACATCGGTCAGTATTTGTGCCTTTTAATGACAAAAAATACAGATTAGCTGCGGATGTTGATTCAATAATTGCTTCGCTTAAACGGCTAACAATGCCTGGTTTGAATTTAGGTTTTGTAGTAAGTGATTTTGAGGTTGGTGGCAGCAGTTATCAGCATACAAAAAAAGCTTGGAAGGAGCGTTTTACTATATTGAGTGAGCATTACGGATGGTTGCCGAATCTATTCAATCACGGATGGATTTTTTTGCGTAGGGCGTTGTTTTCATTGAATTTATATAAGCCATAGTTATGAGTAACACCGAGAGGGTTGATAAATCGTTATTTGAAGAAGAACATTATTTAGGTAAACCTGCAGATGCGGATGATTTATTGGTACGGAGAAGGATTGCCATGTTGGAGGAGTTTGAACCATTTTGGCATGGAGAAAATCTACTTGAAATAGGTTGTGGTAATGGCAATACTGTACTGCCGCTATCTAAAAAATTTACACGGAGTGTAGGATTAGAGTATGCAGATGTTCACCAGAAGGATTATAATTTATTGCGTAATCAATTGGGAGTTACGAACAGTGAGTTTGAATCGTGGGATATTTTATCAGGTCCGTATAGATTCAGCGCAAACTTGAAAGAACATGCAGAAACTCAAGAAGTGGGGCAACATGAATTTGCTTCAGTTGAGTTGACAAGTGAAAAAATATCTAATGGGGATAATAATTTGGCGGATCGGTTGATTAGCTTTGAGGTTATTGAACATTTACCTAATGAGGATGGTGTAAGAAATTATGCAAAATCGCTTAGAATTGGAGGTATAGCGGCGATTTCTGTACCGAAC
>CAZKOM010000101.1:0-7595 GCA_964554385.1 uncultured Flavobacteriaceae bacterium | reverse complement strand
TGGTTTTAGTTTTTTAATTTTATACTCAAACATTTTCAAATAGCGTGCCAAAAATAATATCCCAACTTCTCTTATACCTATTTAACATTTCAATTTGAATAGAAAACATTGTACAATTGATTTATACACAACCAATTGGAAGCAAAATCAATCATCCAAATGGCCAAATTTCCCATCGTTAAAATCATTAAAAGCTTGCACCAATTCAGCTCTAGTATTCATTACAAATGGTCCATGGGCTGCAATCGGTTCTAAAATTGGCTCTCCAGATAAGATTAAAACTACCGACTTCTCGTTGGCTGAAATAGTAAAATCTGTTCCGTCGTTATTCATTAAAACAAAATGATTTACCGGCGCAATATCTTCATCGTTTACTTTGACTGACCCCTCTACAACAATTAAACAGGTATTAAAGTGCGCTGGAAAAGTAAAATCGGCTGTTGAACCTTGTTCCAATTTAGCATTCATCATGTGAACCGAAGTAAATGTGCTAGCAGGTCCTTTGATGCCATGATACTCTCCTGCAATGATTTCGATAAAACTTCCAGACTCATCCAATCGAAAAACCCCCATCGACGAATTTGAAATGGCTTGATACTTGGGTTCAGACATTTTATACTTGGCAGGTAAATTCACCCACAGTTGAACCATTTGAAAATCACCGCCTTGCTTGCTAAATTCGGCCTCGTGGTATTCTTTATGGAGTACCCCACTCGCTGCGGTCATCCATTGTACATCACCCTCTCCTATTATTCCTCCTCCTCCTGCACTGTCGTGGTGCGCTACTTTACCCTTATACGCTATAGTTACCGTCTCAAACCCACGATGCGGATGAACCGAAACCCCTTTTGGTTTGTCTGATGGCGGAAAATAATACCTCGAATTATAATCCAACATAATAAATGGATTCATTCGATGCATATCCAACCGATAAGATGAAGGTATAAACGTATGAACCCTAAATCCATCGCCTACATAATGAGGCTCTGGTGGCGACATAATCAATTCTATCGATTTTATTTTCTCTGACATGCTATTTTGATAATTCAAAAATAAGCATTAGAACAATATAAAAGGAAAATATTTGTTTAAACAACAATGTAAAACCACTTAGGTTAAAGCCAAAGAAATTGGTAAAATCAACAATCAATATTACAACAATTATATACACATAAAAATATGACAATTGACTGATATACAATCAAATGATTTAAAAAAATCGTTGCATTTCATGAATAAAATCACTAATGTTGATTAAAACAAATCGCTTATGAAGAAATTATTACTTGCAACTGCCGGATTATTGATTGCAATAATGGGCTTCGGACAGACCACTGCTTTACATTTTGATGGGGTTGACGATTATGTTATTCTACCTTCATCTTCAAAGCTGAATGGACTGACTAAAATTACCATAGAAACATGGTTAAATGTAACGAACCACAATTCTTCGCCCTGTGCTGATTGTGCTCCTATTGTATGGCATCAACAAAATGCATATCGATTTGGTACAGGAAATACCCAAAAAGTGAATATGAGTTTAAGCATTGGCGGGACGACTGTTACAATTACTAGTTCTAAAATAATAAAAGATAGCCTTTGGCACCATATTGCGGGGACATACGATGGAAACAAATTGCGTCTATTTATTGATGGAATACAAACAGATTCCGTTTCAAAAAGTGGAAGTATTGGATATTCCAGTTCAGCAGATGTTTGGATTGCCGATCCTAAAACCGGGTATGGAGGAGTATTAGACGAAATTAGAATTTGGGACTACGCCCGAAACCTGAAAGAAATTCGTGAGGGTTCCTTGAGACGGATTTCGTCCAATACCATTGGGTTAGCGGCACAACTAAATTTTGAAGACGGAACTCCTTATGCAAATAACACTTCTTTGTCTAAAGTAAAAGATAATAGTCCTTTTAAAAACGATGGTAGTTTAAATAATTTTCGCTTACAGGATTCCACATCCAACTTCGTCATTGGTAGATCCTTCTGCGATACTGTAGTAAAATCAAAATTTTCAATCTCAAGATGCGTTAAATACCAACTACCTTCTAAGAAAAAAACAGTTACTCAGAGTGGCACATATTACGATACAATTATGTCGTACCGCGGTTGTGATTCTGCAATGACAATTGTTTTGACAATTTTAAAACCTACTGCATCGAGTTTTAATGTGGCGCAGTGTGATTCTTTTAAAAATCCAATTAGCGGAACTGTCTATTTTAAATCAGGGAAATACCAAAACACACTTATTAATAAAGCAGGCTGTGACAGTATTGTGACTTTTAATGTTACCATTTATAAGAAGGATACTACTGTTTTCAATTATGATGGATGTAATAGTCTTAAATTGAATAACGGTAAAACAGTTTTTAATACGGGTATAATGATTGATTCACTCAAAGGGTTTCGCGGTTGCGATAGTTTCGTGTTACATAAATACACTATTCGTAAATCAACCATCGCCAAACGCACACTGTATCTGTGCAAATTTGTAATCTCTCCATCGGACCGAAGTACGGTTTACTACCAACCAGGCACCTATTATCATACACTACAAAATGCAGCAAAATGCGACAGTATAATCGAATATACAGTACTTTCTGAATCATCCTCAGGGGTGGTAAATATGAAAGGTTGCGGTTTGGTAAAGAGCCCATCAAAAAAATACACCTATACAAAAAGCGGCACTTACTATGATACCTTAGAATTCGCCAATTATCGTGGATGCGATAGTTTTATTACTTTAAATCTAACCATAACTTCACCTGTAAAAGAGAATATCCAAGTTACCGCTTGTAAACAATATACGGCCCCATCAGGAACTGTTACTGTGAATTCCACTCAAACAATTACCGATATTTTAAGGGCTAAAAATGGTTGCGATAGTATACTATATACCATAGATGTTACAATAGAAACGATTAATACACAATTCACCCGCACCCAAAATACGCTAACTGCTAATACAACCCAAAGCGGAGCTACATTCCGTTGGCTCGATTGCAAAAAGGCATATTCTCCAGTTGTTGGTGAAAACCAAAGTAGTTTTTCACCGGTTACTGACGGACAATTTGCTTTAGAGGTAACCGTAAATAATTGTACAGACACATCAGCTTGCTACACTTTTGCTTACAATGGAATTTCTAAATCAAATAATATCCTTCCTGTTTCAATTTCACCAAATCCAACTTCCGGATCAATTGCGATTCATTCACCGCTAATTTTAAATAATGTTAGGATTGAGATTATGGATTCTAATGGAAAGATAATATTCACTGAAAATCGAGATAAAATAAGCACCACCCTATTGCAACTTTCTGCAGCAGCGGGAATATATAAAATAAAATTAACCGCAGATCAAGGCTGGTTTACGCATACAATAATGGTTAAATAAACCAATTTGAACTAGACTATCCTAAAATTAGGGTGCTAATTATTTGGCACCCTTTTTTGTAACTTATTTGCCCTATTATCGTATTAGATTTAACTGCACTTATTTTAATCTATAATGAATTTCTCAGAATTATTAAAATCCTACGCCAATTCAGCTCGCGTTTCACTCTTTGCACTTTCATTCACTGTATTTTTGGCTTTATTAAGCACAAGTTGCCAACCGGAAGAACCTGTATTTTGTACACAGGAATTTCGTTCAATTTCCGTAACAGTGAATAATGATTCCGTTGTTCGAGCATTTGTAATCGATCAAAAATTAAAAGATACTTTAAGCAGTAATCTCTGGAACAATCAATGCACAATTGCAGATGATGGTGTAGTTTTTAATCGATTAAAATCGGGAGAAAAACGCAATTTTACGTTTCATGCGTTAGGTAAATTAGGGGGTAAGGTAACCGGAAATTTTGAGGTCAGCCGAGATCAATGCCACATTGTTTTGGTATCTGGGCCAACAGTTTTGAGTTTTTAGTAATATAAACAGCCAGATAATTATTAGCCGAAAGGCACTTTATTGAATTTGATAGCAATTCAATAGGTTGTACCACGTTGATAGCTTCCAAATTTCTCCAGTACCGTTGCCAATGTCTTTACTACGGAATTAAGAATTTTACTGTTTTTACATTCCCATTTTCATTCTTAAATGTAATAAAGTAAACACCAGAACGTAATTTTTCCGTAGGTATATACATTTCATTTTTCGAATACGTATAATCAAAATCATTTAAGACCAACAGCCCATAAGCAATATAAATTCCAGTAGGATACCAATGTGAGGTATTAGTTTGTGTTCCCAAATGGAAAGCGATTTGCTCATTCGATTTCCAATACCAATAGATTTCATCCCTGCTAATAGGTAAATATTCGGCATTCGCTCGATCCATTTTTACTAATTTATACAAATAACAACTACACTGTGTGCCCTTCGTTGTAGCTGTCATTCCAATACCCAAAGTACCATCGCGTGTCATATCCATTGAAACTGAATAATTAGGTGCTGAAGATCGCTGAGTATCCTTGCCGTTTACGGTCCAGGTATATAATTCATTGGGATTTCCAGCAGGTTTCCCTAATGCGTCGGCCGGCGTAAATTTCATACCGTAGTAAGCAAAGGAATAATCCGGTGAATATATAAAATCACATATTTCAGGAGTTGGTTGAATAACAATGTTATGAATTGCGGTATCACTGCATGCCATGGAAGATTTCGCAATTAACATTATAGTCTTTTTACCTGTAGATTTATACAAATAGGATGGATTGGTATCCCGTGAGATTTTATTTAACTCCCCTAAATACCACGTATAATTTCCAGTTTCGCTATTCCACTGAGTTAAATTTTTAAACGAAGCGGTGACTGACGAACAAATGCTTGAATCTACTTGAAAATCGGCTCTAGGTGTTTGATTTACAACAATAAACTTACTTAGAGTATCCCAACAACCCCAATCTTCTGCTTTCAAGGTTAATTGGAATTTTCCTGCACTTGAATTTTGTATATAAAATATTGAATCCTGGTACGATGAATCTATATCAACCGATTTATCGGTATAACTCCATGTAAACTTCGCAACTTTAGGTATTGTTTGATTTGAAATTTCCGTTAATTGATTGGAACACGCCTTTGAATTTTGAAATTTTACGTTGGGTTTTATACCATACCACACGGTATCGACAAGATTAAATTTAAATCCAAATTTATCATCTGTGAGTATATAAGTAAGAAGATAAACCCCTCTATTGACAGAATGAAGCGTGGGATTACTCAATTTACTACTATCTATTACTGTACCACTTAAGGTTGATAAATACCATAGATGCTTAAATTTACCACTACCGCCAAAACTCAAGTTGGTTACATTTACAGAATCACTGACACATAATGTATCTTGAAAATCAATTTTCAATCTGGGAACTTGTGCGATGTACACTTGTTTTCTAAAGACAGTATCGCAACCGGAAAGTGAATCTCTTACTTTTATAAAGACTGATATAGTGTTGCCTTCCAAGCCCGTGTCACTCGTAATAAATTTCAATTCTCCGTTGTTTTTTGCAGAAGGTTTAATAAACGACAAGCCTTTTACAGTCTGACCAATATTATCCAATGCCCAAGTGGTTACGGTCCAACGTGAATTAAAATTGAAGTTTGTGAAAGCACCGCCAGTATTGGGCTGAATATTATAGTTTACAGGAACATTTAGAATGGTAGTATCGGGTAAATCCCTGGTACTACTGTAAATTGCTGAATTCCCTGAAACAGGAGAATTTACTAGCGGATTGATAGCAAAACCACTTGGTGGAGCTTGGATCCACACCCTGATATTCTGTGTATCATTCAAGGGATTATCATCGAAATTATCTAAAAATACCTGAATCTGATTCCATCCAGCATCGGTTAGGATAAAGGATTTAGATACGAGTATTGCGGCCGAATCTTTTGATTTCAATACCTTATTGATTTTTACCTTCTGAATATTATTTCCATTTTTAACGGTAATTGTACCTAATGCTAATGAATCTTTATAGGGGTTTTTAATTTTTGCCGAAATTTCTATGGCAACTCCTTGACAAGCACTATCTTGTCTGGAGTACGATGCTTGTATTAAGGCTAAATCAAAGGATTTACTTTCAATAGCGCCTACATCCGAAAAGGGGAAAGATCTTTTTGCTCCTTTTATATCTAGTAAATTCTGACGAACGGAGGGTACCTTATTTTGGAGTATTGTGGAGGTTGTTTGAAAGTTATTGACCAAAGGATTCACAAATTTGGGGTCTTCTTGCCTATCGGTAGAATCCGAATATTTACTAGTAACCCAAGAGCTTAAATCCGTAAACGTTGAAGTTGCAATTCTCCAATTATACGATTTACCTTTCAAGTTAAAGTCGTTATGGTTACTAAGCACAAAATGCTGATAGTCTCGAAGAAAAATTGGGTAAATATTACCAACTGAGGTTAAATCGAAAATATTACCAATTATTTTATGATTTCCTTTTACAAAAGACCTGTAACCATAAATTGGAACTGAAGATGAATTAGCATCATGATGAAACGTATTTTGTTGAATCAACATAAAATTCAGGGTATCTCTGATTCTTGTTGAATCATAAACAAAAAACACTGTACCTGCGTTGTATGTATTTGCAACTAGGTTACTTGCAATAATGGTAAAATATGAATTTTTGATTAAGGTGTCATTGAAGTAAAATGCATAAAATATATTAGTCGATTTCATTGAGTGAAATCCATTATTGGTTACCCTATTGTACTGATAATTAACATGAACTGAATCATAGCCTGGAGAATAATTTTGTTGATAGAATGCAAAAAAATCGCCATTGCCGATATTAGAATCTATAGAATTATTAAGTATTCGAAAACTATCAGATTTTGCCGTATAATATCCTAAAATGTTAAATCCTCGAAAGAAACCCTGCTTTGTAGTGCTCAAACTAACACGACTTATCCTGTTTTCTACAACTTTACTATTTTTAGACTGATCTATTTGGTAACCAGTAAAATAAACTGCACTCACATCGGAAATGTTATTTTGCTTTAATTCATTGGCATCCAAATACACCCAAAACCCAATGAAATAGTTATTAGATCGAATATTCTCAATTCGATTCCCCATAAAATAAGACCGATATAGATTTTTATTTACGTTAGTTTGATTCACTAAATCTACACCCCGAAATATTCCTACAGCGCCTGCTGCTCCACCCGAAGTAGATAATTTAAAAGGGATGTCGTGAATTACATTATTCGCTACCAATAATCCAGAATTATTCGATGTACTATTTTGAATCGAAATACCAAAAACTTGAGAAACGCATGGAGATGCAGTGCTTGCAGCAATTTTTGAAATATCGTTTTCTACAATGGTATCATCCACCGAGTAATAAATATCCAATCCCTTGTGGCAAAAATTGGTAATTTTATTATTAGCAAAATAGTAATTGGTGGTTCCCGCAAATTCAACCATAGGCCATGCCTTACTAATTATACCGCAACCAGGTCCTGGAGAATTCGTATTCCTTGTTTCCATGATGCAGTTAGTAATTCGAATTGCTCGAGCTTGATTTGCGTGTATACAGTGATACAAGGAATTTTGAATTTTATGGGCTATTGCGAT
>CAZKOM010000100.1:0-7670 GCA_964554385.1 uncultured Flavobacteriaceae bacterium | reverse complement strand
GTGCCCTCTTCGCTCACCAAATAACCCATAATACCACCGCCTTGGCCTCCTTGCTGCATCATCATTCCACCTTGACCACCACCCATAGGCATATTAAAATACTGCACGGCTTCCTGGTCATAACCATACACCATAATGCTTAACTGATCACCCCGCTGAATTACCGGCTTCACCTGCTGCATACTCGCATTATAGCTAGTATCGCTCATTCCTCGAAACAACAACTGATTTTTTCTGGTAAAACAACCGGTGCTACCCAACACGATTAGAGCCATCATTGCCCAATAAATCCTACCCCTTCCCGTAATTCTTGCCAAACTATGTATACTATTTTTCACGTAATTCTTTTTCATCCTGCAACTACCATGGTTGCTTACCCCGCAATTATTGTGCCTTTTCATTCTAATACCTTATTCCCCACCCTCACCTACCGCGCCATTTGACCCCGAATGAGATCCTCGGCGAGAAGAACTTTTCTTCCTATTTACATCATCCTCTACCTTAATGCTGGGGCCAACAATATTGGATCTGCTGGAATGTTTGCGCTTGCTACCATGACTGTGCTTGCTTCTGGAAGACTTCCCGCCAAACCACGACTTTGCCATAGTTTTTCCACTAAACGAACCTCCATTTTTCTTTCCAAAATACCCGCCAAAATATCCACCTCCATCGCTTCCGTAACTGTAGGCACTTCCTCCAGCACTGATTCTCCTACCCATCAACACCAACAAACCAGTGAGTATAAAGAATAAAGGCATGTTATCCGAGTTGATCACCACCCCTGGCAGAACGGTTTCCGCCATAAAGCCTCCCCCAATCAATCCAAACAAGAGAGCCCCAATATTCTTGAAGCCACTGGCCATCCACAACACCAATCCACTGCCCATCCAAACTGCCCAGAATATGGGCCAAAAACTTAACGCTTTTTTTGCTGCAATCTCTACACTACCCCCACCCAACTGCACAAACTTCCACACCAAACCCGCCAAAATCAACGAAGCCGCAAACGAAAATCTACGGAATCCTACCGTACGAACCTGTCGTTTGATGAACTTAAAAACCATAACTAACTTCGTTTATCCCGAAAATAAGATTCAATATTAGTGTAAAACAATTTCTTAGACAACCCCAACGTACCTCGTAGCCAAAGGCAAGAGATAAAGTTTATTAATGGAAGTTACAATTTAGTAAAACAACTATGTTGAAAGTTACTTTGCACCCAAAGCGTTGCGGATAATACCAACAATGCGATGCAATTGCGCTTCGGTTAAGTCGCTTCCGCTTGGTAGACACAAACCTCTGGCGAACAATTCTTCCGAAACTCCATTACCAAAATATGGCGCAAACGAATAGACCGGCTGCAAATGCATGGGCTTCCACAAAGGCCTGGATTCAATATTCTGCTCTGCCAACACTCCACGTAATTCATCGGCCGATACCGAAATCTTAGAAGGATCCAATAGTATACAGGTCAACCAACGGTTGCTTAATGTTCCCGACTCCTCCATTTGAAAACTAACGCCTGGAATATTACCCAAATGCAAACGGTAATAGTCGAAATTGCTTCTGCGCGAAGCAATTCGATCGCCCAAAACTTCTATTTGGCCACATCCCATACCCGCCAATACGTTGCTCAATCGGTAGTTATAACCGATTTCTACGTGCTGATAATACGGATAATCCTCCCTCGCCTGAGTGCCCAAATGCTTGGCATGGTCAATCCACACCTTGTTGTTGGAAAGCATCGCTCCTCCCGCCGTTGTAGTGATGATTTTATTTCCGTTAAAACTCACTATGCCAATATCACCAAACGTTCCGCATTGCTGCCCTTTATAACTGCTACCCAAGGCTTCCGCAGCATCTTCAATAATGGGAATGCCGTATTTATGAGAAATTGCAATTAACTGATCCATTTTTGCTGGCATGCCATAAATGTGCACAGGGATAATCGCTTTGGGTTTACGCGTAGGGATTACATCTCCATTTTGCGTTGCCACCAATCGATCGTCCATGCATCGCAAAATAGCTTGCTCCAACATGTCAGGATCCATATTCCAGGTGTCGCGCTCAGAATCCACAAACACCGGCGTAGCACCCAAATAGACAACCGGATTGGCCGAAGCAGCAAAGGTTAAACTCTGACATAAAACAAAATCACCAGGACCCACACCCAATACTTGCAAAGCCAAATGTATGGCCGAAGTACCAGAATTAAACGCCGCCACCTGTTCCGCTCCCGTTACCTCCATAATCTTGGATTCAAACAAATCCACATTGGGTCCCAACGGAGCTAACCAGTTACTTTCAAATGCTCTCTGGATATACCTTTGTTCCCTTCCACTCATGTGAGGGGGGCTTAGCCAAATGCGATCGGGAGATTGAGATTTCTTCTCCCACTGCTTGGCACCCGCGCCCAAAGAATCAGTACCAACTTCTTGGTTGCTAATTTTTGGAATTTCCGTGGTACGCTCTTTTTTCAAGTTAAATAAAAATTAAGGCTGTTCACAAAGGATAATACAAGTTTAACGCCAATTACCGGCGCTGACCGCATGCCAAGAACCCATAACTCCCAAATGTGAGTTATTATTAGGTTTTAATAATAAGGTTACTACCTTCAAATTTCTACTAAACCCGAAATATGCATATTTTGGCACGATACATAACCCGTTGCCCAACTCAATCCAACCCCAAATCCACACAAAACCAAGTTACCCGTAAAGGGTTTATCGTTAAAAACCTCTGTAGCCATCAACAACGGAATACTCGCACAACTGGTATTGCCGAAATCGCGCAAATTACTTGGCGCTTTTTCCGTTGGAATTCCCAATTTCGATACAATTCGATCGTTCATCATTTTATTGGCCTGATGAAACAAGAAATAATCCACCGTGCCAAAATCCAAATTCATGGCAGCCGCCAAGCTCTTTACCGTCTTCGGTGCCCTGCTGATTCCAAAGCCAAACACCTCCATGCCGTCCAACCACGAATGAACCTTGGCCCGAACAATTCCATCTCCATAATCAATCATTTCATACGATTCCGGAGTGGGTCGATTTCGAAATCCACTGTGGGGAGTATATATGGCTTGATACCCAGAACCATCGCTACCCAAATCAAAATGCATCGGTGCAGCATTTGGATCAAATTGAAGCAAGGTGGCCGAACCTCCATCGCCAAACAATAAATTTCTACTTTTATCCAACGGCGATGACGTTAACGACGCCGTATCTCCTACCAACAACAAGGCATTGCCGATGCGGCCAGCGGAGACCAAAGAACTCAATACATACAATCCATACACGTAGCCGCTGCAGCCCAAGGCCACATCAAAGGCCAACGTAGTCTTTGGCAAACCCAACCTATCCTGCAGAATCACCGCCGTTGCAGGATTCCGAAAATCCGGTGTCTGGGTTACCAAAACCAAAGCATCGATACTCGCTTTTTCTATACCCATATCCGATAATAATCGTTCCGCCGCAGCCTGACATAAATCCGCTGTGGTCATTCCTTCTTCCACACAACGCCTGCGTTCTATCCCAACGGAATCAAACAATTTATCCAGCTCCTCCTTTGTAAATAAAGGACTATCCCGATTTTCAACCACATGTTTAGGTACTGCCGCAGAGACTCCGGCAACTCGAACATGTTCTATTGTAATATTCGCCATGAATTAATGCTAAAATTTATCGCAATGTGGTTCCACCGTCTACCACCAAATTTACTCCGGTAATCCAAGCCGCTTGGTCTGATGCCAAAAACACCACCGCTTCCGCCACTTCTTCGGGTGTACCCAACCTGCCCAACGGCACCTGAGCCCCGAAATCCTCTATCGACTCCTCCAAGGAATACGCCGATTTCATCCCGGAATCCAACAAACCCGGCGACACCGCATTCACCCGTATTTTCTGACTCGCCAATTCCAAAGCCGCGATGCGAACATACGAATCCACCGCACCTTTACTGGAACCGTACATTCCATTGGAGACCGTAGCATAGTTTGCCGAAATAGACGAAACAAACACAACGCTACCTCCTTTATTCAATAACTTCTTCTTTAATAGCTGTTGCATCAACACCATGGGTGCAAATGCATTGATAGCAAAGACCGAATTCAATTTGTCCAACGTAATAAACTTCAACGGAGCCTTGGTATTCACCCCCGCCGAATGCACCACCACATCCACAGACTCCTGCAACACATCCACCAACGTTTCAACCTCCGACACCAAATCCAGCACCACCATCTCGTGCTGCTGAAATTCATGGGTATTCAATGCCGCCAGTACCTCCGCCAATCGGGATTTATCTCTACCCAACAATACCAACGTACCCCCCAATTCCGATATCCGCAAAGCCACCGCCTTGCCAATGCCAGAACTAGCTCCCGTAACTAAAACTCGTTTTCCGCTAAAATTCATACTTAAAATTATTAACTCTCCCATCACCCCCATTTTCGCGGTTGGGATATTCCAACAGCTCACTCACCACCATGGGTCTGGTTTCTATTACCGCTGATCCCCAAGACAGTCCAACACCAAAACCACACAACAACAATCGCAAGGATTGATTCCGAAGCGATTCCGCCAACTCCGTCACCATCAACAACGGTAACGTAGCACAACTGGAATTACCAAATCGATCCAAATTCATGGGCACTTTATCCGAAGGTAAGCCCAATTTCTTGGCTATTTTGTTAATCATCATCTTATTGGCCTGATGAAACAGGTAAAAATCCAGCGTATCCAATTCAATTCCGAATTCAGCACACAAGGCCCTAACCGAGATTGGAACCTTCGATACTCCGAACGAATACACTTCCAAACCATCCATGGCTTCGTGCAACCGAGATCGACGAATTCCCTGACCGTAATCCTTAACCACAAACGACTCCTCCGTTACCGGATTTCGGCAACCTCCGTCTTCCAATATAATCGCCTGAGCACCCGAACCGTCCGTCCCAAATTCAAAACACATGACCAAATCCTCTCCAGTAAATTCCAGCGCCGTAGCCGTTCCAGCATCGGCAAACAAAGGATACACACTTTTATCTTCCGGAGAAGCGTAGTGAGACTGGGTGTTTCCCGCCAATAATAATCCTTTTTTAATTTTACCACTACTCATCAAAGCCCCGACAACCTGTAATCCGTGTGTATAACCCGAACAACCCAAGGATATATCCAAGGTCATGCAAGAAATAGATAATCCCAATCGCTCTTGCAACAGACACGAAGTCGCCGGCAACTTATAATCCGCCGTGTGAGAAACAAACACCAAAACGCCAATATCCTCTAAGGGCCAAGCCAAATCTTGAATCAACTGCTTTGCCGCGGTATAACACAAATCCGAAGTGCAAACTCCAGGCTCCGTTACCCGCTTCTCCGCTATACCCACGCTATCCAAAAATTTTTGGTACTCTTCAACAGTAAACAACGGATATTCCGAATTCTTTACCACCTGTTCCGGCACACACGCCGAAACTCCAGCAATCGAAATTCCGCTCAATTGATTTAACGACATTTTCGCTTTTTAACGCAATCCAATCCCCCCGTCTATCACCAGCGAAGTACCAGTGATATAAGAACTAGCATCAGATAATAAATATATAATGGCATAAGCCACTTCTTCCGGTTTTCCGTACCGTTTTAACGGATACCGTTGTTTATCGGCTTCATATTGTTCTGGGGTGATTAACCCCGATTTGCCTACCATTTCTGTTTCGATCATCGCCGGATTTACACTGTTCACACGAATCCGTTTTCCTGCCAATTCCAAAGCAGCAATTCGCACAAATCCTTGAATTCCAGCTTTGCTAGTAGTGTACATACTGTATGCGTAGGTAGCTTGTTGAAATGCAGCGATGGACGAAGTAAACACTACCGATGCGCCTTTTTGTAGACGCTTGGCTTTTATCAAACGATTCAATAAAAAAATCGGACCCAGTGTATTGGTCTGCAATACATCCAAAAACTCCGATTCCTGCAAATGACCCAATGTTGCAAACTTGCTGATTCCTGCATTATTTACCACTCCATCCAACATCGGTAATCCAGCCACCATAGCCGCCACCGCATCGCTATCTTGAAGATCACACACCACTATTTGGTGCCTATTTTCTTCCGTATCCTCTTGCTCCACCCCCTTCTGAACCCAGAGCATACTTCTGGTTTTTTCCAATTCTTCCCGATTTCGTCCAGAAAGAATTAAAGTAGCTCCCAACTTACTGGCTTCCACCGCCGTAGCCCTGCCGATGCCACTGGAGGCACCCGTAACGAAGATGGTTTTACCGCTGAGCTGGAAAGGATTGTAGAAACTCAAAGTTTTGCTTTAACTGCGTTGTATAAATCTTCAACGGTGCTAGAATTACGCAAATCCTCGCCTTTAAGAATTACATCGTACTCATCATCAATCATGGAAATGATATTCAAAGCCGTTAACGAAGAATAATCGTCCAATTGCTTAAACTGAGTCTCCAAAGTAATCAAGGAAGGGTCGGTATCATCAAACTGATCCGCGATTTGCTGTAAAAATAACTGAATATCCATGGTTTAATTCTTATTTCAATAATCAAATTTTCGGGCAGGATTTCCTATGTAAGTACTGTTGTCTTTGGTATTATTCATAACCACAGACGAAGCTCCTATAACCGTTTCATGTCCAATGCTAACCCCCGGTAAAACCACCGAGTAAATGCCAAATAAATTGCTATTGCCAATATGCACATCCCCCGAAATACGAGTTCCCGGCATAAAAACATTATAATTACCAATTTTACTCTCATGGCCGATGCCAATCAAACTGTTTAACACGTTAAAATCTCCCAGTTCAACCAAGCAACTCACGGTACATTTAGAAAATACCAAATTTCCCCGTCCAATAGTAAACGTCTCAGCATCCAAAACCCGAAAATCCGGGGCGATAAGATTAGGAAAGTAAATATGCCGATTGTTTACGGCCGATGCCAATTTCGCGATAATCTTTGGATTTCCGATAGCAAATACCACCGCCAACGACGATGAAACTGCATTCAGCGCATCCATTCCTCCTAACACCTGTCCGTGATAAATATCCTCTCCCACGGCTTTGCCGTCATCATAATACCCAACAAACTCCCATACCGCTTCCTGTCTATTTATCTCTTCAATTAAGCAATAGATTTCCTTGCCAAATCCTCCCGCTCCGTATATCGCAATTTTCTGCATGTGTTTAATTACCTAGGTATCTTTTATTTCTGAATATTAATTATTGGTAGAATTCACTATAGAACTTTCCATTCTCTTCGTAGAGAATATTCTACAATTTGCTTTTCTTGACGCTCCTATTTCTAATACCATGCCAAAATGTAAATTAGCAAAAAAATAGTCGCACTCCAAAATAATATAACCCAATTATTCAGCCGATGAATAGCCCCCAACATACGCCATCCCAAGTAAAGCAATATCCTGATCGTTAACAGCATCAATGTATACGCCTTTCAACCACAGAACATCTACAGCTCCCATCAACTTTCAGCTAAATTCATGATTCCACCCAATGCTCGAGTACTCACAAACCGAACTTCCGGCCATTGCTGCTTCACCCTTCGTAAAATTTCTTTCAAATCATGGTTACCACGTTCCCGCACAGCTAGAGAAATTCCACCTACAAAACTCATCCGGTGCATAGCGATATTG
>CAZKOM010000099.1:7480-7702 GCA_964554385.1 uncultured Flavobacteriaceae bacterium | reverse complement strand
CAATAACTTAGCTTCGAAGAGGAGTAAATTTAAATTCCTTTTAAGTCGATTAAAGTGATTTGTATCCTATGAAAAGATTTTTACTGCTGTTAACCATTATATTGACATTAAATCCATCCGTTTATGCCCAGTTGTCGGGGAATTATACCATCGGGGGAAATGTTGGCGCCTCCAACTTTGCTACATGGACCGATTTTGCTCAAGAATTTAACAAGGTAGGTG
>CAZKOM010000099.1:0-7470 GCA_964554385.1 uncultured Flavobacteriaceae bacterium | reverse complement strand
CAAGTAACAATTCAAAGCAACACAAGCATTTCGAGTTGTATTGAGCTTAAACAGCATTCAACCTACCCAACAACCGCCACAAATACATTAGTTTTTACGGGTAATGGATATTCGGTAACAGGATCGATTACAAAAGAATTATTGCTACTGAATGGAGCAGATTATATCGAAATTAAGAATGTAAAATTTGTCAATAGCAGTAACACTGATTCAATAATTGGTATCCGAATCGCTAACCAAGCGGATTTTAATTCTATAAATGGATGTACCATTCAATTTAATGGGTCTTTCAATATAGCAAAATCAGCAAGTGCTTATATTGCGTTTGCTGATAATAACAGAAATCTGTTACAAACGAGTTCCAATCACTTGGGTGTAAACAATACGGTTAAATCATGTACTTTAACTACCACTGCAAACAATTCTCCCGGACCCTATTACGGAATTTTGCACCAAGGCGGAATAGATAGCTTTAAATCAGTAGGAACAAAAAACACTTTTGAAGGTAATAATATTCAGAATTTCTATACCAACGCTATTTTTAGTCGATATTCAAACGGTGATCGTTGGTTGAATAATACCATTACTCGCTCATCCGCTTCAAGTGCTTCTCCCGTAGATTCAAATTTAGTGGTCATAAAAATGGGTAATAGCTATTCCGCGAGCCAATCCACGTTAATTTTCGGCAATACGATAACCAATTTACCGTTTGTTGGCGCAACGGGTACCTCAAAAATCCGATTGAATTTGTTCGTTGGCATAGAATTAAATCAATGCGATGGGACATCAGCAACGGATTTTATTATTGAAGGAAATACAATCTCTCATAATGTTGGATATAACTATTTTGAAGGAATTACCGTTTTGGAAGGAGTGAAAGTAATTATAAAAAAGAATTTACTTTCATATAATCGTTGTTATTTCAATCGATTTAGTTACGGTTTTAAAATCTTAGGTACAACAGATATTGTAATTGTTCAAAATCGCATCACCAAAGAAATTATGGGTGAATTTATGAACCCATATAATGTTTGGAATCGTGTGATGTTTTTACAAACGATAAAATCCAAGTATCTTAAATTTAACCTCGTTGAAGATAATATTATTGATTCAAATATATGGCGTAGAGAAGGGGTTGTTTTTTTTGGAGAAGGAATAAACTACACATCATTATCAATGAGTAAAAATCAAGTATTCAATAATGAAGCAATTGCATTCAATTCAGGAGGCGTATATAGAGGTGGCCATATTCAAATTTTCAGTGTTGGGGTTGTGCAATCAAATTTGAACATCGTAGCGAATCTAGTAGCTAATAATAAAGTAGATTCTTTAGGGGAATTTATTTTTGTAATTCAGTATTTAAGTGGCGGTTACACTTCTTTGTCAAAAGAAAATAACATCTGCAACAATACGGTATATTTCACATCAGATCTGAACCTTAAATATGGTCCGGTTGGAATTTTTATAGACTTTAATGAATATACAAAAATAACTGGCAATATTTTTTATTATGATTGCCCTAATGCCACAATTTCAAAGACATTAGAGATTAATACAAACTTAACAACCACTCCATATATTTTAGAATTAGATCACAACACATATTACATACGAGCAAAGTCTGAGAGTTGGAAAATTTATAGATTGAATTATACCAATTTTAAAGATTATAAGTCCTTGACCTTGGCTGGTAAAAACGAAAATAGTGTCAAGGTGAAATTTGCGGATGTAGAAAAAAATGATTTTAGACAGTATTCGATTTTGGCCCAAAACAATGTTCCGTATCGATCGATCAACGAAAAGGACATTTACAAGCGGGTTAGAAACAAGAAATTCCACGACCGAGGCGCCATTGAAACGTATTTTGATTTAGCTGCTGATACTTCTGATTTAAAAATCCCAAACACCGTATGTTCGGGTTGGAAGAGAGAATTAGGTATAAGAATAAAAAATAAAAACTCCGATACCGTATACGATTTTTACGTAGCCTATTCCGTAAATGGTATTGTAAATCGAGAGTTTGTTACCCAGCGTATTGCTTCCCAAGATACTTATACTTACTATTTTAAGAATCCTCTTATTATTAATGCGTTGGATTCAGTAACTGTCTGCGTTTATGTTGATGCGAAAGACGATACCTTAAGTAATGACACCTTCGTCTTCAAGACCTTTGTGAAACGTTCACCAGGCGGTAGTGCATTCATCCCTATCGATACCGTAGTTAATTCAAATAAGCCATGGTATCGTGCGGATGGTAGACCGGATGTGACAATCCTTGGATTGCCGGTAGTATATTCTATGCCACCTCCGAGAACCTACTCAAATTCACAATTCGATACAGGTTGGTCGGCTTCTGTATCGGCTTATTCCTTTACCGGAAAAAAAATCCCAGGAACTACATTAACCAAACCAAGCGGTATAAGTGATTTAACAATAACCTTTGAAACGAAGGATTCTAGTTTAGAAGATAGTGTAATTCGAATAGCTGTAACATTCACCAATTATCGAAACGGTTGTGATACTACGATCCTTAGGGAGGTTTATATTGCACCCGTAGCGTTGGCAAATTTTAAAACCCAAATTACCGCCTGTACGGGCGATACTCTGCAGTTTGAAAATGCGTCAAGCATAAAAAAAGGGTACTTTTACAGCACTTGGGATTTTGGGACGGGAATTAGTGCTGATACTTCTAGCGATATTAATTCAACGTTTGTTTACAGTAAACCAGGGATTTACAAAGTGAAATTAACCACCAAAACAGTAGATTTTGGATTTACCAATAGCAAAGAGATTGAGGTTGATATTGCTGAAACCCCGATGGTTGATTTCTCTAAAAAGAACAGCTGCTCAGGAGCCGAAGCCGAATTTATAAATAAATCATCGCCTGCTAAAGCTAAGAATTACTGGGATTTTGGTGATGGAAAAGGGGAAAGTAGAAATGATTCAACAAGGGTTGTAAATATTTATAAGAACGCAGGTATTTACACAATTAAACTGCGGATTGATAATAAAGGATGCATCGCTACAGCCCTACAAAAAATCCAACAATTTGAGACTCCAGTTGCTGCGTTTGATCAAGTATCGGGAAGATGTAGCAAGGAAATATTCCACTTTACAAATAAATCAACCATTTCAGCAGGTAAAATAGGTAGTCGATGGTATTTTAATAGTTATGATTCTGTTTCAACCGCTACCCATGGAAAAACTCGGTTGAACCAAGGCGGTAAAAACTGGATACAATTAATTGTTAAGTCCGATATGGGTTGTGCCGATACCCTAATGAAAGAAATAGTAGTGTACCAATCACCCATCGTTGATTTTGATGTGGATAGAGCCTGCAAATACGTTGTTTCTCAGTTTATCAATAAAACCTTGTTTGACACGGTATTCAATAATAGTTATCGGTGGGATTTTGGAGACGGAACCAAATCCTCGTTAAAACTTCCTACAAAAAAATGGAATTCATTGGGCGGTTATACGGTGAAATTAGTAGTTGAATCTGCCAATCTATGCTCGGATTCTTTGAGTAAAAACATACAAGTATTAGAATCTGTATTTCCCGCTTTTTCGGCGAATAATGCCTGTTCAGGGGATCCCGTTTCTTTCAAAAATCTAACTACCTGGGAATCGGGGAAAATTAACTATCTGTGGGATTTTGCCGATAACACATTTAACAATACATCGGATCCAATCAAGTCATTTAATCCTAAAATCACCACTTCGTATTTTGTGACGTTAAAAGCTTCCATTACAGGCGGTTGCGCCGATTCGTTTACGCAGCGGGTTGATATCTACGAAACACCTAGGACCTGTGCAGTAGAGGCAATCCCAGATTATTCTCAATATCATTGGGGAATTAAAGTAAGTCCGAAAGATAAATCGGGAAATATCGGCGGACAGGATAACGTGGATTATACCTTCATTATCCCAGGTATTGACACTGTAACCGTATCAAATAGTGGAGCAACAGCCATCTTGGATAGTAAATCCGATGGAGTTTACACTGTTTTTATGACCGCCAAAATGCGAAATACCGGCAACTGTGTATGTTCCGGTAGTACCACCATTACCATAGATAGATTGGACATGGTAAACCAGGAATTGCTAAATACATGGCAAGTTCAAGCGAGTCCAAATCCAAATAATGGCAGTTTTAAGTTAAACGTACTTGGGATTCAACAGGTGAATACTCTGCGATTGAAAACCATGAACGGTGCGGTCATTAACGAAATGCAATCGCCAATTACCGTCCGTACATCCAATACTATGCAAGAAGTCACAGTACAACAATTAAGCATAAGTTCAGGGCTTTATATTCTTGAAGTTAACACGGATCTTGGTTCAAAAACCCTTAGGCTCATAGTTCAATAGTTTTGTACAATCCAGAAATAAATTGGCATTCCTATCGTAATGTTTACGGGGAATGTAATGGCCAGTGCCATCGGTAAGAACAATCCCGGATTGGCTTTAGGTACCGATATTTTCATGGCTGCAGGTACGGCGATGTAAGAGGCGCTTGCTGCAAGTATCGCAAATACAAATCGGTTTGAAATATCTTCCACAACAACAGAACTAATGAAAGCTACCAAGGATCCATTAATCAATGGAACCAACATTGCGAAACAAACGGGAAACCAGCCAAAGGAGAAAAAAGCTTTTAATTTTTTGCCACTATTAACGCCCATGTCTAGCAAAAAAATCGCCAAAAATCCTTTAAAAAGGTCATTGGTGAATGGTTTAATCCCTTCGGCTTGTTTGGCACTTGCTAATAGTCCGATGACTAAACTACCTAATATCAACAAAACACTTCCATTAGTAAACGAATGATGTATGGCCGTTCGCTTTTGAATTTGTTCCCCATTTTGTTTGGAAAATACGGAAATGAGTAATAGTCCGATTATTATTGCAGGTGATTCCATTAACGCCATGATGGCCACCATATGGCCATGCAAGCTTAATTGTTGCGATTCCAAGTAAGACACCGCTGTAACAAAAGTAACGGCACTTACAGATCCGTAAGCCGCAGCGATTGCACCTGCGTCGTAAACGGCTAACTTTCTTTTTAATATGAAAAAGGTGTAACAAGGGATAGCGATAGATAAGAAAATTCCAAAAAACATCGACCATAAAATATCTACGGTAAATGCTTCCCGAGATAATTCTTGTCCGCCTTTAAAACCAATGGCAAATAATAAGTACAATGATATAAACTTAGACGAACTGGGGGGTATTTCTAAATCGCTCTTGATGTATACCGCTACAATCCCTAATACAAAGAATAAAAGGGCAGGATTACTTAAATTCTCCATTAATAACCCCCAATTCATGATTCCATTTCCTCCCCGTTATCAATTGTCTGTTGTCGAATTCCCAGCGAACAAAAAATAATGCTGAACGCCGACCAAAGCTGCTGGTCTGTGGGGTGATAACTTTGTAACGCTACGAGAAAAAATATAATTCCCAAAGCGATAAATAAACATTGTAAAATGGATGTGATTTGCATGTATTCAAATAGTGGGTACAAATTTCCGCAGAGGTTTTTATATATTTTTATTTATATTTGATATGTTTATCATAAGTATTGTTTATGAATTATACCTTAAATCAACTGCAAGTCTTCTTGAAAATTGTACAATGTAAAAGTGTAACCAGAGCTGCCGAAGAATTGCATTTAACTCAGCCTGCGGTTTCCATTCAGTTAAAGAATTTTCAAGATCAGTTTGATATCCCATTAACAGAAGTTGTCGGGCGAAAGATTTACATCACCGATTTTGGAATGGAAATAGCCCAGGCTGCGGAGCGAATTATTAATGAAGTACATGCAATTAATTATAAAACGCTGGCTTTTAAAGGCCAGTTATTTGGGAAGTTGAAAATTTCTGTTGTTTCTACCGGTAAATATATTATGCCATTTTTTCTTAGTAATTTCATGAAAAAACATCCGGGAATAGAATTAGAAATGGACGTTACAAATAAAAGTTCGGTAATTGAAAGCTTGGAGAAAAATGAAGTTGATTTTGCCTTGGTTTCAATTTTGCCAAAATCACTGCAAATAGAAAAACTGGATTTGTTGCAGAATAAATTATTTCTAGTGGGTTCGCAAAACGGAGGACAGAAACCGGATAATATCGCGATGTCGAAGTCCATTTTTGCCGATTTGCCTTTCATCTTTCGCGAAAGAGGGTCCGGTACACGACAAGCAATGGAACTATATTTTCAACAACACAAAATAGCGGTTAGACCATCCATGGAACTCACCTCCAATGAGGCAGTTAAGCAAGCGATACTCGCCGGATTGGGGTACTCAATTATGCCATTAATCGGGATTAAAAACGAGCTTTTTAACCATGAACTCGCAATTATTCCGGTTCCCAATCTGCCCATTACAACCACATGGAGTTTAATTTGGTTAACCGGAAAAAATCATTCTCCAGCCGCTCAACAATATTTATCTTACTTAACATCCGAGAAGCAAAATATTGTACAACAGCAATTCAATTGGTATGAAAATTATTAAAACGACTTAACTTGCAATCACTATGAAACGTTGGTGGTTAATCAGTTTGATACTTTTAATAGTATTTGAATGGATGCGTGTTTATTTCATCATGCCGATGCCTGGAAGTCAGCAGAACAATACCTTGGATATTGCTTATTTTTTACATCAATACCGCTGGGGTTTTCGTGTTCTGTTGTTGGCAGGAGTAATTCGTTGGTTACATTTAAGTTGGAGCCAATACAGAAAAACTACGGTTGTTTTATTGGCACTGCTGGCGCTATCGGCATATTTAACCAACAATCTGCTCAGCGCCGATTCGATGTTCTTATCCTTAAGAAATACCCGTTTTGCCAAGGCCGATAAGAGTTATATCGAAACCGATAGACTAGTCATTGGTGTTATTGATCATGGAGTACCCAAAGCCTATCCCATGAATATTTTGGCGCATCATCATCAAATTAGCGACACTCTGGATAAAAACCTTCCCATTTTTGCTACGTACTGCTCCGTTTGTAGAACGGCCATGGTGTATCGATATCCACAAAAAAATGGTAAACTGGAAAAATTTCGTTTAGTAGGAATGGATCATTTTAATGCCATGTTTGAAGCCGAAGAATCAGGCTCATGGTGGCAACAAGCAACGGGGGAGGCGGTAGCTGGTTCGCGGAAAGGGGAGCAATGGACCGTTTTGCCTTTCGTTCAAACAACCTTGAAACAATGGTTGCAGTGGTATCCAGATTCATGGATTTTACAGGGCGAATCGGAGTTTGAGAAGAAATACAATCGATTAGAAAAGTATGACGACGGAAGCATCGAATCGGACTTGTTGCAACGCTCCGTAAGTTCCAACCATGCCAAAAATTGGTTGGCTTGGTTAGAAATCAATGGCGAGAAACGAAGTTATTCCTGGGAGCAATTGGAAAAGAAAAAGTGGTTAATTGATTCTATAAAACAGCGCAAAATCATGGTAG
>CAZKOM010000098.1:0-7709 GCA_964554385.1 uncultured Flavobacteriaceae bacterium | reverse complement strand
TTTGAAGCAGCCGAACATTTTACACAGCTTGAGTTCATGGATTTTGGATCTGGTTTCAAAGTTGCTTATAAGCCCGGGGATATTACTACCGATATAAATGAAATTGGAAAGAAAATCGCCGTGGCATTTAAAGAATTCTGTCAACGTTACGGAAGAGATTTAGAATTGTGGTTTGAGCCCGGAAAATTTATTGTAAGCGAGGCGGGTTCATTGCTGGTTAAAGCCAATGTTATTAAACAAACCACGTCTACTGTTTTTGTGGGTGTAAATAGCGGTCAGAATCACCTAATACGGCCTATGTTTTATGATGCTTATCACCATATTGAAAACGTAAGTAATCCGGATGGCATTGAGCGGTTATATAGTGTAGTAGGGTATATCTGTGAGACAGATACCTTGGGCTATGATCGTAAGTTGAATGAAGTTAGGGAAGGAGATATACTAAGAATTGCCAATGCTGGGGCTTATGGTATTACGATGAGTAATAATTATAATGCGAGACTGCGACCGGCAGAGGTTATGGTTATCAAAGGGAAGGCGCACTTAATTAGAAAGCGAGAGTCATTAGATGATTTAATTAAAAATGAAGTTGAAATTGAAGGACTTTGAGTAGTCTTTTCCTAGGTCTAGACGCCTAAGTATATTTAGAACGTGTATTTTGTATCTACGAAGAATGAGATTGAAATAGTTAATGATTCTAGTAGACTAACAAATAAAAAAGGCAACATTTATGTTGCCTTTTTTATTCATCCTAAAACTATACGAAGGCTACAATTAGATTGCCTAGCAATTTTGTAGCGTGCGTAAACTATTCGCAATTTGTATTTAACCAATATTCATAAAATCCACCAAATTGTGCTGATGGATTAGGTCCATCTACCATGTCGTTTTGGTTCACCACTTTTTTTCGAACAATACGAATTTGAAGAGATAGGATTTTGGCATTATTGGGATTGTAGGGAGCGAAAAATTTATTAGGAATAATGCTAAATTTAAATTTACCATTTCCTAAATTTTTCATCGCTAGTTGATCAAAATTCCCCGTAGTCTTTTCATTGGTTGCAATGGTGATAAAACTATTGGCACCCGTTCTTGCCTTAATAAATACGTAAAAATCTTCTTTGTTCTTTAGTGAGTCTTTGTCTTCAATATTTCTATCGTATATGACGGTAAACACATCATTTCCGCTAATACTTAGTGTGTCTTTCGTTTTGCGCGAGGGGAAACAGGAAACTTTTTCTGGGCCCGAAACAGGAGCAACAAAATCAATTTTCAAATCCTCGGTTTTGCATTCGCTACCATTGGCACCAGCCGCACCATCCTTGAATTTTACGAGTAAAGAGATATCTTTCGCATATAAATCACCAGCAGAGACTTCATAAAATTGGGTTGGAATCATGCGGAAATAATATACATCATCTCCAAAGTGATTTAATTTTAGCGCTTCGTTACTTTCATTCCACTTTCCATTATTTAAAGGATGACCCGCTGGGTGTTCCTTGGGCATCCAAGTCCACATGTAAACAGGTTGCGTAGCCCCCAACATATTGGCAGCTCCTGCGAATTCGCATTTCTTTAAGTCAACCCAAATGGTAATTGAATCATTAGGATTGATTGGATCTGGTGTAGCCCATGCTTTTTGTGCATTTGCAGTATTAACTAGTGTTGATGTGAACATCAAACTAAATATTCCGGTGAATAATTTTGTAATTTTCATGAATTTGTTATTTGCGCATGAACCATAAATGATAACTTACTGTGCGTTTCCCTCCGCACGTTTTATTGAATTTCAAGATTAGGTTAGGATCGCGGGGTCTAACGGGTTTTAATAAGGTAACGGTAGATTCTTCAGGCAATCCTTTTTCGAAAATAATGGCACTGGGATAATCGGCGTTATTAAACTCCCATTTTCCAGACTGTTTGGGAAATAATAAACTCCCAGAACCTGGGTTGATAGTGAAATCACCCGTAGCAGTAAAACTTACCTCCATGGGGTTGCCATCAATGTACACATCGCTTACATCTAATAGAGTGTCGCTCTCTACAAAAGCTAACTGTTTATTAACGTCAATTTGATCAACCTTAAAAAGTATCCAGGCCGATTTTGTTAGACCATCTGTCTGACTTGGAGCCGGATCCAGACTTTTTTTCTCGGGTTTACAGCTTTGTAGTGCGGACAAAATAACTGCACTTGCAATAAATATGAATAATTTAGTGTGTTTCATTAGTTACATCCTCCTGTTGGATTAATTTCAAATATGGCAGTTTGTTCGGTGATTGGAAATTGTAACATAAAGCCGGGACAATTCCATTCGTGTCCTCTTACAAACATTTTTTCACCTTCGATGGCTCCAAGACGTTTAATTTCATGGGTTCTGTCGCCTTGAAATAACAATTCTATTCTTCGTTGATAACGCGTTTCTGCAATGATATCATTGGCGGTTGCACTCACATCCAATTTTCTCGAATCGTTGGAATATGCTCTTCCAATAATCGCGTTTATATCATCAATCGCTTTGCTTAGGTCTGATCCGGTTTTGGCTAATGACTCAGCTCTAATCAAATGCATTTGTGTTAAATGTAAGATTGGTACATCAAAGAATGGAGCATTGAACGCTTCGGATTTAATAAATTCATTTGCTGCACCTGCATTAACCTTGGTTAGCATTTTTTGGCGTAGATCCGAAGTATCTGCAATCGATGCATAAAATGCTCTATCCATTTGGCAAGTAGGATTTCCAGGTGAATAGTTATCACTATAACCTCCACTGCGCTTGTCACTGGCACTAGTGCTGATTATTGCAAAAATATATTCGCTGGAAGCTTTTGGTGTAAACAAATTTACAGTATCCGATAATTGGTATTTACCACTTTCAATAACTTCGGTAGCTGCGGAAGCAGCATTTCCGTATTGACCCATTTGGAAGTAAACATGAGCCAATAGCGCTTTTGCCGCATAACGGTTTGCGTAGTTCCCGTTTTCCGTTGGTAGCAGCTGTTGCGCATCATTTAAATCCGCTAAAATAGCATCGTAAGCTTCTTTTACGGATTTTCTTGCTTGAGACTTGGTGGATGCCGATGTCACAATAGCAATTCCTGGATGCGAATTATCAGGAGTATATCCGTAAGGATGGGCATACAATCGAACTGCCTGAAAGTGGGATAGGGCGCGTAAAAATTTGATTTCCCCGGTAAATCTATTTTTCTCCTCTTCGGTTAAAGATACTTTATTCATGTTATCCTGAACGAAGTTCGCTCGGAAAATGATTCGGTATAAATTTGCATAATGCCCACCCGAAGTGGAGTTGAAAAATAATACATTATGAGTGTAAACTTCGCGTAAATCGTTGTTGTTGGGTATGGTTAAATTATCGGACATCATTTCACTCATCATTTGTGAAAATCCGCCAAATGTATTTGCCATTTCATTATAACTACTATTCAATAATCGTTGCAAATCATCGGCCGTTTTAATGGCACTATCTGCTACCAATTCATTGGGTGGAGGCGTCTCAATCCATTTATCGCAACTAGTAAAAGATACAGCGCTAATTCCCAAAATAGTTGCGAATAATGCTGTTTTTATGGTTGATTTTTTCATCGTCTGTAACTATTAGAAGCTTAAATTTAATTGAATGCTCACACTCTTCTCTTGCGGTGTGGTTAAATAGGTAATGCTACCACTCATATTTCTGTCGGTAGCGTTTTCAAAATCCCTGGCAATTTCAGGGTCAATTCCTGTGTAACGTGTCCAAGTGAGTAAGTTGGTGCCTACCAACATGACACGCGCAGCATCAAATTTACTTTGCTTTAACCACTTAGCGGGTAATTTATAGGATACACTGATGGTTCTTAAACGTATATAGGAGCCATCCTGCAACCACATGTCCGTATTAATCCACGGTGTAGTTGAACCATGGTTAAACGTATTTAGAGTCATTAGAGGATAAATTGCATTATTGTCCTCAGGACCGTTCCAACGATCTACTACTCGGCGATCCATGTTCCAATCGGTCATTAAGGAAACTTGACGTTTCAATGAACTTTCGTAGATATTACCGCCCCAGTTGAAATACATGTTAGCATTTAATTCCCAGCCCTTGTAGGTGATTGTGTTTCCTAGATTTCCGAAAGCTTTAGGCAGCACATTACCTACGGCAACACGATTTGCTGGATCCCATTTGGTAGTTTCATTACCGTTGATATCTAAATAAATAGGGGCTCCAGTAGCTTGATCGATTCTCGAGAAACGCACCAAGAAGTTGGTGCCCACGGGTTGATTTACAACTACGCGAGTATCGTTGGTTCCACCTGAAATGGCATCTGGAGTATAGATACCTATTGAGGTGATTTTATTTTCGTTTCTGGCGATATTAAAATTGGTTGTCCAATTAAAATTACGGTTGCGAATATTTATCGTTTTTAAAGAAAATTCCACACCCTGATTGGTGATTTCACCCACGTTGTCATAGAAATTACCGAATCCAGTGGAAACGGGTATGGCAACATTCATAATTACATCGGATGTAACTTTATTATAATAAGTTATATCACCGGAAATTCTATTTTTTAGAATACCAAATTCGATACCAGCATCGAAGTTGGTGGTTGACTCCCAACGAAGATTCGGATTTTCTAATCTTGCTGGAGCTAACGTAGGCTGATTGTTATATCTCGGTAAATTGCTAGAAGGAGTAATTGTTCCCCATCGGGCATAGTTATCGAAGTTCGCATTGCCTGATTTTCCCATTCCAGCCCTTAGTTTTAAGAAATTAATCCATTTTTGGGATTTGATAAAGGACTCTTCGCTTAATATGTAACCAATTGCGGCGGCTGGAAAGAAACCATATCGATTATTTCTACCAAATCGAGAACTTCCGTCCCATCTACTTGTAACTTGGAAATTTAATTTGTTGTTAAAACTGTAGTTAAATCTGCCGAAATAACTAATAAATGCCCATTCATATGGCGTTCTACCAAATTGCACGGCAGTGGCTTGTCTTGAGCTATCGGTTATAAAAGCAGAAGGGTCGATAGGGCTCTTATCAATAGACGCTGTTGCATCGAAATTTTCAACGTATTTGCCTCGACTGATGCTACTTTGGAATTCATGACCAACCATTGCCCCGATGCTGTGTTTATCTGACAATTGCTTGTTGTATTGCAAGGTAGTGTAGTAGTTTGCGTTGCGCGTCCAGGTAGGGAACCACTTTGCATTTCCTTGCTGAACATAGTTGTTATTGTAATACTTAATCAATTGTGCAGGCTCGTATAAGTGCTCGTTATAATCCATATAATCATAACTTCCACTGGCATTCCATACCAAGCCTTTAGCAACATCCACACTTAGGGATGCATTATTGATGGTTCTGATTTCCACGGATCTCCAATTCTTTAGATCACGTATAGTATGCAACCCAACCGGAGTTATGTAGCTTTTTGAAGCACTATCGTACAAGGGTTCCAAAGGATAAATGGGTAGCATCCAGCTCATTGCGCTACCTAATCCACCAGCCCAAGAGGCATCAACACGGTTATTGGTACCCTGACTCAAGGAATGTGATAATTGAAGATTCACGCCCTTCATGGGTTTGATATCCATATTTACTCGTTCTGAAATACGCTTATAACTGTTTCCGATGATGAAACTTCCATTGTCGTCATAAGATAGGATACCTTTTAGTGCGAATCCTTTACCCACATAGTTGCCAGAAACATTATAATTCTGTTTGAATCCAGTTCCGATTACTTGGTCTACCCAATTTGTATTTACCTTTTGCGCTTGATCCCAAGACATTCGTACACCTACCAAGGAAAGGTCCGGTTTGCCCGTTCTTCCGTCGTTTTGCCAAGCTTCTTGATACAATTGTAGCCATTCTGGTCCGGTTAACATATCGGGTTTGCGTGTAGGGTTTGAATTCCCCCAACGTGCACTTACATCAAACTTCAATCCTTTCTTGCGTGCTCTTTTAGTAGTAATTAAAATTACCCCGTTGGCACCGCGTGAACCATAAATACTGGTGGCTGCGGCATCCTTAAGAATCTCAATATTTTCGATATCATCCGGGTTGATACTGGCAAGAGGGTTGTTGTTAAATCCGCCACCGTAATTAGAACCGTTCGCCCGATTCATGAAATAATCTTGTGTAACCGGAATACCATCAATTACATACAACGGATCCCCAGCAGCAGAAATACTGCTTGCCCCACGAATTCTTATTAATGAAGCACTACCAGCCATACCACTTCCCACAATTACTTGAACACCGCTTGCCTTTCCTTGCAAAGCGGCCTCGAAGCTGGGTGCTGGCATGTCTGTAATATCTTTCCCTGATACGGTAGATATAGATCCTACAACATTTCTTCTGTTTTGTCTTCCATATCCAACAATCACAATATCATCCATTTGGGTGATGCCCGATTGAAGTGATTGATTTATTGTAACAGTGTTATTGGCAACGATGGAAAACTTAGCAAGTCCATCTTCCATTTGCTCCTTAGAAAAAACTATTGAGTAAGAACCAACGGGCACTTCGTCAAAACGATACCAACCTTCATTGTTGGTCGTAGTTTTAAAATTCGTTCCATAAATTTCCACTGTTACACCCGATAAAGGCTTCTTGGTTGAAGCATCGGTTACTAAACCACGCACATTACCGGTAGGCGGCACAGGCGCAGGTTCTCCAATTTGTGCGTTCGCCAGATTTGCTAACATAACTGTTAAAGTAAATACAAGCATTCGCATCGACTTGCGGTATAAAAACAACATAGGCTGTAATAATTTGGCTAGCAATATAAAGAAAAATTAAACAAGTGTCAAAATAACAATAACTAAAAAGTGTTAAATTGACGTTTTATTGCTTGAAATTGAATTTTTTGGAAGAAAAGTCTTAACTGAAACTTAATTTTTATAAAAACGAAGTACCGGACGAAACCCAACATGGTAGGAAGCATCGTTTTTATGCATAAATTCTGCTGCAAAAGGTTCGGTATAATAAAAATCTTGGTGGAAACTTCCTCCCTTAATCAAATAATGATTTTGCATCGCCGTTTCGCCATATAAATAGGTGCTTAAATCAAATGCCGATGCACTCTGGTAGGCATTGGGTACCAGTGTTCCCGAAACGTTGTAAACCCAAGTTTTGTTGTTGTACAAATGTCCTAAAGCAGGTGAACTGGTCCATTCAGCAACATTTCCTAAGAAATGATACACTTGCGGCCAGTTCTTACTTGGGAAACCACCTTGATTCGTGGTGTTCAGCATCTCATAACTATCATCTATAAATTGAGTGCTTCCATTGAAATGATAGACTTTAACTCCTCTTGCAGTGGTTAATCCATAGGTGTTGATGATATAGTTTTGCTTACCACCCAATAAAGTTAACAGGGAGTAATGGTTTACTGAGCCGATATTTCTACTCTTTGGGAATCGCTCCTTCAGTGCCGAATAACTGGGCTTTTGAATACATACATCGTATGCCGCGCACCATTCCGCACTTGTGGGTAAATCGCCTTCAATTCTATAATTATCCATGATACCGATGGGCAAGGAGAATTGAAATTTTAAGCCTAGCCATTGGCAATACGCTTTGGCTTGAATTGCCGATACACCCACAACCGGATAATCATCAAAAGCCGGGTGCCTAAAGTAGTAATCTTTGTAAGCCTCATTATACATTTTGGGGCTTATCCAAACCGTAGTATCCGGC
>CAZKOM010000097.1:0-7923 GCA_964554385.1 uncultured Flavobacteriaceae bacterium | reverse complement strand
CGTATATACGGATAAATATGCGGAATTTGGAGTGTGACTTTATAAAGAAATGGGATAATGGATAATCAGGATATAGTTCAGTTGGCCAAAGAATTCACGCTGAAGACTGAGGCATTAAAACAAGAGATTGCAAAGGTTGTTGTTGGGCAGGAAGAGGTAGTTGATGCGTTAATCACAGCAATATTTTGTCATGGACATGTTTTGATGGTAGGTGTTCCTGGTTTAGCTAAAACATTGCTGGTTAAGACCTTGTCTCAATCGATGCATTTGGATTTTCGCAGGATACAGTTTACTCCGGATTTAATGCCTTCCGATATCATTGGCAGTGAAATTTTGGATGATTCTAGAAGATTCGTATTTATAAAAGGCCCAATTTTTACTAATGTTGTTTTGGCCGATGAAATTAATAGAACTCCGCCTAAAACTCAAGCAGCTCTGCTGGAGGCGATGCAAGAGAGGCAAGTAACGGCAGCGGGGAAAGAATATAATTTAGACGAACCCTTTTTTGTACTTGCTACACAAAATCCTATTGAACAAGAGGGTACTTATCCACTTCCGGAAGCCCAATTGGATCGATTTATGTTTCAGGTTAATCTTAATTATCCGAAGTTTGATGAGGAAGTTTCGATTTTAAAGCAAACGACAGGCTCTAGTTCGGGGAAATCTGAGGCGATTTTGGATGCTACAGATATCATGCGTTTTCAGAAATTGGTGCGAGAAGTGCCAGTTCCGCATAACGTTTTTGAGATGACGGTTAGATTGGTGCATAAAACTCGACCTTCAGAGTCCATTGCTCCAGAGGTAACAAAGAAATATATTTCATTTGGTGCTGGACCTCGTGCGGGTCAGAATTTGATATTAGCAGCAAAATGCAAGGCATTAATGCGTGGTAAATTTTCCGTTGATTACGAAGATGTAGCAGCGGTTTCTCGCTGGGTATTAAGGCATAGAATTGTAAGGAATTTCAAGGCAGAGGCTGAGGGAATTTCTGCCGATAGCATTATTGACCAATTGGTTGGTTTGTAGCGGGATTATTCCACTATTTTTTATGTTGTTTAGTAGAAAATAGCGCGTAGTTGCCTATTTTTGCAGTGGCGGTACGGCCAGCTCCCTGTTCAATTCCCCAGGGCCGGAAGGCAGCAAGGACAATAGGTTGTAGCGGCGCGATACCGCCTTTTTTGTTTTTATTTTGCATCTTAAATAGGGATAATAAATTAATATCTTTGCATTTGTGAAACTTCAATCCACTCATTTAGTAAAGCAATATGGCGCTAAGCGCGTTGTTAACGATGTTTCGGTAGAAGTAAATCAAGGAGAAATTGTTGGTTTGTTGGGTCCCAATGGCGCGGGTAAAACCACAACGTTTTATATGTTTGTTGGATTGGTGCAACCCGATGAAGGTGGAATTTTTTTAGAAGGTGATGAAATTACACGGTGGCCTATGTATAAGAGGGCGCAATCGGGTGTTGGCTATTTGCCACAAGAAGCATCGGTATTTAGAGAATTGAGTGTAGAAGATAATATTCAGGCAATTTTAGAAACTACTTCTTTGTCCAAGGTTCAGCAAAAGGAAAAATTGGAGCAATTGATTGCCGAATTTGGACTGGGTAAAGTAAGAACAAACTTAGGTAAGGTACTCTCGGGAGGAGAGCGACGAAGAACGGAGATTGCAAGGGCGTTAGCAACTGATCCAAAGTTTATTCTATTAGATGAGCCATTTGCAGGTGTTGATCCAATCGCTGTAGAGGATATTCAGCAAATTGTATGGAAGTTAAAAGAGAAGAATATTGGGATTTTAATTACTGATCACAATGTTCAGGAGACATTATCGATTACGGATAGAGCATATTTGTTGTTTGAGGGTAAATTATTAAAGCAAGGTACAGCCGAGGATTTAGCGGGAGATGAATTGGTCAGGAAAGTGTATTTGGGTCAGAATTTTGAGTTGAAACGCAATCGGAAAACTAATTCCTAGTGCATGAGGCTGATTGATTTAGACAGTCTAGATGTTTACTTTAACTTAGCTGCAGAAGCTTTTTTCTTGCATCAAACTTCTGAAAGTATTTTAATTATTTGGCGTAGTAGCAAAGCCGTAGTTTGCGGTAAACATCAGAATATTTGTGCCGAGATTAATGTTGAATATTGTAAACAAAATGGCATTGCTCCGGCACGCAGAATTTCTGGTGGTGGTACGGTGTTTCATGATTTGGGCAATGTAAATTTTACTTTTATCCAGCCTATTGGAGATAGTTTAGATAAGGCCGTTGATTACAAGCAATTTTTGGAGCCAGTGAGAACGGTTTTGAATGGTATGGGAATAGATACCACTTATTCGGTTCGGCATGATTTGTTGTTTGGTTCCGATAAAATAAGCGGAAATGCGCAACATATTTACCAACAAGGCCGAAGAGTTTTACATCACGGAACACTGTTGTTTAATGCTAATTTAAATGCACTTGGGGGAACTTTACATGCCACGGGAACTTACATTGATAAAGCAGTAAAAAGTAATCGATCTACCGTAACGAATCTGGGTGATCATTTTCCAAAATATAGAGACATGAAATATGTTTTGGCCGAATTAAAAGCCGGGTTTGAAGTATTATATGGAACGAAGTTTGGTGGGTTGTCTAACGAGGAACAAGAGAGTATTAATCAATTGGTATCCAGTAAGTTTGCACTTGATTCATGGATTTTTGGTTATTCTCCCAGTTTTTCGGTAACAAAACAAATTAGTACCCCTGATCTAGGAGAAATTAATTGGACTTGGAATATTCAGAAAGGGATAGTGGAATCGGTAATAATTCAGCATCAACTTACTAAAGAGGTAGTATTAAAGAATGAATGTTCAATGATGGTTGGTAAGCCTTATTATGCGGAGGAAATAAGAAGAATTCTGAGTTTGTATAGTCTATCTTCAGACAAATATTATTATCAATTGTTTTAATGAAAAAGAAGGAAAAAGCTCAGTTTATCATTGATACTTTGGAGCGATTATACCCAGAGACACCCATTCCTTTAGATCATTACAGTGCCTATACGCTGTTAATTGCTGTATTATTATCGGCACAATGTACAGATGAGCGAGTAAATCAAATTACACCCTTTCTTTTCTCAAAAGCGGATACACCTCAGGCAATGGTGCAATTAACCATTGAAGAAATACGCGAGATTATTAAACCATGTGGTTTGTCGCCTGCAAAGAGTAAAGCAATTTGGAATCTTTCACAGATATTATTGGATAAATATCAAGGTGAAGTCCCTCAAACGTTTGAAGCATTGGAAGAGTTACCTGGAGTTGGACATAAAACCGCTTCAGTGGTGATGAGTCAGGCTTTTGGAGTGCCTGCATTTCCCGTGGATACTCATATCCATCGATTGGGCACGCGTTGGGGTTTAACCAACGGAAAAAATGTGGAACAAACAGAACAGGATTTAAAAAAGTTGTTTCCAAGAGAATTATGGAATAAAGCGCATTTACAAATTATATTTTTTGGCAGGCAATATTGTCCGGCGCGTGGACATAATATGGCGGAATGTCCAATTTGTTCTGTTGTTGGTTGTAAGGAATACAAGCGAAAGTGAGATTAATCATTCAGTCAGTAATTAAGGTGGACGTTTGTATTCTACAATATTATTTTTAGGTAATTTGATGCAGCTTAGCACGTTTGATTAACGCTACAATAAACAAAAAAGGCCTTCTTTGTAAAAAGAAGGCCTTTTTTAGAATCTCTTTTAATTAGAATGAGCTCGCTTTGAATTTGTTTTTGTGTCCAGCTGGGTTTTTTCTGCGTTTATTTCCCCCATTGGAATTCCCTCCAAAAGAAGATTGACCTCCAAAGGAGTTACCCCCACCATAATTTCGTTTTGGTCTGTCGTTACTGCTTGAAGCTCCAAATCCTCTTGTGCCATTAGCATCTCTTCCGCGGCCGCCTTCAGAATTTGTGTTTCTTCCAAATCCACCGCCATTTTCGTTTCTTCTAGGTTTTCCAAATACTTCATTTCTTGCGGCTGGGTCTAAGTTTTGACCACCATTACTGCCACGAGAAGGTCTACCGTCATTGTTTCTATTTCCACCGAAAGAACCTCTAGAACCGCGAGAATTACCTCTATCATTTCTTGAGCGATCACCAAATCTGTTTCCAGAGTTGAATTTGTTATCTGAGTTGGAAGGTCTTTCTGAGCTTCTTTCTTTTGTTAATTCGTCCATGATAATGAATTCAACTTGGTCGAAATTCTTATCATAGTTCTTAGGCTTAGACAATTGGTTCATCTCAGTTCCACGGAATTCACGGCTATTTCTTTCCGATTTGTTTTTGCCAAACCCTTGGTGATCTCCAAAACGATTAGGTCTGTTGGATTTATTATAGGATCTATCGGAACTTTTATTATCGGCGCTTCTATTTTCTGAACCTCTTGAATCGGTGTTTTTATTATCGAATTTTCTATTTTCGAACTGTCTGCCTTCGTTACTTCCACGGTTAGAGAAGCGAGAATTTGAACTTCGTCCTGCAGATTCATTTCTGCGTGGATGCTTCTGCCAAGGAATTTCGATAAAGTAATCGTGATTCATCATGGTCATAGAATCTTGTCCATGCTCTTTAAGGATATCTCGTAAGAACCTTGCTTCTTGATCATCACAGAAGGATATGGCTGTACCTTCGGCGCCTGCTCTACCTGTTCTACCGATACGGTGAGTATGGGTATCGGTGTCTAGGGCCATATCATAATTTAAAACGTAATTTAGTTCCTTAATATCTACTCCACGAGCGGCTACGTCGGTTGCAACTAAAAGCTGAGCTTTACCACGTTTAAATAATTCGAGGTTTTTGGTTCTTTCCCTTTGGCTCTTGTCTCCATGAATGGCTACCGAGAAGAAATTATCTTTGTTTAAGTAGTTTACCAAACGATCGGCACCATGTTTTGTTTTTGTGAAAATCAACATGGAATCTACTTCCCAACTTTCTAATATATCTTTTAGAAGCTTATATTTATTGGATTTGTCAACTGGGTAAACTTGCTGAACGATTTTTGGTTTTTGGTGACTTTCTGGTGCGATATCAATAGATGCAGGGTCTTTCAACATATCAGCAGCCAATCTTCTAATTTCGGAAGAAGCGGTTGCCGAGAATAACAGAGTTTGCAAATTTTCTGTTTTGATAAGATTGCCGATTTCACGGATATCGTTAATGAAACCCATGTCTAACATACGGTCGCACTCGTCTAAAACAAAGGTTTGAATAGCAGAAAGATCGATATATCCTTGTTCAATAAGATCCAATAATCTACCTGGGGTGGCGATAATAATTTGTGGATTGCGGCGAATTTCGTCTACCTGACGCATTTGAGAAACACCACCATAAACTAAGGCCATTTTTAAATTTGTACCGTTAGCGTATTTCTTAAAGTTATCCGAAATCTGGTGAGCCAACTCTCTGGTTGGTGCTAAGATTAAGGCGTGGGTTTTCTTTTGTGGGTTTTGAATGATGCTCTGAAGGATTGGAATAGCAAAGGCTGCAGTTTTTCCTGTTCCTGTTGGAGCGGTAGCAAACAAATCGCGGTGTTGAAGAATTACAGGCATGGCCTGAACTTGGATGGGCGTGGGGTTTTGGTAGCCTTGCTTTTCGATAGCAGCTAACAGGGGCTTAATAAGCCCTAAGTCTTGGAATGTACTCATTTTTTAGTATTAATGCGAAAGACTTTTGAGCCGGGTTCCGCATTTGTGTGACATGCACTTGCATGCCGCTAGAAATCGCTCTAAAGAATTAAGCGCTGCAAAGGTAGTATAAAAATATTGATTTTCCTTGTTTTATTTGAAAATGACTATAAACTAGGTTGGAGTATGGCTCAAATTTCAGCAGAAATATTAGAGTTTTCGGGAACAATTGATTTAATAATTTTCTTGGTTTTTGTCTAAGAAAATGATTGTTTAGAAGAGCCTATGTTAGGGATTCAAGGAAATTGGTTGGGTTTATTCGTAAATTTGAGGCTATGTCCAATACCGATATTCAATTTAATAAAAACGAAGATTTGAACAAGCAGGAATGGGATTTAGTGAAAGCTCGTTTGGATAAGATTGCACAGGGGGGTGGTGCCAAGGCGGCGGCCAAGCAAAAGGAAAAAGGAAAACTTCTGGCGAGGGAAAGAATCGATTTTCTTCGAGATAAAGATAGCAAGTGGATTGAAATTGGTGCATTTGCCGGGTATGATATGTATCCAGAACAAGGTGGATGTCCGGCGGGAGGCGTAGTGGCAGGTATTGGTTATGTTGAAGGTAGACAATGCGTAATAGTGGCAAACGATGCTACGGTGAAGGCGGGTGCTTGGTTTCCGATTACGGGAAAGAAAAATCTCAGAGCGCAAGAAATAGCAATGGAAAATCGGTTACCTATCATTTATTTGGTGGATAGCGCCGGTGTTTTTCTGCCGATGCAAGATGAGATTTTTGCGGACAAGGAGCATTTCGGCAGGATGTTTAGAAATAATGCTAAGATGAGTGCAATGGGTATTACACAAATTGCCGCGGTGATGGGAAGTTGTGTTGCTGGAGGTGCTTATTTACCCATTATGAGTGATGAAGCGTTGATTGTTGAAGGTACTGGAAGTATATTTTTGGCGGGCAGTTATTTGGTAAAGGCTGCCATTGGTGAAGATATTGACAATGAAACATTGGGTGGAGCAGTTACACAAAGTGAAATTTCGGGTGTAATTGATGATAAATTTCCAACGGATCAGGCCTGTTTAAATAGGATTCGTTATATAATGAATAAAATCGGCAAGTATGAAGAAGCCGGATTTGATCGTGTAAAACCGGTTTTACCTACTAAAAAGATGGAGGAGATATGGGGTTTATTACCATCGGAAAGAACAAAACCGTATAAGACTATCGAGATTATTGAGCGATTGGTGGATAACAGCGAATTTGAACAATACAAGGAGGGATATGGTAGATCAATATTATGCGGGTACGCAAGAATTGATGGTTGGGCAGTAGGTATTGTTGCCAATAACCGAGAGGTGGTAAAGAGCAAGAAGGGAGAAATGCAATTTGGCGGGGTTATATATAGCGATAGTGCTGATAAAGCAGCTCGATTTATAATGAATTGCAATCAGAAGAAAATTCCTTTGGTTTTCTTGCAAGATGTAACTGGTTTTATGGTTGGCAGTAGAAGTGAGCAGGGTGGAATCATTAAGGACGGAGCAAAAATGGTGATGGCACAAAGCAATTCCACGGTGCCAAAGTTTACCATAATCATGGGGAACAGTTACGGAGCTGGTAATTATGCCATGTGTGGAAAGGCGTACGATCCACGACTAATTGTGGCATGGCCTGGAGCTAAGATAGCAGTAATGGGCGGCGAACAGGCGGCAAAAACATTATTACAAATCGAAAAAGCGAGTTTGAAAAGCAAAGGCGAGGAAATTACACCTGAAGCAGAACAGGCATTGTTGGATAAAATTACTCAACGTTATGAAAATCAGACCACCCCGTACTATGCTGCTGCGAGATTATGGGTTGATGCTATTATCAATCCCATGGAGACAAGAACATGGATATCTATGGGTATTGAAGCCGCGAATCACGCACCGGTAGAGACATTCCATCCAGGAATTTTACAAGTGTGAGGACTGTTTGTTTGCTTAGTTTTTTGTATTTAAAATAGTTTGATAAAATGACAAATATTCCATCGGATATAAACGATTTAATCAATAAAAGTGATGAAGATCGAATTTCTTGTTTGCGAGAGCTTTATCGATTATTGTCTACAAACCTACCGGTAGGTTTTACTCCATGTATTAGTTATGGTATGGTGTCGTTTGCTGTTCCGCATTCTTTATATGCCAATGGATATCACTGTGATCCCAAACAACCTCTTCCATTTATCAGTTTTGCAGCGAAGAAGAACCACATATCTCTTCACC
>CAZKOM010000096.1:0-7990 GCA_964554385.1 uncultured Flavobacteriaceae bacterium | reverse complement strand
GCCATCAAGTCTGATTAATGGCTCCTATTCGGTGAAAATTACCGATGCTAATGGTTGTTTCATAACCCATACCGCCACGGTAGGTATGCCTGCGGTGTTGGATGTTATTTTGAAAGATATATATCATGTAGCATGTGCCAGTGGAAATACAGGAAATATTTACACCCAAATTTCGGGCGGGAATAGCCCGTACACATACGATTGGGTTGGGCCTTCTTATTCTTCAGGATCGGCAAATCCCCTCAATCTCTACAAAGGCAAATATGAATTAAAAGTTACGGATTCTAAGGGTTGTGAAGATACTCTTTCGGCCTATATCCACGAACCTAAAGCCCTTACTCTCTCGGCGTTAGTTACCGACGTTCGTTGTTATGGTGAAAATAATGGGAAAATTACCACTACCATCGGTGGTGGAGTATTGCCATACAAATTTGCCTGGAGTTCAGGAGAAACAACCGCATCCTTAACCAATAAAATCGCTGCAACGTATACGCTTACGGTTACCGACTCAAATTCTTGTAAACTCGCTGCAACGCTTCCGATTCATCAGCCTACAGATTTGGAATTGAATTACACATCTTCCAATGCGAAGTGCAAAGGCGATGCTAACGGTTCTATTACCATTTTGGTTTCAGGTGGTACCTATCCATGGAATTATTACCACACGGGACCTGCGGGATACACCCCCAATACTGGAACCCAAATGAACTCTTTGGTTGCTGGACAATATAAACTAACTACGTCGGATGCAAATGGTTGTAAGGATTCTGCCACGGTTACAATAACCGAACCATCGCTATTAAAGGTTAGCGAATCGGTTGTATATCCACTATGTAATGGATACAACGGTAGTGCTTCAATATTGGCTTCTGGAGGTACTTCTCCGTTTAATTATGAATGGACGGATATTTCTGGGTCTGTTGTAGGCGCAACAGCCGCGCTGAGTAGTTTATCGGCCGGTGTTTATAATTACGCCGTGAAGGATGCGAATCAGTGTACTTTTTCAGATTCCGTGATCATCAGACAACCCACCGCGTTGAATTTAACCCTGCAATCCAAAACACATCCCGTTTGTGCTGGGAATACAACAGGTTCTATCGTGTTGAAAGCAACCGGTGGAATAACACCCTACCAATATCAAAATAACACGTCTGCGTTTCAATCACAAGCTACCTTCAATAACTTAATTGATGGATTGTATGCGCTCACAGTAAAGGATAAAAACAACTGTGTAGATACCATCAATGTATCCTTACCCAACATCGATGGTATCCAGCCAGTAGTGTTGTTAAAGAAACCTACCTTGTACCTTAATACTTCGGGCTTAGCCACATTGGCCGTGTCCCAAGTAGACTCTTCAATCACCGATAATTGCGGCATATCGAGTATCGTATTATCCAAAACACAATTTACCTGCGGTAATATCGGATCCAATACCGTTCAAGTTACCGTTACAGATATCAATGGAAATACTCAACAAGTTAATACCACCGTGTATGTACGAGATACCACCAAACCCGTGCTGAACTCCCAATCGGTTAACATCTATTTGGGTAGCAGCGGCACCGCGAGTATTTCTGCTTCTCAGTTAAATAATGGTTCTACCGATAATTGTGGAATCGATTCTATCGCGGCAAATCCAACCAGTTTTGTTTGTCATCAACGTGGTCAACAATCCGTTCGATTGGAAATTTTCGATGGTTCTAGAAATCGTAGTACCCGAAATGTATTGATTAACGTTTTAGATACCACCAAACCTGTGGCTAAAATTAAGAACATCTCCGTCTATTTAAATAAAGCAGGCGAGGCGCTAATTACACCTAACGATGTAGATAATGGCACAGTAGATAATTGCGGAATTAAATCGCTAAGCATCAGTAAGAACTACTTCAATTGCACCAATGTGGGGTCCAATACCATCAACTTTACAGCCACAGACTCATCCAATAACAGTTCAACACTTACGGTACGAGTTTCGGTTTTCGACACCATTTCGCCCATCGTAAAAGTGAAAGTTCCAGTAGTTTACATGACCTCCCAAGGGTTTACAGTAATTACACCGGATGATGTGGATGATAATAGTTTTGATAATTGTAAAATTGCCTCGCGATCCATAAGCAAATCGGTATTTACATGCAGCGATTTGGGACAGAATATCATCAATTTCACCGTTAGCGACATCTCAGGAAACACTACTGTTGTTAAAGCCAAAGTGGAGGTGAAGGATACTACCCGTCCTCGATTGAAATTCAGAAATATTACCGCCTATTTGGATAAAAATGGATTGGCGGCGGCTTCTGCTTTCGACGCTGATTTGGGTTCTACCGATAATTGCGATTTGCAAACCATCGGACTTACCAAGAATATTTTTAATTGCAAGGAACTAGGCCCCAATGTGGTAGAATTTTATGCCACGGATAAAGCAGGAAACGTAAATAAGAGTAACATTACCATTACCGTGCGCGATACCATGCGCCCCGTGATTTTAGCACAGGATATCAAAATCTATTTGGATTCATTGGGTACAGCTTCCATCTCTCCATCAGACGTAGATAAAGGATCGTACGATAACTGTGGTATCGTTTTCAAAGGCCTTAGTCAGACTATCTTTAGTTGCTCAGATGTTGGGCAGCGAATATTATTATATACCGTAAAAGACACCTCGGGGAATACCAGTACGCGTCTGTTTAATGCCACCATTGCAGACACATTAAGCCCCAAACTAAAAACCTGGACACAAACCTTGTATTTTAATGATAAAGGTACCGTAAACCTAAAGGCCAATACCTTTGTGCCTTACGCTTACGACAATTGTGGATTTAAGAGTTTCTACTTCAATGATTCTACCTTCGATTGCACCAATACCGGATTAAATCAATCTACCTTCTACGCTATCGACAAAAACAACAACATCGCGGTTCAACCCTTTTACACCTACGTATTTGATTCTATTCCTCCTCAGGTGGTGTTAAAATCGGATACCATTTACATAGATACTTTGGGTGTAGCTCAATTAAAACCATCGGATGTAATTGCAAAAATTTACGATAACTGTAAGGTGAATTCCGTGTTCCTTTCGAAGACGATATTTACTTCGGCCGATTTTGGAGATAACTATGTTGAACTGTTTGCCTACGATGATTCATATAACGAATATTATTCAGGTCCCATCGTAAAAGTCACCGTTCTTTTAGGGGATGCCGATAGAGATTCAATACCAGATTATTTGGAAACAAGTGCCGATTTTGACGGGGATGGGGTGAAAAACTACCTCGATTGGGATTCAGATAACGATGGTATATTGGACCGAATTGAAAACCTGGGTTTACGCGAATTACAAGATCTAGACAAAGACGGATATCCCAATATTTGGGATTTGGATTCCGATGACGACAGGATTTTCGATGTAACCGAATGCAACGGTCCAGATGCCGATAAAAACGGAAGATTTGGTGCCGGTAGAATTTATGTAACCAATCTGGGTATTCCCTTATTAGCCAACGATGGAGAAGGAATTCTTCCGGTGGATACAGACAAGGATTTGGCCATGGATTACCAAGATACCGATTCGGATAATGATGGTATTTCAGATTTCTTGGAAAACGGTTCCGGTAAAATTGAATTAATTGATTCGGACGGAGATAAAATTGCCGATTTCCGCGATGGAGATTCCGATAACGATGGCATATCGGACGCCATTGAGAAAAATGAAGATTTTGATAACGACGGAATTGCGAACTATCTAGATGACGATTCGGATGGGGATTTTATTTCCGATCTAATTGAAACCAATAATGATAAAGACAAGGATGGGTTTGGCAACTGGTTGGATTTAGATTCGGATGATGATAATCTATCCGATGTAGAGGAAGGACTTTTTGATGAAGATAACGATGGTTTGGGGAACTGGTTGGATAGTGATTCGGACAACGATGGAATTACCGATGACATAGAAGGAAAATTTGATCAGGATAACGACGGTTTTGCCAATTATCGAGATGTAGATTCCGATGCCGATGGTATTCCCGATGTAATTGAAGGAATTCCGTTTACTGGTAAATTGCCCGCAGATACCGATGGGGATGGAGTCTATGACTATCTTGATACCGATACCGATAACGATAAAATTGACGATGTTACAGAAACCGTGGCCGATATTGATGGCGATGGAACTGGTAACTGGAGAGACCAAGACTCGGATAACGATGGAGTGATCGATTTGTTGGAAGGAAAAGGCGATACAGACGGTGATGGAATTCCAGATTCTATTGATGAAGATGCCGATAATGATGGAATCCCCGATTTGATAGAAGGCTTTGCCGATGCCGATGGAGACGGTATTCCTAACTCATTGGATTTAGACTCGGATAACGATGGAATTAATGATGTGTTGGATGCACTTGGTAAGGATGATGACGGCGACGGATTCTTGGATGCAGGGGAGCCATTACTTGGGTTTGTAGATTCAGATAATGATGGCGTAATGAATTCGTTGGATAAAGATTCCGATGACGATGGAATATTTGATCTTTACGAAGCTTCCTATGCATTGTATGATGAAAATAAAGATGGTAGAATCGATGGAATCGATACAGACAAAGACGGCATCAAAGACAATGTAGATGGTTCAACGGGTGTGTTTGGTGACCTATACGATGTATTGGAGGTGAAATACGATGACGGCGATGGCCTTGCCGAATTTATCGATTTGGATTCCGATAACGACGGGATTTCCGATGCAGTAGAACAGGCGAATACCACAGTTGATCCAGTGACTCTAAGAAATTATAGTGATTTTGACGCGGATGGAATTGATAATTATTGCGATCTGGATTCCGATGGAGACAGAATATTAGACCAAGAAGAAGGAACCTTAGATCCAGACGATGATGGCGATGGAAATTGGATCGACGAGGATTCGGACGGAGACTTCATTGCAGATTCCGTAGAAACCAATAACGATTTTGATAAAGATGGTATCCCCAATTACTTGGATTTAGATTCAGACGACGATGAATTAGACGATAAGTTGGAATCTGAGTTGGATGCCGATAAAAATAAAATAATGGATTTTGTAGATCCTAATACTACCATTCCTGAAATATTTACTCCCAATGGGGATGGAGTGAATGATCTTTTCTACATCAAAGGATTACGTAATTATCCCAAAGCCATGGTAACCGTATTTGATCAATGGGGGCACGTGGTTTATCAATCCCCCATTGGCTATCAAAATGATTGGGATGGGAAACAACGAAGTGGACCGGGCTATTTCCTTGGTTCAATGCTTACCGAAGGCTTATATTTCTATGTGTTGGATCACAACACAGAATCCGGAGCCGTTTACATCCGTCCTCAAACAAAAGGAAACGTTTACATCAAACCTTAATGAATTCAAACGTGAAAAATTACACTGTGAACACTATAAAAAGACTGGCACAACAACTAAGTATGGGTGCCTGCTTGATGGCTTCCGTCTGCTTCTGGCCTGCGTTATCGGCACAGCAAATGGGGTTAGCCAATCAATACGATCGAATAGCAGGGGTGTTGAATCCCGCCTATAACGGGTTGAACCGCGCTGTGCAAGTGGATGCGCTTACCAAATCCCAATGGGCAAACTTTCCCGGTTCGCCTAAATTGAACGTAGTGGGCACTCAAATTCCACTAAATCGCGATTTTGCGGCGGGGATCAACTTACAAACCCTGAGCGTAGGTAAATTTCAAAATGCCAAACCCTTGTCCTTATTCGCCGTAGGTGCCGATTTAGCCTACCACAAACAATTGGCTAAAAACGTGTTTGTTTCTACTGGAATTCGGGTAGGATTATTTAGCTACAACGCGCAGTTGTCCTTACTCAATGCCAACGATCCCAATGACGGTTCCCTGGTGGATAACAATTACACCATCAAAACACCTTTGGTAGGGGGTGGAATAATGTTGTACGGGAAACAGTACTTTGTGAGTGCGTCTATGCCGCAGTATGCTATCATGGCCAACGAACAAATCAATCAATACAATATCAATTATGCATCGGCACCCATGATGATTTTCTCAACGGGGTATTTGCAAAAATTATCTAAAGATTGGGATGCAAAAGTAACGGTGCAAGGTAGGCATTTTGCCGGATTGCCATTTCATGTTGATGCAAATGCCTATTTCTATTACAAGAACCAAATCATGTTTGGCTACGGTAGACGAAATAATACCGCCAATGTATACCAATTGCAAGTTCGATTCAACGAATTTGTGTGGATCAATTATGGCTATGAACGTGGGTATATTTACGACAGTCAAACGCCATTTTCCAGCCACGAATTTGGTGTGAGTTATAAGTTTTATCAGCCTAGCAAGCAGATGTTTATTGAACCTAGAAATTATTAATCGAAACCAGTAATTATCGTTATGATCAAACCCGAGTACCTATTTATCTGGATTCTATTGCACCTGAGCGCCGTGGAGTTTCCGCGTAAACTAAAAAAACAGTCAACTGTTCCTGTACCAGCGGCCGAACATGTGGTACATGCTCGCTACAAAAAAGCGGTAAAAATGTACTCCAAACTAAGCGATATCAAAGTAGCAGACGAGCTGAAAGCCCATGCCTTCGCTTTAGGAAAACTACACCAATACGATTCTTCTTTAACCGAATACAAGTTATGGATGAATAAATATAGCAGCAACGTAACTGCTCCCGATCTATTAAACGTTGTGGAAGTGGCTCTCTCTGCGGGTCAAAAAGTCTTTGCAGATAGCCTAATCATGGCCCTGAAAGCAGCCGATTATTCCTATGGCGCCATATACAGTGAATTTAATGATCCTGCCTTTTTAACCACCCAGGTTGAACCCGTAAGCACCATCGAAGTGTCCGCATTACCCATCGCAGACAGTGTTGACGCGCATGGTCTGGTGTTTGGTCCCAATAAAGTGTATTACCACGCTAGACTGCATCGAACCGGTGGACTGCGATCGTCCATTTCACCCGTGGATGATAAACCGTTTCCATCCATCATGGTGATGGATTCATTGGACGAAACCAAGCCTTTGGCAGGGAAGTTCTTGGAAGAATTGCCCCCCTCGCGTTACCGCGAAATTAGTTATGCCGATCCCAATGGCGACCTATACTTTACCTATTCGGCTCGTTGGGTTAGTAATACCGATCAGTTTAATTTGGAAGTGTTTCGTAGTTATTATGATCCTAGAGTTTCCAAGGTGGTGGAGAAGAACATTGGAATCAATTCCGTGGATTATTCCGTTTCCGATGTGGCATTTTCGCCATCCGGTAATAGTGCCGTTTTTTGTTCTAATATGGAAGGTGGCAGCGGCAAAGCCGATATTTTCTTGGCTGAGGTTTTTCGCGATAAAAAATCAGGTAAACTAACGCTCGTGAATCCTGTAAATCTTGGTGCTAAGGTGAATACCATGTTGAGTGAAACCAATCCTATGTTCATTACCGAGCAGATTATTGCGTTTGCATCTAACGGTCATATCGGATTTGGAGGTAAAGACATTTATTTCTACAATTTATTAAATACAGAGATCAGAAATGCAGGTCCGGCCATTAATTCACCGTTTGATGAATTTTGTCCTGCGCGCAAAGGAGATCGTTTCTATTTTTCATCCAATAGACAGGGGAAATTCAAAAACCGGTTTTATGCTTGTGCCTTGCCAGATTCTTTATTAGAAAATTGGATTGTGCCACCGTATGTGCCGGAGGTTGTGCCTGAAGAGCCCGTGGTTCCTGAAACGCCAGCCGTTGTAGTAAATAACGATGCAGTAATAGTAGATGTGCTTCAAAATATCCAAAATTCAAGCACACAAAAGTACCAATATGCGCAAGCGCTATCGTTCTTGTTATTGACGGATTCTGCGCGTCAGGAAAAAATCAAACAGGCGGACAGCGCTACCGACTACAAAGAATACCGATTCCTAACCATTTACCACCCTCAAAATGATTTACGGATTGAGACTGGGTTTGAGAAGGAATTGGACTTGG
>CAZKOM010000095.1:0-8250 GCA_964554385.1 uncultured Flavobacteriaceae bacterium | reverse complement strand
TATCCAAACCGTAGTATCCGGCAGTAATGCCCAAAATGGGATGTTTAAAGATTTAAAAATAGCACTAGCACTATCCGATAGAAATTGTCTATACTCTTTGTTGCTAACTTCTTTTCTACCAATATAAAATGGCCTGGTTTGTACCGTTTCAGTGATGTCCATAATGGTATCAAATCCTTTATATTGACTGAAAACGGGAAAAGAAGTGGTTAAAATGAATTGAGAATCCATATAGTTGGATTCGTAGGAAGCATGAGAGTGATTACTTGGGTTAGAAATGACGAAAAAATCGGCAAGAAATTTCTCAGTTCTTACCGATTTTGGCGCCAAAATACTGGATTTTAAGTATTCCGATTGCTTTAGATAATATCGAACACGGAATTCTTGGTGTGGAAGTACTTGTGCCGTTAATCCAGCACAATTCCATAGTACAATTCCGAAAATTATTACGATTTTGAAGAAGCTCACAACACAAATTTACGTGTAAATTAGTATTGTAGAACGACGTAAAAATTAATCTTGTAAGTTCTGCAAGGTGGATTTAACTGCCTCTAAATTGGGCAATTCTCCTGCATTTTCCAATACTTCCGCATATTGTATCACTCCATTTTTATCTACTACGAAAGCAGCTCTCTTGCTCACGCCTTTCATTCCAAATGCGAAATTCTCATAGATACTTCCATAAGCTTCGCTAACTTCTTTGTTAAAGTCGCTGAGCAAATGGAAATTGAAATTTTGTTGTTGTTTCCAATTATCGAGAGTAAATACCGAATCAACAGAAATGGCAAGAACTTCGGCATTCAATGATTCATATACTTTCAAGTTGTCACGAGTATCACATAATTCTACTGTGCAAACGCTTGTGAAAGCTTGTGGATAGAACAGTATTACAACGTTTTTTCCGTGAAATGAACTAAGTTCGATTTCCTGTTTTTCAGAATTAAATAATTTAAAGTTTGGGGCGGTTTGTCCTACAGTAATCATGGTATAGTATACAATTAATTAGTAAAAATGTTTGATAATTAGCGCATCTGAATCAAAGCGGGATTGCTGGTAACCGTTTTGTTTAATTTCAAATCTCTCAGTAGTGGACTTTTGGGTCTTAGTGAAAATAACCACTGTTTCCCATAGCCCGATGGAATAAATGTGAATTCCAATTGCCAACAATGCAACGATCTTACCACCGTAAATTGTGAACCAGCAATTTCTTTGCGATTAAAATCCCACCCTGTTTGATACGCAATTTTCCAATCACTGGTTATATTGATATCACCACCCACAGTAACTCTATTATTAGTGGTTTTATTTGCATTCCCTCGAATTTCGCTGTTGTAATTTAAATTATACGTGAAATTTAACGACCACGGAATATCAAAATCAAAGTAATTCCAAGGATTATTATTTACCTGTTCTAATTCTTCTTCATCCGCGTCTTTGGTGTCTTTTTTTGGTAATTTGGTTGCGCCTTTTATCATGTCAGGAGTTATTCTGCTACTAACGCTAGCGCTTGCGTTTCTAAATCGTAAAGGTTGGTTTTTGTCATTCCAATAAAACTCGTTAATTGCTCTACCATTTTGAAAAGAATAAAAAGAATGAGATGATGTTAATCCAATTCTTATTTGTTTAAATAAAACGGTATTTAAGGAACTGTTTATATCAGAAAAATTAAGAGAATCAGCAAAGAAATTGTAGTTACCATTGAAAGATAATTGATCAATTAAATTTACTTTTTCAAACTGTTTACCTGTAGTGTCATTTTTCGCTAATTTTTTAGCTTGGAAGTTGTTGCTAATTCCGTAAGTTAAACTTCCGCCACCCATTTGTCCGTTACCGCCATATAAACTATTTGAAAATACATTGTAGCTGATTTTTTTCCCGGACGAATCCAAGTAGTTTTTCACCCAACCTTTTTCTTCAGCATTAATTTCAGGCCTATAAGTAAAACCAACCGAGGGCGTTATAGTGTGTCGAATTGCTTTGATTTGACCCCAATTGATTTTATTAAAAGTACCGTATATGTTGGTGTTTAAATTAGCACCTGCGTTGTAGTCATATATACGAAAAAAACCTGTTGAATCGGAAAAGACCACTTTCTTAGTGTTGCCATCCCAACGTTGCAATCGTGCTTTATGGTACCAAATTTCTCCGTAATTCAAATTGGGAGAAATATTGATGGCGCCATTAAATAATTTAATATTGGTACTGATTGGGATTCGATGTTTAAAACCAGACTGCAAATTTGAATTAAATGTGTTTCTGAATTGATCGCTAAATATTAATGTGTCTTTAGTATTGAGAATATTCGCTACATTCATCGTATAACCAAATCGCAGTTGTCTATACCAATTATTATTGCTACCGGTTTTCTTAGCAAACGGAGTTAAACTGGAAACCCCTAGGTTAACATTGGGTAGTTCTAATCGGAAATCTCGAGTTTGTGTATTTTGGCTGTGTCTTGCTGAAGCAGATAAGTTGACTTTATTTTTCAAAAAGTTTCTGCCATAGTTAATACTTGAAGTAAATTGGTTGTTATTCAAGGATCGAACATCGGTTGCGTTTCGTTTATTAAAATCTCCAGTTACAATATTGATATTTCCGTTGAACGAAACACCGGGGAATAATTTTGGATCCATGCTAAATTGTGATACAATTCCATAATCTAAATTCTTTTTGTATTCGGGATGGGCGAAATCCAAACCGTTGCCGAATCTACTGGCTTGCAAGGATAAAGAGCCTCTCCAATGATATCGTTTCGAAAAATTTGTTTGAAGCTTTCCGCGTAAGTCGCCATTTAAAAACACATCGGTGCTTACTTGAACATCGGCATACTGCCCAAGACCGGTATAGTATCCTAAATTACTTAGAAAAAAGGAACGATTACTTCTAAAGTAGCCATAATTTGGCATGAGTATACCATTTCTTCTTCCTTTTTGTAAGGGTGCTAGGCCAAAGGGCAAAGCCAGTGGCGTAGGTATACCCATAAACACCATGTTGGCAGGACCAAACAGTGCTTTGTTGTTTGGCATTATTTTGATTTTACTAGTATTTAAATAAAAATGGGGGTGTTCGGCGTCGCAGGTTGTTAATTTTCCTGAGGATCCCATAAAACTACCATCGGGTTGTTTAACAACGGACTTTAATTGCACGTAGGCTTCGTCTTGTTTTAAACGCAATCCAAATACTTTGCCCTTTTGAGTTTGAGAAGAATACATCATCGAATCGGCTTCGTACGTTTCCCCATTGTCTTTAAACAAAGGACGTTCTACGTAGTTGCCTGCGGAATCAATTCTACCTTTTGCATACAAGATCTTTTTTGATAGCCGAACCTCAATATATGCCGATTGTAATTGTGTATTTTCGAATTTAACGTCGGCATTTTTATACAATTTAGCCAAACCTGTTGATACATTCAGATTGAGACTGTCTGAAGCCTTGTAGGATACCGGGTTAGATAAATTGGATTTCGGGGGCGCATTGAGGGTGTCCGAAATAATGGAATTGTTGGTTGTAGACTCTAATTTCTGTGCATGTGCGTTGCCTCCTATAAATAGGAAGAGTAGCAGAATCCACAGCCTGTTGGGATTATACCTTATATATATGTGCAGGTATTTATTCAATTCGGTGCGAAATTCGACAAAAAAATTAGAGTTATTCAATGATTCGGCACAATTTTGGAATAATGCAACTTGAAAATCGTTTAACGCAATAATTCCAAAAAGATTTTAAATCGATGCAGCAAAATAGAGTTATATCCATAAAAAATGCAAAAGCACTTGGAATCAGGTTGTTGCCTTTGTTTTGTGCAGTTATCATTTTATTTGGGTTACCGGCAGCAAAATCGGTTCGCGTTGTAAATTCGTTGAAAACATTGGTGATAGATGCTGGACATGGTGGAGTAGATCCTGGATGTAACGGAGCGAATGAAATTACAGAAAAGCAAGTGACCCTAGGAGTTGCCTTGAAATTAGGAAAAATCCTTGCCGATAGTATGCCAGAGTTAAAAGTAATTTATACGCGTACTTCGGATAAAACGTTGAAATTATCGGAACGACCCGAACTGGCGAATAAAAATTCGGCGGATTTGTTTATATCTATTCATTGCAATGCCAATAATAATGTGTCGGCAGCCGGAAGTGAAACCTATTTTATGGGTTTGCATAAGTCTGAGGGAAACCTAGAGGTTGCAAAACGAGAGAATTCGGCGATTACTTTTGAATCCGATTATCAAGACAATGTACGATATGGTGGGTTTGACCCCAACTCTCCTGAGGGTCATATTATTTTTTCGTTGGTACAGAATGCATTTATGAAGCAAAGTTTGAAGTTGGCTTCAGGGATAGAAAACCACACCGGGAAAATCAGCCCAATTAAAAGTAGGGGAGTGAAACAGGCAGGTTTTTTAGTTCTGTGGCAGACTTCAATGCCTAGTGTGTTGGTGGAAACTGGATTTTTAACAAATTCATCGGACCGCAAAGTTTTGAAAACCGATGAGGGACAGCGCAAAATCGCTTTGGGTATTTATCGTGCTATTCGAGATTACAAAATTGGTCTGGAAGCTTCCAAATAGATTTATTTTTTATTATTCCATTGAATTGATGGTACAATTGCATTTAACAGTTGTAAAAAATCCATGATGAAATTGTAATTTTTTTTACAAATTTCTTGCAACCTATTGCAGAATATGCGTCATTTGTGAAAACTAACTATATATATATTCTATGAAATCAACAATTACTAAACTCAAAAGCCTTGTGCTTACTGGGGTTTTGCTGGGAGGATTCCTCTCAACAGTATCCTTGAAAGCGCAATGCCCAACACAATGTACAGGAACGAATTCCTGGGGTTGTGGTGGTGCTTTGGTGGGCAACGGTACGGATTATCCTGGGGACATCCTCGCGGTAGACGTAGCAGATGCCAAAGGTTCTTCCTTAGCTTCTTACAGTGGCTTAGGTTGTACTTCTTACACTGCTTCAAACACGTACAAAGGTGTATTGAATCAGGGAAAACCTTTCGATCTTACTGCTGGTGAATCAATCAGCGTAACTGTAGATGGTGGTTCTTGGGCTACTTACAGCTGGGGAACTCGCGTAGGTATTTGGATTGATGCTGACAGAAATGGTCAGTTTACTCAAGCTGAATGTCTTGTAGATCCTGCTAACAACGTAGCATCAGGTAAAGTAACGTACAATTTGAAGATGCCATGTTGGAAAACAACCGGTTGCTCTTTCTTGCGTATTCGCGGTGGAGCTTCTGTTTACACAATGGCTAACTCATGGGGATGTAACACACAAAATACCTATGGTAACGTATTGGATTTAGAAGTTAACTTGAAGTTAGGTGCAACTCCAGTTGCTAATTTCACAGTTCCATCTTCTAATAATTTCGTTAACTCCTTGGTGAAGTTCAACGCGATTAACCCAAGCAATGGTTACACCTACAAGTGGACTTTTGATAAAGCTGCTAATCCTCCTTATACCGGCTACAACGCAAACACTGCTAAAGGTGCTGCTAAGTGGATGAGTACTAGTAATGGTGGTCCTGGTGCTGGTAAATATGATGTTAAATTGCATGTGAGCTATTGCGGAATTGCAGACTCTATTACTAAACAAGTAACTATTGTGGCACCTTCTTTGGCGCCAAAAGCAGACTTCATTGCTTCGGATAACGAAGTTGAAGTATATTTTGATGTTCAGATGTTTGACTTAAGCAACAACGGTGCTTACAAGTGGAATTGGGAACTTACTTCGCCTACAGGTATCGACGATCAATCTTCAAATGATCAAAATCCTATTTTCAATTTACAGGAAACAGGTTGGTATAGTGTATGTTTAACCAGTGAAAACGATATCGGAAAATCTAACAAAGTTTGTAAAAATCGCTATGTAGAGTGTATTTCTCCTACAGAGTACATTATGGGTCCTCAGACCAACTCTCAGGCTCGTTCAGGTACAATCTACGACCACGCGTATACCAACGATTACAGCAACAACCGTAAGAGAACCATCGACTACTTTAAGATTGTTCCTTGTGGTGCTGAGAAAATCACATTGACATTTGCTCAATTGAAGTTACAAGATGCTGGGGATAAATTGCGTATCTATGACTACGACGAAGAGAATCCTGCCAAATTGGTTGCTACTATTGACGGAAGTAATTATACTAAATACGACACAACTGCAATCGTTTTGAATAGCGGTGTGGGTTACTTGACTTTTGAATCAAATGGTTCTGGTGTTGCTGCTGGTTATATCATTAACTGGGATGCAAAATTGAAGCCTGCGGTTAAACCTGAGGCTGATTGGTCTTTGGAATACAATCCAGTAGCTGTTGGTACTACTGTTACCTTCAAAAACAATACAAAGAATGCTCAGGGTATTCCTGAATATGAGTGGAATGTATTGGATGATGCTTTCAACGATGTTGATGGTCCTTTCTCCGCTACTGATTTAACGTACAGCGGTTTCTATACTGATGGTGACTACTATATGATGTTGATCGCAAGAACTTGTACTGGTGTTGATACCTTCATGAAGAAATATGGTGTATTTACTCCTACTTCTGCTGGTGATTTAGATTACACTGCATCAAACTTGCGTCCTAATGTAAACGATGTAGTTTCTATTACTACAAAGACCAATTATGCTAACGATTTTGAATGGAGCATTTTCCCAACTACCTTCACTTATGAAGATGGAACGGATAAAAATTCTCAGAATCCAAAAATTAAATTTACAAAAGGTGGTGCCTATACTTTCACTTTAACTGCATCAAACAGAGCAGCTGAAGCTGTAACGGCGGGTTCTTCTGTAAAGAAAGTAATCAAGAATAAATACGTAATCGTATTGGATTACTGTGTTCCTTTGGTAGATATTCAATCTTCGGATGTAGGAATCAATAAAGTTGTTCTTTCTAAAGATTCTAAGACTTTATTGTCTAATGAGTCTGAAGCAGGCGTTGACGCTTATAACGATTTCAGTGATGATGCTGACTTAGTGAAGCCTACATTAACTTTTGGTGCATCTTACGACTTAGAGGTTAGCAGAAACACAATTTCTAACGAAGTAAACTTCAAGGCATGGATTGATTTCAACATTGATGGTGACTTCAACGACGCTGGTGAAGAGGTATTAACTTCAGGTAAGATTTCAACTGCTTCTTCTACTGCGAAATTCACTGTACCTAACTTGTCTAGCAGCTTCGAAGGAACCACTAGATTACGTGTAGGTGTTGCTTATTCTGATTTCAGCAATACTCCTTGCGGTGTAAACACTGTGGGTGAATTTGAAGATTATGCTATCATTTTAGCAAACGACAACTTGCCTCCAACCATTACTTTAATTGGTGCTGATACTATGCGTGTTGAGAAAGCTGCTACTAAAACTGCTTGTTATGCAGAAGTTGCAGGTACTTCTTACAAAGCTTCTGACCCAACTGAAGGTGATATGACAAGCAAGGTGAAGGTTAAGACTGACTTAGATTGTACGGCTCCTGGTATTTACACTTTCGAATTCAATTTGGAAGATGCATCTGGTAATAAAGCTGTAACTAGAACTCGTACTGTAATCGTAGCTTTGGACAAAACTGCTCCAGTATTGACCTTAAACGGAAACGATACATTAGTTCTAGAACAGTGCGATACTTATAATGAATCTGGTGCCGTAGCGATTGATGCTAACGACGGTAACTTAACTTCTGCTATCAAAATTGATGGTAAAGTATTGGATAATGTAGTTGGTGACTACTTGTTGACTTACTCAGTGAAAGACGCTCAATCTAACAGTGCTTCTGTTAAGCGTTTGGTACAAGTTCGCGATACAAAAGCGCCAAGTATAAAAATGTTGAATGATGATATCGTGGATGGTACAACTATCGACGTACAGATTGGTAGCGTATTTGTTGATCAGGTTTATGCTGTAGATCCTTGCAACGGTGGTATCACTGTAAACAAGACTCCTGGCTTTAAAGGACCTGTTAACACCAACGAAAGAGGTACTTATGCTATCACTTACACTTCTGCAGATCCATCTGGAAACAAAGCGGTTCAAAACGGATTTGTAATCAACTACCGTGTAGACGATTACATCGCTCCTGAAATTAACTTGAACACTAGCGATACAGTTATCCATGATGTTAACGACGCTTACTTCAGCCGCAGTGTAACTGTAACTGATAACTACTATGACAAGTCTCAGGTATCTGTTACTAAAGTAGGTAAAGTAGATCCTTTCAAATTGGGAACTTATGTTGAGA
>CAZKOM010000094.1:0-8320 GCA_964554385.1 uncultured Flavobacteriaceae bacterium | reverse complement strand
CATACTGTTTCTGCTGGTCTTCTGACCTCCAAACCCAATACTACTAGCCATTGCATCACTAAAACCTACTTTCTGATGGTGACAACTTCCACAAGACACCATATTGTTTAAGCTCAACTTCTTGTCGTAAAACAATACTCTACCCAATTGAACCGATGCATTAGAATACTTATCTGCCGCTTCCATCAACTCAGGATCCGCTGCACCAAAACTTGGGTCAAAAAACACATTCCCAAATCCACCCGTCTTATTAACAGCGTTATTCTGAAGAAATGTTTTGATGTCCAGGGCACTGCCTTTTATTACACCTGTACTATAATCGTATAATGTCGCAGGTAAATTGGGCTTTTCTAACGAGTTTGAACCCGTATTTGGAGTAGGTAAAGTCTCACAAGAAGACACAAACCAAGTTATTGCTCCAAAACTTAGTACCGATAGTCCAACACTTAAACGCTTATTCATAATGTTCATTTTTTAATATTTAATAGCTGTTTAACAACAACTTGCAACGAAAATACGTACTTCAAACGCAATTTGTTACATTTTATTTTTGCATTTTTCGCAAATTCGACGAACGAGAATTGTGACTTTTCGCAAATTTCATCACGATAAGCCACTTTTTTGACGACATTTGTCGAATTACTGTCACCTACCTTTGTATCATGTTAGATTTTCACAACCACCTATTACCCGGAATTGACGATGGCGCTCCAAATCCAGAAACATCGCTAATCCTTGCCAAAGGGCTGGTTGAACTTGGCTTTACGCAGTTCATTTGTAGTCCGCATATTATCGCCGATACCCACCCTAATAATCCAGAGACCATTGCAAATGCCGCAAACCTGTTAAACCTATTCGCAGAAAACAATGGCTTCAACCATACTTTCGGCCACATTGCAGAATACATGATTGATGACGTATTTCGCAGTCAACTCAAGAAAAAAACCCAATTCCTAACCTTTGGAAACCAAAAAATTCTTACCGAATTTAGTTATATTCAGAAGCCAGACCATATCGAACACGTAACCTTCGAACTTCAAATGCAAGGCTACGAACCCATTCTGGCCCACCCCGAACGATATGTCTACTACCATAATAATCTCGGTTTTTACGAATACCTGAAAGACTTAGGATTTGAACTACAACTAAATCTTCTTTCCCTTACTCCCTACTACGGAAAAGAAGTTCAAAAAGTGGCCAATCACCTGCTGAAAAAAGGCATGTACGATTTTATCTGTACAGATATGCACCACGAACGACACTTACAAGCCCTGCAGGACTTCTTTTCTACAGAAGACCTACAAGACTTATATAAATCGCCCGGAATTAAAAATCATCAAATCCTGCAGCAACAGCAGAATTAGTACCCGAAAATATCGGACATACTCAATTCTATGACTTTGCCGTAACGAGATAAATCCGATTTCTTAATTAATTTCTTATCCGCAACCACCATCAAAGACCAAGGTTTGGAAACCAATTCGCGTTGGTGAAAAGCAGTAATATCTGCCAACCCTACCGAAACTATAGCCCTTTCCGCAGCACTCGGCATTTCCGTGCTTAACCCTCTATTCTTTAAATACGTATACATACCCAAATAATCTTCGGGATCCGTTACTGACGTATTCATCCTATTAATCAAACTCTCTTTAGCCAATGCAAATACCTCGGGGTCTTGTGGCATTTTATTCATTAACTCCTCCATCGCAGCAATCGCATCGTGAAATTTATCGGCCTGCGTTCCTACAAAAGCCTGTACACCAATATTTCGTCCACCAAAATCTGGTAAACGCAAGAAACAATAAGTACTATAAGCCAACGCCTTCGCTTCCCGTATATTCTGGAAAACTACACTGCTCATGTCACCCCCAAAATACTGATTAAACATATTCACAACCGAGGTCTCCGATTCCTTTTCCTTGGAACCGCGTATCCACCAGTTAACCGAAGCCTGAACTTGCTCAAAATGCACAAAATACACCGTTCTTTCCTTCGATTCCTGCTCCATAAACATTCCCGATGCCACCTCGGATCTCACTACCCCTGGCTTGTAGGCAGCAGAACTATAGGGAAATACCTTGTCTACATCCAACGATTTTACCAAATCAGAAACATCTCGCTTGCCATAGTACTCCACACGCATGGGCGTTTTACCTAAATCTGCCACCAATTCTTTCATTTTCGAAGCCTTCAATGCGCGCAAATACGCATTGGATCTGCCGTGATTCATTGGATTCTTTGGCCCATAAATAACATAACTGCTCAGCATTCTGCGAACCACCGAAGGGTCTGTTTTAGAATCCTCTCGAGACTTAATTAAATCGCTCACCAAGGATTTCAACACCTCATCGTTCACCTCTATACTTTTCCAAACCGTTCCAACGGTCTTCACGGCCTCATCAAAATTCTCTTCGGGTCCGCTGACTACCACATCTGTATACAAGTTTGAAACTTTAACCTCCCAGCTACAACCCATCTTATACATCTTTTCAGCAATGGCCGAAGATGTTAAACCACCTCCACCAACATAGGTGAGATAATCTGCCAAAATCTTCAAATCTGGATTGGCCCAACTTCCCTTCTCGTATCGAAAAGCCACTCGGAACAAACGATTGCTTGGGTTTGTCACATAACGCAATTCCGATGCGCCTTTGTTTAATGCCACTTTTTTGATTTCCTTTTCCAAATCAACCACCGTAGCCTCAACCGGTTTTGCAGGAATCTCCAACCACTTACTCACAAAATCGCTGCGCTTATCTCGGTTCAACTCCACTGCCGTTATCGTTGGCTTGTCAATCTTTGACGATGCCGCCTTCTCCCCCTTACGCTTATACACCACCACGCGATCCGCATTTAAATATTCATTGGCGAAATCAATCAAATCCTCTTTGGTTAACAACGACATTTCATACAACTCGTTATAAGCATCCCTGTACGTCTTGCCCGATACAAAGGCTTGCATTAAAAACGACGCACGTGCTCTATTTTCTTTGAATGATTTTATTTGGTCGATGTCCTTGTTCAATACAATCGATTTCAATAATCCTTCATCGAAATCACCACGTCGTACCTTTTCCATCTGTTGCAACAACAAAGTCTTAACCGAATCCAAGGTCTGTCCCTCCTGTGGCTCCCCCATCAACAAGAATACCCCGTAATCGTTCATCTGCTCCACTCCAGCAAATGCACTTAATACCATTTGCTTTCTAACCAAATTTTTATCAATCAATCCCGTTGAATTATTGCTCAACAACCAAGAAATCATTTGAGCTGCTTTCGATTCCTTACTTCCTGCCCCAGGAAAACGGTACCCTATGGTTAAATACTCCGATTTCGGACCTACCACGTCAAATGCCCGCTCTACATTCCTCAAATCTTCATACTCATACACATAGGTAGGCACATCCCCAGTACGCATTCCTGCAAAATTCTTCCAAACATCCGCAGCAACCGAATCAGGATTAAAGTCCCCCGACATCACTATAGCCATATTTCCGGCTACATAATACGTGTTGTAATACTGTCTGATAGCCTCTAAACTTGGATTCTTCAAATGCTCAACCGTTCCAATGGTAGTCTGCAATCCGTAATTATGCTTCTTAAATAATTCACCAAATAACGTTTCCCAAACTTTGTCATCGTCCCGGTCCAAACTCATGTTCTTCTCCTCATAAACCGCCTCCAACTCCGTATGAAACAAACGCAATACAGGATTTCTAAACCGCTCCGACTCCAAGGCTAACCATGCCCCAATTTTATTATTTGGGATGTCATTAATATACACCGTTTGATCATTAGACGTAAACGCATTCGTCCCCTCTGCTCCCAAAGCTCCACACATTTTATCGTACTCGTTGGCGATAGCCCATTTAGCAGCCAATCCACTTACACTGTCAATCGCACGATAAATTCTCCTGCGCAACGCCGTGTCCGTAGTCTTATTGTATTTCTCATACAACGCATCAATTTGCGCCAATAAGGGCTTCTCTTTACCCCAGTCCAAGGTTCCATACTTGTCCGTACCCTTAAACAACATGTGCTCCAAATAATGCGCTAAACCCGTGTTGCTCGCAGGATCGTTCTTGGATCCCGTTTTAACCGCTACCATAGTGTAAACCCGCTTTGTAGTGGCCTGATTTGATGTATACAACGTAAGCCCGTTCTTAAACTTGTACTCCCGTACATTCAATGGATCCCCAATAAATCGGGTCATTACCCAATTCTCGGTCTTTTCCTGTGCAAAGCCACCAATCCGTTGCTGTGCTACCAATGGTAACGAAACTAAAACCGCTAAACTTAGAAGTAATCTTCTCATAGTCAACAAAAATAAGGATTGATATTTACTTTCTCTGATTCACGCCGATGGAATATCTTCGCAGTTGTGTCAAGAATCGATAAACGACTGGTTTTAGGCTTAGGATCCAACCAGGGAGACAGCATCCATTTTTTGCATCAAGCCAAATATTGGATTTCCCTGCATCTTGGAAATATCCATCGTGAATCCTCCTACTACCAAACTGCCGCCTGGGGAATGCAAGATCAACCCGATTTCATCAATCAAACCCTCCTGGTTTCCACCCCCTTCAGTCCGGAAATTTGCCTCGAAAAATGTCTGTATATAGAAAAGTTGTTAGGTCGATTTAGAACACAAAAATGGGGGCCGCGAACGATTGATATCGACATATTATTATACGATTCTATCCATCACAATTCCAATCGATTACAAATCCCTCACCCCCACATGCACCAACGCAATTTTGTGATGCATCCGTTAGCAGAAATACTACCAAACCACCTACATCCTACCTTAAAAAAGACCATGCTGCAGTTACAACAGCAATGCAACGATACTTTGCCTACCAAAAAAATATATCCCCAATTGAAATAAGTTCGTTTTCTATGCAACCACACCAAAAAAGATTACCGCAAATCCAATTCGATCCCGGCCAAGAGCTCCTGGAAATGCCGTTGTGGTTACTGCCCGATATGGCTTGGTTTCAAGAATCCCTAAAAGCCAGAACCATCGTAGTTAACGATACCCAAAAATTCGAAAAACAAACTCCTTTTTCCCGCTATGCCATCGGCGCACCCAATACAACCCAATGGTTAAGCATTCCTATCGATCATAATTCTCGAGGATTGCCCCTCAACCAAACCCACATCAACTACCAGCAAAATTGGATTAAAGACCACAAACAAGCTTGGCAAACCGCCTATGGAAAAACTCCTTTTTATGAGTATTTTGATTACCGATTCTTTGAAATACTGGATAATAAACCTCTGGGGTTGGCCGATTTATCTTGGGATTTACTGCTACTGCTTCATAAGTCCTTGCAACTGCCCAATACCTTAATCCGAAAATCAACCCTACCCGAAGCAACTAACCAACCTGTTAATATACAAGAATTTACAGAAAGCACACCACCTAGAAACAATACCGTTTCTTCAGTGTCCATTGCCCCTTCTAATACTTCTGTAGAATTTCAACAAGCAAAAACAAACATCCACGAAATTTCATTTTTCACGATTCCCTACAATCAAGTATTCCAACATAAACATGGATTCCGATACCCATTATCGGCCATCGACTACCTCTTTCAAAACTACCCGAATTTTTAACTACTTTCGTTACTTCATCCCCGCATGAGCATCATTAAAAAGCTGGCATCGCAAACCGCCATCTACGGCATTCCAACCATGGTGGGTAGGTTTTTAAACTACCTATTAGTCCCAATTTATCTCCAAAAACTCAGCGGTACTGCAGATTATGGTGTGGTTAGCGTTATGTTCACCTATGCCTCATTTATGGCCATCGTTGTGAGCTTAGGAATGGAAACAGCATTTTTTCGATTTGCCAAATTAACCAATGAACCAGCGCGGGTTCTAGCCACCGCCTCACATACTTTGATTTTCTTGGGTTTAGGATTCATTTTAGCAACCCAATGGCTAGCCGTCCCCATCATGGAATTTATCGGCTACCCCTACCACCCAGAATATGCCGTTTGGTTTGCTATCATTTTATCTGCTGATGCCCTCGCATCCTTAGGATTTGCATGGCTCCGACAGCAAAATAAAGCTTGGAAATTCGCTACCATTCGAATAACCAATATCGGAATTAACATTGCTGCAAACTTGTTCTTCTTGATCGTATGCCCATGGTTATCTCAACAACCTTACTTCCAAAATACAACGGAGCATTCACCCTGGATAACGCAATTTGCGCTGTGGCTACAATTGCAATCATTACCCATGCAGATGGTTGCCAATATATTCATTAGCAATCTGATAGCATCTATAATTACCGTATTATTGTTTGGAAAAATATGGAAAAACCTGACCTTGGGTCTTGATTACGACCTATTAAAACCCATGCTAAAATATTCTCTTCCGCTCATCATTGTAGGATTAGCCGGTATGGCGAACGAGACCTTGGATAGAATATTTCTTAAGAGTTTATTGCCCTCAGAAACGGCGGATAGCGAAATTGGAATTTATGGCGCCTTTTATAAACTAAGTCTCGTACTTACCCTATTTATTCAAGCATTTCGATTTGCAGCAGAACCATTTTTCTTCAGTAAGTCTGGCGATAAAGATGCTCCTCAGACCTATGCCAACGTAATGCGGTATTTTGTTTATGTCACAGGCGGTATTTTTATTGTAACCATGGCCATCATGCCCTGGCTTTCCCCTTTATTATTAAGAAAACCAATCTACTACCAAAATAGTAATGGTGTTTTCATTATTCCCATCCTGCTACTTGCTAATTTGTGTTTGGGATTATATTATAATTTATCCATTTGGTATAAGCTGTCGGGGCACACCAAAATGGGCGCCGCAGTTGCTGGAATTGGCGCCATGATTACCATCATTGGAAATTATTATGGTATTCCAGAATACGGATTTACCGCCAGTGCCGTTACAACACTTGCCGCATATGGATTTATGGTAATCGTCGCTTATTTGGCTGGACAAAAATTTTATCCCGTACCCTATCAGCTACCCTTACTGTTAATGCTATTGGTGGTAGCTACTTTGCCCATCACAGTCCTGTACTATAACCCATTAGAATGGGGTGAATATCAACTAAATGTAGGTCGATTAGCTGCCGTGGCCTTGTTTGCCACAGTGATTTTCTTAGTCGAAAAATGGGTTCCAAAAATCCCGATGGCTGAAGGAAAATCTAAGATGAATCAATCCGACCTAGAAAATACTACTACGTAATATACTACCAAATCATATACTTCAACTTATAAAGTTATAATTGGCGACCAAGAATAAAAAGATCCTCAAATCATTAATTAGATTATTCAATCCCCTAATTACTAGCAACAATTAACTCGATCCTCTAATGAACAACGGAATGATTACGCTTGAAATACCTATAATCAATAAATCCAAACACGCCTTGCCAGGCTATCAGACTCCCCAATCCGCAGGAATGGATTTACATGCAAATATCGAAGAGCCTGTTCATTTATTACCCCAACAGCGTACGCTGATTCCAACCGGTTTATTCATTGAATTACCTCAAGGATACGAAGCCCAAATTCGACCCCGTTCCGGACTTGCTTTTAAACACGGAATCACCGTTTTAAACTCTCCTGGAACTATCGATGCGGATTACCGGGGAGAAATAAAGATTTTACTCATTAATCACGGCGATCAACCCTTCACTATTCAAGACGGAGAACGAATCGCACAAATGATCATCGCCAAACACGAAATAATTCGCTGGGCAATCACCGATACCCTCAATTCCACCGAACGCGGCGATGGCGGCTATGGCTCCACCGGAAAACAACCCTAATCAACAAAGTAAACCTTTCCGTAACAAATCCTTAATCGCATTGGGGTATGATTTACTTGGGTTTTAGTATCTTTGCACCTCGTTAACAATTGCTTAATCCCTGATGAAACTGATTATCCCGATGGCCGGCATGGGCAAAAGAATGCGCCCGCATACCTTAACCACCCCCAAACCTTTAATCAAAGTTGCCGGTAAATCCATCGTTAATTGGCTCATCGAAGATATCGCTGCTGTGTGTGGAGATACCATTACCGACATTGGTTTTGTAGTAGGAAGATTTGGAGAGGCTGTTGAAAAGGAATTGATCCAAATTGCTGAATCCGTAGGGGCTACTGGTAAAATATTCTACCAAGATACCGCCGAAGGTACTGGTCATGCCATCCTTTGCGCCAAAGAATGCTTGCAAGGGGAAGTAATTGTTGCATTTGCCGATACCCTATTTCGCACCAACTTTAACCTCGATAAAACCAAAGATGGAGTTATTTGGGTACATAAAGTAGCTAATCCATCTTC
>CAZKOM010000093.1:0-8351 GCA_964554385.1 uncultured Flavobacteriaceae bacterium | reverse complement strand
AACAGCGATATACTTAGGGCCTAAAGGAAGTGTGGCTAAGCTAACCAACGGAATTAATTGCCAAAATTGTCATTTAAATGCTGGTACTCAGCCTTGGGGTAATAATTATGCTGCCGTAGCTTCCACGTATCCCAAATATCGCGGTAGAAGTGGAAGTATGGAAGATGTTTATAAACGTGTGGCAGATTGTTTTGAACGTTCGTTAAATGGCACTGCGCCGGTGAAGGGTAGCAAAGAGATGGAGGCCATTGTGGCGTACATAAACTTTGTAGGAAGCAATGTGAAAAAAGGCGAGAAACCCAAAGGCACGGGCATTTACGAATTGGCATTTTTGGATAGAGCAGCAAGTCCTGAAAAGGGTAAAAAATTGTACGAAACGAAATGCGTAAGTTGTCATCAAGCCGATGGAGCCGGGGTGTTAGCCGCCGATGGGAAATCGTACACCTATCCGCCTTTGTGGGGTAAAAACAGTTATAATCACGGAGCAGGATTGTATCGCTTATCGCGGTTTGCAGGATACATCAAAGCCAATATGCCCCAAGGTGCAACCTATTTGCAGCCTCAATTAACGGACGAAGAAGCTTGGGATATCGCGGCCTATGTAAACAACATGCCAAGACCTGCCAAAGATTTGAGCAAGGATTGGCCAAAATTGGAAGAAAAAATATTCGATCATCCCTTTGGGCCGTATGCCGATCCGTTTTCTGAGGAACAACACAAATTTGGACCATTTAAACCCATAAAAGATGCAAAAAAAGCAATAGCAAAGAAATAATAATATGAATATAGAACAAATTTACACAGGATGTTTAGCGCAGGGCGCTTACTACATTCACAGCCAAGGGGAAGCGGTAATTATCGATCCCTTGCGTGAAGTACAACCTTACTTGGATAGATTGGCCAAAGATGGGGTAACACTGAAATATATTTTTGAAACCCATTTTCATGCCGATTTTGTGAGTGGACACCTCGATTTAAGTAAAAAAACCGGAGCTCCCATCGTTTATGGACCCACAGCGAAACCAGATTTTGAGTGTTTAATCGCCGAAGATAATCAGGAGTTTAACATCGGAAATATCACGTTAAAGGTATTGCACACCCCAGGTCATACCATGGAAAGTACTTGCTTTTTATTGTTAGACGAACAGGGAAATCCACACAGTTTGTTCAGTGGCGATACTTTGTTTTTGGGCGACGTGGGCAGACCCGATTTGGCACAAAAAGCAGCCGATATGACCCAAGAGCAGTTGGCGGGAATGTTGTATGATTCCTTGATGAATAAAATCATGCCTTTGCCAAACGAAGTAATGGTTTATCCCGCTCACGGCGCTGGATCTGCTTGCGGTAAAAACATGATGAAAGAAACCATGGATTCATTGGGTCACCAGAAGGAAATGAATTACGCATTGAATCAACCGAGCAAAGAAGCGTTTATTGAAGCGGTATTGGATGGCTTGTTGCCGCCACCTGCTTATTTCCCCATGAATGTAGCGATGAATAAAAAGGGGTATAGCTCCTTTGATGATGTGTTAAATAATGGGATGCGTGCGCTATCTGCTGAAGAATTTGAAGTAGCGGTTGAGTCAACCGAAGCGGTTATGTTGGATACTCGTTCTGCCGCTGATTTTGCTAAAGGACATATCCCCAGAAGCATTAACATCGGAATTGATGGTCAATTTGCCCCTTGGGTGGGTTCGGTTATCGGCGATGTGAAAACTCCCATTTTGTTAATTACTCCCGAAGGAAGAGAGGAAGAAGTAGTAACGCGATTGAGTAGGGTTGGATTTGATAATTTGATGGGGCATTTACAAGGTGGATTTGCTGGATGGACTGCTGCCGGTAAGGAGGTAGATACCGTAAATAGAATTTCGGCGGAGACCTTTGCAGCCGAAGTGAACATTGGAACGTCCATTGTTGTGGATGTTAGAAAAGAAAGTGAGTATCGCGCCGAACATGTGGAAGATGCATACAACAAGCCCTTAGATTTTATCAACGACTGGTTCGCTGGGGTAGGAAATGACGGGGAATTTTATATGCACTGCGCGGGTGGATACCGTAGCATGATTGCGGCTTCCATTTTAAAGGCTCGTGGAATTCACAATTTCAAAGAGGTTGAAGGTGGTTTTGGTGCGATTGCTAAAACATCGGCCCCGAAAACGGATTTTGTTTGTCAGAGTAAATTGGTAAAATCGTAAACTATGTTAGAATTTATTTCACAACCTTGGCCATGGTATGTGGCGGGGATCCTCATCGGATTAACAGTTCCAACATTGTTATTGTTGGGGAATAAGTCGTTTGGGATTTCCAGTTCACTACGACATATCTGTGCGGCATGTATTCCTGCTAAGATTCCGTTTTTTCAATACGATTGGAAGCGAGAATCTTGGAATTTATTCTTTGTGGGTGGTGTTTTAATTGGTGGATTCATAGCCGCTACATTTTTAACCAACCCCAACGATGTATTGGTGGCCGAAAAAACCCACGATCAGCTGTTTGCCTTAGGTATTAAGGACTTCGGTGGGTTAATGCCTGAAGATCTGTTTTCTTGGGAGAGTTTAGGTTCTTTGCGTGGATTGGTGTTTATGGTTCTAGGTGGATTCTTGGTGGGTTTTGGGACTCGATACGCGGGCGGATGTACTTCGGGGCATGCGATCATGGGTATTAGTAACTTACAATGGCCATCTGTGATTGCAACCTGTTGTTTCATGGCAGGTGGATTCTTGATGACCTGGTTTGGATTGCCATTTTTATTAAATTTATAAGGGAAAAATAGGATGAGTAAGCATACAGAAAAATTAGAGCAAACAGGTACCGCTTGTGTAAACCAATCGGATATTCAGCTGCCTTGGTATTCCAATGTTAAATATGCCATAGTGGGTATTTTGTTTGGGATTGTATTTGTGAAGGCCGAGATTGTAAGCTGGTTTAGAATTCAGGAAATGTTCCGATTGGATTCATTCCACATGTACGGCGTAATTGGTACCGCGATTGCGGTAGGAATGTTGTCTCTGCAAATCATTAAACGAAAGAAAATTAAGACGTTCGAAGGAGAGCAAATTGAAGTTCACGATAAGAAATTTGATAAAGGTCAGATTTATGGTGGGCTAATGTTTGGATTGGGATGGGCCTTAACCGGTGCTTGTCCAGGTCCGTTATTTGCGCAAATTGGAGCCGGCTTTACCGTGGTAGTTGTTACCTTTTTAAGTGCAGTATTTGGCACTTGGGTGTACGGAAAGTATAGCGATAAGCTACCACACTAATTCTTTTGACAATGAGAATGTGGCGTTTCTTTGTGTAAAACCACAATTTTTTACAGGAGGAATCATTAGAGATTTTATTCTAAAAACGGGTTGAATTAATAATTCAGCCCGTTTTTTTTGCTAGGTGACACAAGTTACTTTACGGCTGATAGTTCTGTGGTTGTTTTGTATCATTCAATAATAAAATCATGAGCACAATAAAATCACTCGTAAAAGAACAAGGCGCAACGGTAATTGATGTTAGACAAAGTTGGGAATACTCCGATGGTCATGTAGAAGGAGCACTGAACATTCCACTGGATGAGATACCCAATAGAGTATCCGAAATAAAAGCAATGCATCAGCCGGTAATTGTATACTGCAGAAGCGGCAGTAGGAGTGGAATGGCAGCAGGGATTTTGCAGCAAATGGGTTTAGAGACCGTAATTAATGGCGGTGGATTGGGTGATATGCAGATCCAATTGATGTAAGGCAGTACATTATGCAGAATTTGTGGTATACATTAACCCATCACTGGAATTTCGCTCGGGTAGTGAGATTGTTGATTGGTTTGTTAATTTTGTGGCAATCGATATTGAATCGAGATGGGTTGATGATTTCGATGGCAGTTTTCTTTACATCCATGGCTTTGTTTACTACAGGATGCTGTGGAGTAGGAAATTGCACGACGGATATTGACAAAAACCAACAAGAAACAAATACAGTACAATATGAAGAAATTAAATAAAATTGGAAGCCTATTATTGGCTATCGGCCTAATAGGCGTTGCTATGGCTGGTTGTGGTTCATCAACGATTAGCAAAAAGGCCGAAGACGTAAATTCAACGGTTAGTTCAAGTGGAAATACATCGACAGGGACTAACACCAGTACTTCTGCATCAGCTGCGGATCAGAAACCCGCTGTTACTGGGAAAACAATTATTGTGGATGTTAGAACGGTGGAAGAATGGAATGGCGATGGTCATGCTGATTGCACGGTGAATATTCCATTACAAGAGTTTGAACAGCGAATGGCCGAATTAAAAGGGTACGGAAAAGTGGTGTTAGTATGCAGAAGTGGCGGAAGAGCGGGGAAGGCCAAAGAAATGTTGGAGTCTTCTGGATTTGCTAATGTGGAGAATTTAGGCCCTTGGCAGAACGTGAAATGCCAATAGTAGAATTGTGGTGAGCAAAGAAGTACTTGCCGAATTGATTTCTAACAAATTGAAGGGCGAATCTATAGGATTCGCCCTTGTTTTTTCTTTATATTCAAACTTCTAGTTTCGTATATTTGTAAAGAGTTGAAGCATCGTATTTTTCTTTGGATTTGTGTGTTTGCACTTACCCCGGCTAAAGGCATGTTAGGCCTAGGGAAGTTGGTGCATCATTTCATAGAGCACAAAGAAAAAACAGCGGATTTGGGGATCGTTGAGTTTCTGTATATTCATTACGGATCTGAAATGCACGAACGAGATGGTCATCCACAAACAGATCATCAATTGCCTTTTTTAAACTTAGACGCAACATCGTTATTGCCCAATTTAACAATGGGGGCTTCATCTTGTTCCTTGATTCAGGATGTTGGTTTTTTTCAAGAATTTGATTCTCCAATTACACCCGATTTTAGGGGTTTGACCGGTGTTTGCAGCGATATTTGGCAACCACCAAAACGGAGCTAATGTTCAATTAGCCGTCTCCAATAAGTAATTGTTATTGTTGGCATCGTTCCGTTTTTTGATATCCACTGATATTGAGATATGGAATTGCATTGAGAATGGGTATAAACTCGTTTTGTTATACTCTTCGTTGCCAATTTGGCGGTCCATTACTTACGGAATCTATGATCTTGGATTCCTAAATCCCATATATTTAATGAGTTAATGAATTGAAGTGGTGAGTCTTCGGTTAAAAATCACAAAAAAAATATGTTACAAAAAATAATTTCATACAGTGTTAAAAATAAGCTAATCATTGCCTTTGGCGTACTAGCACTAATCATTGGCGGTGTTTGGCAATTAACAAAGCTTCCTATTGATGCGGTGCCGGATATTACAGATAATCAGGTACAGGTAATTACGGTGGTACCTTCATTGGGTGCGCCAGATGTTGAACGCTTGATAACCGTACCAATTGAACAAGGGACGAGAAATATTGGAGGGTTGCATAGTATGCGTAGTTTTTCTCGTTTTGGTTTGTCAATTGTGACCTTGGTTTTCAATGAAGATGTAGATGTTTATTGGGCTAGACAACAAGTTTCCGAGAGATTGGTAGTGGTTCAACAGCAATTGCCTCCAGGTTTAGCCGTACCAAGTATGGCTCCAATAACAACGGGGTTGGGAGAGATTTATCAGTATGTTCTACGTCCCGCACCGGGTTATGAGGTTCGATATTCTCCTACAGAACTAAGAACCTTACAGGATTTTGTGGTACGAAGACAATTGCGCGGAGTTCAGGGTGTGGCAGATGTTTCCAGTTATGGCGGATTCCAAAAACAATATGAGGTTGCATTAAATCCAGATAAAATGCGGCAGTTACATATTGGATTGAATGATGTGTTTTCTGCATTGCAACAGGAAAATAATAATGCGGGTGGTACCTATATCGAGAAAGGTATGCAAGCGTTATTCATTCGTACCGAAGGCTTACTGAAATCCATTTCGGAAATTGAAAATATCGTCATAAAACGATTTTCTTCGTCTCAAATCATAACCGTTAAAGACATTGCTACGGTTCAGGAAGGCAAAGCCACGCGGTATGGTGCTTTATGCTATAACGATCAAGGGGAAGTAGCGGGAGCCGTAGTGATGATGGTGAAGGGGGGGAATTCCAGTGAGGTTATAAAAAACGTTAAAATTAAAATTGCTGAAATTCAGCAAATGTTACCCAAAGGCGTAATCATAGAGCCGTTTTTAGACCGAACAAAGATGGTGAATAATGCAATTTCTACCGTAGAGAAGAATTTAGCAGAAGGCGCTTTAATTGTTGTATTCGTATTGGTTTTGGTGCTTGGAAGTTTGCGTGCCGGATTAATTGTAGCCTCAGTAATCCCTTTAGCGATGTTGTTTGCCGTAATTATGATGAATGTATTTGGTGTAAGTGGGAATTTAATGAGCTTAGGAGCCTTGGATTTTGGGTTAATCATAGACGGGGCCGTGATAATTGTTGAATCCATTTTGCATCAGTTATGGAAGCGAGATCTGTTGGGCACCTATTCCAAAGAACAGCGTGAAACCTTGGTAGTGGAAAATGCTGGGAAAATGATGAACAGTGCCGTCTTTGGACAGTTGATTATTTTGGTAGTCTACTTGCCAATTTTTTCCTTGCAAGGAATTGAAGGAAAGATGTTTACGCCAATGGCACAAACGGTTGCGTTTGCCTTGGTAGGGGCTTTTTTACTGTCGTTAACCTATGTGCCAATGATGTGCAGCCAGTTTATACCATTGATACCTGGAAAATTTCAAGCCAAGAGTGAGGAAGTAATTCATGCGGTGGAATTATGGTTTATTCCTAGACTTCGTTGGGCAATGCATCATTTTAAATTGTTAATTTCTGTGGCGATAGTCTTACTGATTATTTCCGTTTATGGGCTGATGCAATTGGGCGGTGAATTTATTCCGGAATTGGAAGAAGGCGATTTTGCCGCCGATACTCGAATTCTTACGGGAAGTAGCGTTAAAGCAACGGTAGAAGCTACCCAACGTGCTTCTGAATTATTGCTGAAATCCTATCCGGAAATTGAGAAAATTGTAACAAAAATTGGGAATGGAGAAATTCCCACCGATCCAATGCCCATGGAAGCCAGTGACTTAATGATTATATTAAAAGATAAAAAAGAATGGACTTCGGCCGATAATTATGACGAACTAGCGGAAAAAATGAGTAAAACCGTTTCCGTTATTCCTGGGTTATCAATCGGCTTTCAATATCCTGTACAAATGCGATTTAATGAGCTCATGACCGGTGCTAAGCAGGATGTTGTATGTAAAGTATATGGTGATAATATGGACACCTTAGCCAAAATCGCAAAGATTATTGGTCATAAGGTTTCAGGAATTGATGGGGCGAAGGATATTTATGTGGAGCAGGTAGTTGGGCAGCCGCAGGTATTGGTTACACTAAATCGAGACAAAATGAAGGTAATGGGGCTTAGAACCGATGAAATAAATCGACTTGTTGAAGCGTCCTTCTCTGGTGCTGTAGCTGGTAAGATTTATGAGGGAGAAAGACCGTTTGATTTAGTAGTGCGTATTGATGAGGGTAATCGAAACTCCTTAGAGGATATTCAAGAGATGCCAATAACCTTAGAAAACGGGGATGTAATTCCATTGTCGTCTGTAGCTGAAGTGAAACTTATTAATGGTCCTAATCAAATTCAACGGGAAAACGCTCAACGGAGAATTATGATTGGATTTAATGTTCGGGGCAGGGATGTGGAATCGGTGGTGAAAGATTTGCAATTCAAGTTGAAGAAGTTTGCATTACCTACTGGCTATTGGATACAATACGGAGGGAGTTTTGAGAATTTGCAACGCGCAAGAACTCGGTTAATGTTAGCTATACCTGCCGCGTTATTGCTCATAGGGATTCTCTTGTATTTCGCATTTAATTCTATCGCAATTGCAATATTGGTTTTTTCCGCTATTCCACTTTCATTAATTGGTGGTATAGTAGGGTTGGTTCTCCGGGATATGCCTTTTTCTATATCGGCCGGTATCGGTATGATAGCGCTGTTTGGGGTTGCGGTGTTGAATGGGATAGTGTTGGTTGCTGAGTTTAAACGACAAGAACTAGAAAATCCGAACTTAGATAGAGAATCATTAATTGTTCAAAGCACAGCGAAACGCCTGCGGCCGGTATTGATGACTGCCTTGGTGGCGGCTCTTGGATTTATGCCGATGGCATTGAGCACTGGGGCCGGTGCTGAAGTACAAAAGCCGTTAGCCACGGTGGTTATTGGGGGGCTTATTACGGCTACATTATTAACACTGCTGTTACTTCCTTCGATGTATTTGCTAATTTCAAATTCTAATTCATCGCCCAAAAAATCAAACACCGATGGTTCAGATTCCACCGATAATTCAGATTCCACCGAAAGTTTAGATTTCACCAATA
>CAZKOM010000092.1:0-8496 GCA_964554385.1 uncultured Flavobacteriaceae bacterium | reverse complement strand
TATTTCAACCTAACTCTTGAGGTAAACTCGAACGTAAAATAAAGGATGATCCTGATGCCGAAGTTATTGAGCCATTATTCTCAATTTCACCGGTTATCTTTAACTCAACCCCAGTACCAATTAGAAGATTGGCCGATGTAGGAATGGTTAATTTACCACCAATTTCAACATTTCCATTTAAAGTAAAATTCACTGATCCACCCGTATTACTTAAAACAAACTCTTTATCCGATCCAAAATCCGATGGAGACCCACCCGTTCCATTGCTGGTGCTTGACCAAGAGGATAATGATTTCAAGTCCGATGTTGAACCCGATTTTATATAATATTTTATGTAGGGGATAGAACTAGCAAAAATTCTTGCACGCGCGCCCAATTGCCAAAATGTTCCGGAAGAAGTTTGTATGAGTTTTTTAGGTCGAACAGAGAATTCCCACCACCCTCTGTTGGTTTCAAATTCGGTAAAACTTGCATTTCCTACCACCGTAGAAACTCGTTTCCAAGTTCCACTTTCAAATTGTTCCACGATGATTGAATCGGCCGCATCGGAATACGAATTCCAATTTAGTTTTACTCTTCGCTTATTTGTTGAATCAACGGCCAAACCCGCAATAGGGGCAATTGGAAACAACTGAAGGGTTGGATCCCCTTGCAGCGAGGTATGTACGCCGGATGAGTGCAATCCAACATTATAAATATTATACGAATTGTAACTTGTAAGTACCGCTTTATGCAGTGGTTCACCCAGTGAACAGTGATGAAACATCCAATACGGCCTACCCGACCAAACCGATGCCAAGCCCCATCCCCTTCCCGCTAACGGAGAACGTAAAAACGCATTTTCATTGTCCCAATCACCGAAATAACTACCGAACAGCAAGGTAAAAGGATTGAGTAGTGAATCGGTTTTGAATATTGTGTAATCCCCAACACCCGAAGCGGCATCATACGTACCTGATCCACAGCCGTACGACATTAAATACGGTTTTGACTTCAATTGAGTCACATAATCGGCCTCCGAAATTGAATCGTAGGCCATGGTGGCAAAATTCCGAAATCCACCCGACGCAAATGCTTCGCCGCCTGGTGCAAAAAAACCAAAATTGTCATCAATAACTGATCGATTGGGCGCTTTAAATACACCAGTTCTAAATTTTAAATTTTTGAGTAAATACCGTTGAACTAAAGCAGTATCTCTTCCAAAATAAGGCATATTGGATAAATCAATTCTTCCAACTGGTAATTGTACATAGCGAACATCTGCGGCAGCCGTTCCGCTGGGATTGATATAGGACCTATCGAACTTGCCGTCGCCGGGTACGTTACGGTTTTCAGAGCGGGTAGCGGTTGTATTATTAACCGTAACATCGGTCCAAGATGACCAAAACGTGCCGTAATACATATCCGCAGGCCATGCACCAGTATGTTCGGAATGGCCATCGGGTCTGAAATTCCCGCTGTAAGGAACCGGTATTTTCCCCAATAAAATCACTGCCTTTATATTGTTAGAATCCCCATCCCACTGGGATTTAATCCAAGATTTAATATCGGATACAGAAGCCGTTCGCAGAAATGATTTTTGAATGACCGTCCACCCTTCATGCGTAAGTTGCTGTTTGTATTGGGAAATTGTAGAAGCAAGAGGTTGGGAATAATTTGAATCCAGCACAAGAAGTACCTTACCCAAGTTTTCGGCAGCTGGAATTTTAAAACCTGCTGATATATATCCATTCCCAGTAAATGAGTAGGCCGAAGAATTTCTGGCTACGCGATATTCATATCGAACCCCTTCCACGGCAAAGGAATCGGTCCATGTTAATCCAGAAGTATTTTTTTTCTTTACCCAGGAGTTCCCACTTCGTTTGTACACATCGTAGGAGGTGGTACTTGCATCGTATCGCCAATCTAACTTAATCCCCAATCCAGAAATCCAAGTGGCTTTAATCTCAACGGCTACTTCTCTAGCAGTTTGTGCAGATACAGCGGATATAAAAAGAAAAATTTGTAACACAAACCCTACTCTAACCCATCGATTTACCCAATATGGTAATGGAATCCAAGTCACCCGTTAAAACTTGTTCAAGTTAATTTATAAATTGATATATCCCAAATCAAAAAAAGAAAAATATTTTCATTGTATTTAAACTTTGCATATCTCTTATTGTCTAATGGACATGAAGTCATTCCAGAAACACCTAAAAACATTGCTAATATGGGTTTTATCTTCAAGTTTAATTTGCCAAATTTCTGCCCAAAATTGTAATATTATTTTGGGTAGACCTACAGCAAACTCTATTAGCATAAGTGCCATGACAGCTCCTGGCTACCGTTATTATATTCAATATGGTTTAGTGTCTCAACAGTACACATCGTCTACAGATACATTTACACAAAACAGTATTTATCCCACTGAAATTGAACTAACCGCATTATTGTCAAATAGTTTATATTATTACACACTTTACTTTTGGAAAATTGGCAGTGCCAAGTTAAATGCTACCCCTGAATACAAATTTCGAACACAACGCGATACAGGGGAATCATTTACATTCACTTTGGAGGCAGACGAACACCTATATGACAAAAAAGGAATTCGAAGTTTATATCAAATATGTTTAAATAATCAGGCCAAAGACAATCCTGATTTCATGATGTCTTTGGGAGATATTTTTGGGGATGATCATTATCCATTCACTATTACTCCTGCGGAAATAGACTCTTTGCATCGCGATTACAGACCCTTTATCGGAAGTATTGCTCATTCCATACCCTTCTATGTATGTTTGGGAAATCACGAAGGTGAAATGGATTACTATTTGAACTACAAACCTGGCGACAATCTCGCTCATTATGGCACCCTATATCGTAAACTGTATTATCCTAACCCTTATCCCAACGGTTTTTACAGTGGAAATGAACAAAAGGAATCCTTTGGAATTGAACACCCTGAAAATTACTATGCATGGACTTGGGGAGACGCTCAATTCATTGTATTAGACGTTTATCGAGATCAATGTGATACTTCCGCTAAACCAGGCGGCTGGGCATGGACTCTCGGAACTCCCCAGTATAATTGGTTTAAAACTGTTCTAGAATCAAGCACTAGCAAATACAAATTTGTTTTCGCACATCATATCTCTGGCCAAGGTAGAGGAGGAATAAATCAAGCAAAACTGTACGAATGGGGCGGAAAAGATACACGAGGGAATAATGTATTTGCTTCAAAAAGGCCAGGATGGGCCAAGCCTATACACCAACTAATGGTTGATAATGGTGTGAATATTTACTTTCAAGGTCACGACCATGTATTTGCTCGAGAAGAAATGGATGGAATAATATACCAAGCCTTGCCAATGCCAAGTGATACAACTTATGAAATCGGGATGTTGGCAAACGCCGATGCTTACACTAAGGATACCATTGGTGGTTCTGGACATTTGCGTATTTCTGTGAACCCATCCTGCTTAACCGTAGATTTTATTCAAGCTTATTTACCTAAAGACACCCTGGTTCCCAATCAAAAAAATGGAAGAAATGCATTTTCCTATACCTTAGGTAATTGTCAAAATGCCAGTACCAAACGCAATCACAACAACAAAATAAATTTATATCCCAACCCTGCATCCGATTTTATTACGATTCAATTAAGCAATGCTCAAATAGCGGCAGAAACGAATATTTATGATTTTACGGGAAAAAAACTACTACATACAAAGAATGCTAATACTATGGATATAAGCCGTTTGTCTAGTGGTAAATACTGGATTGAGTGCCTTACTACTTCCGAATGTTTAAGAACTATTTTAATAAAACCCTAATTATGAGACTATTTATATTCATCACCCTTTTGGTTTTTTCGATTCAAGAATTATGGTCTCAGAAAATATCCCATTTTGAATTAATCGGTAGGATTTCTGATAGAGATGCTACCTTACAAATGGAGTTTTCTGATTCTGCTGAAGTCCGATTGGTTTGGGATACCACATCAGGAAAATTTTTCCAACAAAGCAATTGGGTCTCTTTTTTTCCCAATATTCCCAATCAAATTTATTTCAACAACTTACAACCCAACACGCACTACTATTACCGAGTAGAATATAAAAAACCTGGTAGCTCAATTATTAATAACAGACCAGAATACCAATTTCAAACAGCAAGGCCAGCGGGTAGTGCATTTACATTTGTGGTTCAAGCAGATCCTCATATGGATGAACAAAGCGATTCCGCGGTATACTTGCGCTGTTTGAAAAACCAACTGGAAGACAATCCCGACTTCATGATAGATTTGGGTGACATACTGATGTCCGATAAATTAAGAAACTCTAACAAGCAAATCCCGAGAGATACCGTAACTTATCGGAGTCATTTGATGCGGAGCTATTATGAGAGCATTGGCCATTCAGTTCCTCTTTATATTGCTATTGGAAACCACGAAGGAGAAAGCGGTTGGTATTTAACCCCCAACGGAAATAATGTTGCAGTTTGGGGTACATTAGATCGTAAAAAGTATTTCTTAAACCCCTCTCCAAATCACTTTTTTTCTGGTGACACCAGTTATCAACCATTTGTGGGTCAACGTGAAAGTTATTTTTCTTGGACTTGGGGAGATGCCTTGTTTGTAATATTAGACCCATATTGGAATACCAAAGTTAAACCAGACTCCTTAAATGGTTGGCGTTGGACCTTAGGAAAGCAACAATATGATTGGCTAAAAAGCACCTTAGAAAACAGCACCTCCAAATACAAATTCATTTTCTGTCATCACCTTATTGGCGGCGATAAAGATGGACGAGGAGGAATTGAAATTGCCGATAAATATGAATGGGGCGGCAACAATTTAAATGGAAGTTATGGCTTTGATACACAACGACCTGATTGGTATAAACCAATAAAAGAGCTATTAAAAGACAACAGAGCGACCATTTTCTTTCATGGACACGATCATTTCTTTGGAAAACAAGATAGAGAATGTATGGTCTATCAAGAAGTTCCACAACCCAGTCATCCGAATTTCACCAGTGTTGCTTACGCAGAGAATTACGGATATTTCCAAGGCCAAATCTTACCCAACTCAGGACATCTTAGAGTTAGTGTTGCACCCGAGGGGGTAAAAGTAGAATATGTTAGGGTGTACTTACCAAAAAGTGAAAATGCAACTAGAAAAAACAAAGATGTTTCGGCTACCTATTTTATAGGTGCAATTAATTGTTACGATTCTCTTCCTGGTGCTGGGATTAGCCCTGTTGTATGGAATGCCAACTATTTAGAAAACCTTGTATATCCTAATCCTAGCAGCCAAGAGGTAAACCTCGAATTTAATGTCCCCGAAGCTGGATTGATTTCGGTGAACATATTTGATTTACAAGGAAAATCGATAAAAACTCTATTACAAAAGTGTTCTATGGCAACTGGTAAATATATAATTCATTGGGATGGTAAAAACCAAACTGGGAATTACGTTGTACCCGGAGAATACCTATACTCAATCGATCTAAATCAAGAAAAATTACATTCAGGAAAACTACAAATTCTTCATTAATATTTATACCCATGTTAATTAAATCTACAATAAAAATACTCGTTTTTTCTTTTTGTATTCTATCGGGTTTTCTAACATTAAAATCCCATGATTTACATAGGAGCGACCTGCCGGAAAAAGAATGGAAATTAATCTCCGGTAAAACGCTTTTCGGTCATTATTATCTTTTCCATAAAAACCGATTAACTTTAGAGAGAAACAACGGGACATTTACATCCGTTGCATATTCTCAGTTATCGGAAGAAGATAAAAAATTCGTAACCAAAAAAGAGACTGAAATTGCCAGAATTAATAATCGTTTGAGTCGTTTATGCAGTTCAAAAAAAAATACCAATAACCCAAATTATTACGGGAACATCCCTGATAGATTTTTGTATTACAGCATTTTATTATTAATTGTCCTGACTGCCATTCCTGGATTTCGTAAAACAACATGGGTTCAACAAGTTGCTGTGCCTTGTTTACTAACAATCTCATTATTATCGACGAGTTTTACGCTTCAAAAGTTTAGAAAAACTAGTTTCGATACACGTATATCCTTTATGGATTCCGCTTTTTCTTACTTCAAACCAGATGTAAATACTCGATCGGATGCCAATTGGTATTATGTAGAATCACTAGGGTTACCTGCTCATGAAACAATGATTGGAATTACATCTTGGCAACAACAGGTACCAATTCCACAATGTTACATCGGTAGTAATGCCTGGTCTATTCCGTTACACCCACAAATTGCCTCTTCCCCTGTTCCAGTAAATACAAAACACTTTTTACGAGGCGCAATTGCAGTAGCGGTCAATGGTATCGCCATTTTTAGTCCGTACACCAATACGGGAGTTGATGCTTTCATTGATGGACAATTAGACCAATACGGTGGGCATAGTGGTAGAGCAGATGACTATCATTATCACATTGCACCATCAGTATTATTTAATAAAATACCTCAAACATCTCCGATAGCCTTTGCCTTGGATGGGTTTGCAATTTATGGCAACATAGAACCGGATGGCAATCAACAACTTCCTCTTGATTCAAATCATGGTCATTTTGGGAATGATGGCACCTACCATTATCACATTAGCAAAACTGCACCATACATGATTAAAAACATGGTGGGCAAAGTTACCGAAGACACTACCATGCAAATAATTCCTCAAGCCGCGGCAAAGGGTTGCAGACCTGCATTAACACCTTTAAAAGGAGCGGTTATTACTCACAATATCCCTTATCCCAATGGTAATGGATTCGTATTGAGTTACACTTTAAATGGGAAATCAGATACTATTGACTACTCTTGGACACCCCAAGGAAATTATACTTATGTATTTAAAACTCCTACCACAAAAACTACTTCCAATTACAAAGGGAATCCTATTTGCACCGTTCCTCAAAATTCTAATAAATCCTTTACATTACAGGAATTTCATGTTTTTGCAACAGCCGATAAACAATTAATCATTCAAGATGCAGAAACAATATTTCGCCAATGTAAACGTTGGAAAATCATTGGATTTGATGGTCGAACTGTTTTAACAGGTAATCAATGGGCTAATCCAACATCTGCTGCCATTTTATCCCCAGGCACCTATTGGTTAACGATTCAAACAATCACGAAATCTCATACTTCTAAATTTATAATTGTTGAATAAAATCTGATGCTTCATTTACGTTATATTTTTTCAATTCTTTTGCAGTTAGTACTTTCCTTGTTTTTTACCAAAGTCCATGGGCAATCTAGTAAAAAAACAATGTTTAAATTCCCTGATACTGGATTACAAACTAGTTTTACAAACACATATGGGGAAGATCACGACTACACTATTAATCCCCCATTATACAAATCCTACAGCAAGGATATTGTAGTAGACTCCAACACTTTACTAATGTGGCAGAAGACCGATGGAGGAGAAATGAGCATTGAATTCGCTAGAAAATATTGTGATACCCTAACGTTGGGTGGATTTACTGATTGGCGATTACCAACTGCTCTTGAAGCCTATAGCTTAATCACTATCCAAAAAACACCCCCTGCCATAAATACAACTTATTTTACAAATACTGGAGCAGAATATCGGTGGACCTCAGACACACACATTGGAGAGACGAATAAAACCTGGGTTACCAATGCCGGGGGAGGCATAGGGAATCATTCCAAACTCGAAACTCTTTCAGCAGGTGGAACTAAGAAATTTCACGTAAGGGCGGTTAGAAATACTTACGGTACAATAGTAAATCAACGATTTTCTGTATTCAACAACTTGGTTTTTGATTCATTAAGCTCATTAATTTGGGTTCAAATTCCAGATACAACATCAAAAACATGGGAAGATGCATTGAGTTATGCTGAAAATTTCAATTCTGGCGGTATTGATAATTGGAGGCTACCTAATATAAAAGAACTGCAGTCATTAGTAGATTTAAATACATCTAATCCATCCATTCGGAAATCGGTTTTTCCTACTGCTGTAATTGGACAATTTTGGTCTTCAACTACTACACCTAACCAAATAGATAAAGCATGGTATTTAGATACACGATTTGGTATAACCACCTACGCATTAAAAACGGTAAAAAAGAAATGTTGGTTGGTATCATCTGCACAACAAACCAATGGATATCATTCCATTTACAACAACTCTAGTAATTCAATTGTATACCCCAACCCCAATAGCGGTGAATTTTACCTTCAGTTACCTGAATTCAGTACTGCTGCAGCAAGTGAAAATAAAATTGATTCAACTAAAAATTATTGCTTAAAGATATTTCTACCCAACGGATTACTAGTGAACGAAATAAACATCAATAACCTGAAGACGCCGATTACACTAAATCCCATTGTAACTGGAAATTACTTTATAGAAATAACTGGAGGACGAATTACATCTCCCATTTACAGACAGTTAGTAATACAACCAGAATTTTAGTTTTTCGGGTCTTCCATGGCGATGTATTTCAAC
>CAZKOM010000091.1:0-8780 GCA_964554385.1 uncultured Flavobacteriaceae bacterium | reverse complement strand
CCACTTTCTAGTACCGTTTGCCGTAAAAGCAGTCACCAACATATTCCCCGTAAAAGCACCTCCTGTTGATCCAATGGTAAATATGGTTCCTCCTGGAGCAACTACTACATCGGCAAATGTGTTGGTCCCATTGGTAGTCCCTTTCCATACTTTTCTCACTCCACCTGCATCTTTAATGAATACTGCAAATGGAAAGGTAGAGGTTGATTGTGCTAACCCAGTAATAACCCATTCATTTCCAACTCTTGCAGCACCCAAAGCACGATGCGTGTTATTATTTAAGTCGATGTTATGATGCCATAACGTATTACCCGAAGAATCCAATAAAGCGGCAATCAAATTCCGCTTGCCGGTAATCTGCACACCCTCACCCACAACCAAAAAACGATTTCCGTTTAAAACAAAAACGTTATTGATAAGATCTTCTGCAGCCGATCTGCCCGACGAAGGCGTTCTTCTTGTCCATTTCAAAACACCATTATTACCAAAATAATGAACCGTACCTAAATCAGCATTTACTGACGGTGTATGTGAACTTCCAACAACAACAGCCCCACCATTGGGAGTAGTCGCTACATTATACACCCTATCCCTGTAAGCTGTACCTGTCTTATCTCCAAATCGTAAAAAACTCAACAACTTCCCAGTGTCATTGGTGCGCATTGCGTAAGCATCAATATGTCCACCCGAAGCATTTCCATAGCCCACATACCAATGAATTTTACCAATTACAGACGTTGCCACGGGGGTTATCGTACTGAAATTTCGTGTACCGCCAGATGGAACAACCTCAGCTGCTGAGATATACATCTTCTTCATAAATGTATTACAAACCGATTGCCCGTAAACTTGAGCTACAAATACTAAGAAAAATAATAATGTACCTACTGGCCGATTACGCATTATTTTAAACATCCTATACTATTTAGTTACCATTAGACGACAAAAAATCCTCCGCCGTTTAATCAATTTTACAAATCTATGTTTTTTACTGTCATGCCAATACATGCAACCTACTAACTCTTAATATATAATGTACTTTTTGTCGATTTGACATTTACATGACATATTATATTGATTAAATACAGATTTATATTTGTAATTCTCATCCAATTTTTTGTTCAGAATATTTTCTACTTCCGTGGAGCACAATAAAAGAAAAATGACTTCTATCAAGCTAAAATAAATTTTAATAACGGTAGTTAGACAATGTTTTGCAGTTTTTGCAAATCCCCACCCATTCGGCGTACTTAGATTGGAAGGTTTAAAAAAATTGCCGACCTTTACAAACGAATCATTGTGAAGAAATCTATCATCTTTTCAGCGCCATCAGGTTCCGGCAAAACAACAGTAGTAAAACACCTACTTCAGGTAATGGGCGATAAATTAGCCTTTTCCGTATCCGCAACTACCCGAAAACCCAGGGAAGGCGAAGTGGATGGAAGAGAATATCATTTTCTAGAGTCTAGCTTATTTAATAAACACATACAGAATAACGAATTCTTAGAATACGAGGAAGTATATGCTGGCATTTTGTATGGAACATTATGGACCGAAGTACATAAAATCTGGGATTTGAATAAAGCAGTGATATTTGATGTAGATGTAAAAGGTGGCTTAAACCTGAAAAGACAATTTGGCGATCAAGCATTAGCCGTATTTCTACGACCTCCCTCCGTAGAAATTTTAATGGACAGACTTACCAAACGAAGCACCGAAGTTGAGCACCAACTTAAAGAACGGATTGCAAAGGCGAATTTTGAATTAAGTTTCGAAAAACAATATGACGTAGTAGTGGTAAATGACGATTTAGCCACAACATTAAAAGAATGCGAATCCATTGTAGAAAATTTCCTTAACCAGTAGAATGCGTATTGGTTTATACTTTGGTTCGTTTAATCCAATTCATCTTGGACATTTGGATGTGGCAACGTATATGCTAAGTCATATTCCAGTAGATCAAGTTTGGTTTGTACCCTCACCGCTCAACCCCCATAAAAAACAAGAAACCCTTATACCTGCTGAAATCCGATTACAGTGGGTAAAACTGGCAATTGAAAACAAAGAGCAATTGTCGGTCACCGATGTAGAGTTTTCTTTAGGTACTCCCAGCTATACCCACAGAACATTGGTGAAATTAATGGAGGATTATCCCAATTACAGTTTTCACCTAATCATGGGTGGCGATAATCTTTCTAGCTTTCACAAATGGCAAAATGCCGAAGAAATATCAAAAATCGCTCCTTTACATGTATATGCTAGGCCGGGATTTGAAATCGCTCCACAACCTCTGCCCTTCAACGCCACATGGCATCAGGCTCCGCTTATAGATATTTCCGCAACAGATATCAGAAACCGATTAGAGCATAATCTTTCGATTAACCATTTGGTTCCTGAAAACCTAATTGATCATATCGTTGCTTTTTTTAAAGAATCGCTCTTGTAATCGAACCATCAAATAAGCAACACCAAAGGTGACTAAAAAGGAATACAAGGCATACACCAATGCAGGCTTTTCCATACTGGGTTGATTTAATTTTTCTCCCGCAATCAACAAGGCCAAAGCCGTATTATGTAACCCCACTTCAATTGCCACGGTGATCCTATTTTGGAAGGATAACTTAAAAGGTAAACCCGCTAAAAACCCCAATAACATACTACCTCCATTTAACAAAATTGCATAGGGTGTTAAGGCAATAATATCGGACAGACTCGTTTGCGTTCCTCCATTATCGGGCTTGGCAAAAAATTTAGCAGCAAAAACCAGTAATAATAATATAGGTAATATAGCATTTACTGTTTTCGATAATCGATATACATTGTTTCCCAAACGATCGCGCACCAACATACCCAAGCCCGCAGGAATTATGGTAACGATAAAAATATCAAACATCGTATCCCAAAACGGCAACTCAATGATTCCTACGGATGCTGTTGGCATCAACCAATTCAAGAAAACATTTACCAAAAATGGAATCGTGAACAACGATAAAAAAGCATTGCATACCGTTAGTGATACGGCTAACGCAACATTTCCTCTTACAAAATAACTCACTAAATTGGAGGTAATTCCACCCGGGCAAACACTTAAGATCATTATACCTACCTGTTGCTCAGGGCTTAGATTAGAATTACTCACTAACCAAGCTGCAAAAACAGGTAAAAGTACCATTTGAGAAAATAATCCTATACCCAGAGATTTGGGTTGATCGAAGAGTTGCTTAAAATCGTTACGCGTTAATCCAAGTCCCAACCCAAACATAATTAACGCCAAAACTATATTTAGCAAGTAGTTAATGTTCAAGTTGGCACCCATAAAACTCGTTACTTAAAAAATTGAACTATTGCGTAACCACAACATATCCGCAAATTGGTATCCAAAGTACAATCCAATGGCAATAAGAATAAATCCGAAGTACCGCGTAATTATTGAAAATACTCGATTACTAATTTTCTTGCCGATGTAATCGCTGAGGTAAACTTTTCCCAAATCTAAAGAAAGTAAAGCTAACAATATACCCAGTAATTGTACTAAAATGGGTAGTCTATCGCTGAAGGAATTTCCCTCATGACCCACCGATGCAGTAGCCAAAATCCCCACCCATAACATCAATACAAACGGATTTAACGAATTGGTAATAAATCCTTTAGAAAAAGAAGCCGTAGCCGAAGCAGGTAATTGAGGTAGATCTTGGTTATTACTGTACCATGCTCTAATTCCCATAATCAATAACCCAATGGATGCTACTCCTGAAAAAGCTAACTTAAAGGCGGGCAATACAAAATAACTTGACAGACCAAAAAAACATGCTAACGCAACCAAGGTCTCACTCATGAAAATCCCCATAGCCATTCGTAAACCGGCTTTTTTACCTCCTTGGATTCCTGCGTGAATTAAGGTAAAAAAAGATGGCCCGAAACTCAATAGTCCCAGTATTAAGCCGGTTGCATAGCCCTTAGATATGGAGATAATCCACGGATTCACCTACTTCCGCAAATTACAACCCAATCCAACAGCAGCCAAATTATGCCAATATATTTTCCAACAGAGAACCCAATCGTCTAGTTAACAGTAAAAAACATCTACTCTAAATTACTATTCAATAACTTACTGCAAAAATAGCAGAAATTTGAAACCCAGTTCTCTAGCATTCTTGAGCATCAACATCGCTATTTTTCGAAAAAATGGAACTGAATTCGGCCCAATAAATACGGATATAATTCCGTGTTGCTTCCAATAATCTCTTTACCAAATAAATAATTCTCGCCTCCGGAAAAATCGCTTACAATACCACCAGCTTCCTTTAATAATAACGCACCAGCCGCAACATCCCAAGGGGCTAATCCCAATTCGTAAAATCCATCAAACCTACCTTCTGCAGTAAAAGCTAAATCAATTGCTGCCGAACCCATTCGGCGTAAACCGTGTGTGCTGCGCATTAACTCCTCCAGTAAACGTAAGTACTGAGGCGTTTTAGAAAATTCGTAGTAAGGAAAACCTGTAGCCAACAAAGAATCTTTGGGAATTTGTGTTTTGGATATGCCAATAACCTGCTCATTTTTAAATGCACCTTGACCCGCTATGGCTACATACATGTCGTCCCATACTGGACAATAAATATATCCGGCTAGCAACTTTTCATCGCTCCACAATGCCACACTTATGCTAAACACGGGAAGACCATGCAAATAATTAGTTGTGCCGTCCAATGGATCAATAATCCAAGTAGGGTTATCTCCTAGTACCGCCGCCGCATTGTGTTCTTCCCCAATAAATGCTGAACGTGGAACAATCATTTTCAACCCTTCCATCAGTTGAGTTTCTGACACCTGATCAACAAAACTCACTAATTGATTTACTCCCTTATCCTGTATCGCATCCGGAGTAATATTCCGCCAGTGCTCTAACTGGAATTTGCCTACTTTTTTAATAAGCTCAATTACGCGCGCATTTCCATCTGCAGGAAGTCCTGCACCCCAAGAAAGATTAGCAAAATTGCTCATAGGCAGACATCAAATTGTCAGCCACCATATCGGCCGTTCTGCCCTCAATCATATGACGCTCAACCATGTGCACGATTTCACCATTTTTAAATAACGCTACCGCTGGTGAAGATGGTGGGTAAGGCACCATGAATTCGCGAATTCTCGCAGTGGCTTCAGTGTCTTGGCCCGCAAACACAGTAACTAATTTAGCAGGTTTTTTCGCACCGGATAAGCTCTTAATTACACCGGGTCTTGCAGAACCAGCAGCACAACCACAAACAGAATTAACAACCACTAACGTCGTGTCCATATTGCCTTCCATGGCTGCATTCACATCGTCTGCTGATTTCAATTCCTGAAAACCTTGATTTGACAATTCTGCCCTCATGGGCGCTACTAACATTTCGGGATATGGCATAATTTTAATTTTTTACAAATTTACAACTTAGAATCATTTTATATAACAAATTAAACAATCAGCAAATTGTATATTTATTTGCAACCTTTGAGTATTTTTACGTCTTGATTACTAGTAATTTCATCTGCAAAAACCAGACTTCAACCATGATTTCAACCCACTTAAATCGCATACTTTCCGGTTTATCCATTTCGGCTTTCATGTTTCGAAAAATGCAAACAACTCTTAGTTTCACCTTCCTCCTGTTTCTATCGAGTTTTTTCTCTACCGCAAATGCATCATCCGTACTTGGCGGCGATTTAATTACAACTTGGGTTGGCGGTAATAAATATCGGGTCACCTTTATCCAATATAAATCCTGCGCATCCGTTACTTGGAACACCAGCACCAACGGCACTCTATTTTGCTACATCGGCAAAGATGGTGATTCCTCCTGCGGATCCGTTAAAGTGGCTCTCACCTACCAAAAAAAAGATAGCCTAACCATCAAATGCTCCTCGCGCCAAAACTCAGGGAGTTGTTCCGATGCCTACGGCGATATTGTAGCCATGCATTATGCGGCAGAAATCGATCTAGACCAAGAACCTTTTAAAACCCAATTAGCCAAATCTTCCTGTAAAGAGATTACCTTTTACACTTATGCATTTAAATGGAGATCTGGTGGACTAAAAACGTGTTATGATACAGACATGCTATTAACTGCAAAATTGTACGTAGCCAATTTAAAGTCGTGTAATAATTCTACAAACAAAGGCCCAGTCTCCTTGCTTCCTTATTATGCACTGGCAGAAAAATACGTTACCAATAGCTACGCAACAGGCTTGGTTGATACGGCAGACCGAGATTATATGTCGTTTAAAATGAAACCCGTCATGACAAAATTCGCGGGAAACGGCGTGATTACTACCTGTATTGCTACCGCCACCGGTAATGCAAATCTTCCCTTTACCCCATTTTGTTCGCCTCCAACTGCCACCTGCGCGGTGAATTTAAAAACATATCCATCCAGAGGTTCGTGGTTCGACACAACTACCGGAGATTTCGTAATTTCTCCAGTGAATGACGAATTAACTTCATTCCTGATTGAAATAAGTGAATTCAGAAAAGACAAAAACGGGAAATTGGTAATCATCGCACAACACACACGAGAACAAACAATCAATTCCTATTCTGGCAGAACCAATAAACCTCCCGTTTCTCCAGTAACTCCCGCAATTAACCTTTGTGTTGGGGATAGCGTTTGTCAAACCCTGTTTGAAGCAACCGATTTCAGTTCTTCAACTTCGGATTCATTGATTTTCAGAATGCCTTGGATGCCAAAGCCACTGCTTCCAAAAGCATCTGCGATTTCAAAACTTAACGTCAAGCAAAACTTCTGTATTAGACCGAAAATTTCCGATACGACTTCAGCCCCGTTGTTAATTCCGGTAATGGTTCAAGATAATAATTGTACTGAGTTACAGCGAATTTCGAAAACGATTGTGGTAAGAATCAACCCCAAACCGGAAGCCGATATCACTACCAAATACCTTGGTTGCAATAAAATATTGATTTCCGCCACCAATAAAGAAGGTAAACCCTTTTCCATCAATTGGCAAGTAACACAAATTGGGGCCTCTTATTTAAGAGCATCCGGTAAAAAATCGGACACCATCATCGCCTATGGCAACGGAACCTACCTAATTAGACATCTTCTTTCCAACGGCACTGGCTGTTTCAGTAGTAGAACCGATACTATTAAAATTACCGATAATCCTGCTATAGTAAAATTAGCCGCCAAAGAATTATACGGTAACGGATCTGATTCCTTTACTTGTAAAGTCAACCCCTTCAACATAAAAGCCTATTCTATTACAGGTAAAGCTCCATTCAAATACCAGTGGTACGGCGCTGGATACAATACGTTAGTACCTGGCGAAGCATTAACTTGGGTCGTAAATCCCAAAAATTTTACAAAAATTGGAAACGACAGTTTGATAACACTAAAAACCACTTCCGATACGGCAGTGTATTTAGAAATCACCGACGATAACGGTTGCTCAGCAAGTGCATTTCAAAGATTGGCATGGATAAACAGCGACGGTATTCAATGGAACAACAAACCGCTACCCAATATATGCCACAACCAAAAGGAATTATTATTGGTGAGTGCTACCAGTAAAAATTTAGGCGCAGCATCGGTTAGAGGAAGCATTAAATCTAGCTTACCGAGTTATTTCGATAGCCTAGGTCCTGATCGCTTCCGATTTAGAACTCCACCCGTAAGTGATACCGGCAACTTAACAATTTCCTTCTATGTAAATTACGATACCATGGGTTGTACATCCGCAGATACTACAACGCTATTAGTTATGGCCAAGCCCAGATTTAATTTGATTTCCGATACGTTGTTCCAATGCACCCAAATACCCTCTATTTCATTAAATAAGTTAATCGTTAAACCAGCAACGAATACTAAAACTTACACTTGGAACACCTTGAAATGGCCAGCCAGAGTGGCAAAACCATTGATATTTGATGCAGGAACGGGAGGCATTGCTGATTTTCAATTACAAAACAACGCCGATAGTTTACCCTTGGGCGCCTATCAAATTCAAGCCTGTACCCAAGACACTATCGATCAATGTACTTGGTGCGATACAGCGATTGTAGTATCGAAACCCATCAATAAAATCACGAATTCACCAGTAACTCTATGTCCAACTGAACCAAACTTTCCGTTGCATTCCCGTTTATTTTTTGGAAAGAATATCGTAGACTCTTCATTATATACCTTCAAGTTATTCTCGGTTAATTACGATACCTCATCCATCGATTTCCCAAAACAGGTAGTTCAAGGGACTAATTTTCATCCCAGAATGGGGCAGGGTCTATTCATATTTAAAGCCACCCCTACCCAAAAATGTTGGTCTAATTCCATCGTTGAAATCAATGTATTGGATACACCCTACGTAGTAATTAAAACAGACCCAAAGGACAGTTCATTATTGCCCTCAGCAACCATCTTATTTGAGGCACAAACCAATGCCAATCGCGTTTGGTGGAATTTTGGAACAGGTAATAATTCAGACACCGCTAACGTGGCAAGTTTGAATTGGGCCTACGATAAAAAACCTGCAGTGTATCCTGTGACCTTACGAGGTTGGGGCAATAGCGGTTGCTATGGGGAGACGAAATTAAATTATGTGATATCCCAATATAACAATACACAAAGTATATCAGAAACCTCCGCATGGGTAAATTCCGAGTTACAAATTACCAATCCCGATTGGCGAGTATATCAATTTATATTGACCGATTTAACCGGTAAAATTATTTTACAACAACATAACAATACAGGAATTTCAACGAAGCACTTATTACCAGGGATTTATAA
>CAZKOM010000090.1:0-9007 GCA_964554385.1 uncultured Flavobacteriaceae bacterium | reverse complement strand
GCGTTTGGTACAAGCGATTTTAAAGAAGGTACAGATGCCTTTATGAACAAACGTAGAGCGGATTTCAGGAAAGGGTAAATAGCGATACAAGTTGATTGTGTATTGCTAATACTTGAGGGATTAATGGAGTTTTTTCGTCGTTGATGATAACAAAGTCCACTCTATTTCGTAAATCTTCTTCTGAAAATTGTTTTGAAAGTCGTTTTTTAATTTCTTCCTCAGAAGTGTTATCGCGTTGTTTTGCCCGTTGAATTTTTATATGGGTAGGAGCGGAGACTAGAATGGTTTTTTCTACCGTTTTATCGGCACCGCTTTCGAACAAGATGGCTGCTTCTTTTATAACATAAGGAAGATTAGGCTGTGTTTCTTGTAGGTTATTGCACCAAAGATCGAAGTCATGAAAAACAAACGGGTGCAGAATGTTATTTAGGCTTTGGAGTTTTGTTGGGTTGTTAAAAACTTCGGATCGAATAAACTCAACATTGGGCAATCCGTTATCTAAATAAGCGGCATTGCCCAATAGGTTTTGTACTTGAAGTTTAATTTCCGGGTATTTGGAATAGAGGTTTTTAGCTTCTCTATCGGCATAGTAAATGGGAACTTTTAGGCTTTCAAAGATGGAGCAGACGGTTGATTTTCCGCTACCTATGTTGCCTGTAATCCCAACGCGAATCATTTTTCTTTTGGGTAGTGGGCTTGGGTTAATTCCATGCTCACGGCAGATTTTTCAATTTTAATACTGCCTTCTTCCAGTGCAATTACGAAGAATTTTTCCTGATCTTGGGTTATTTTACCGTGGATACCACCTGTAGTGACAATGTGATCGCCCTTTTTTAGTTCGTCTGTAAATAGGCGGGCTTTCTTTTGTTTTTTCATTTGTGGGTAGATCATGAAAAAGAAAAGCACTGCCATTACCAGCATCATCATGATGAACTGGTCTTTACCTCCGCCTTTGGCTTGTAAAAGTATAATTGTAGGGTTCATAGTTAATTATTTGAATCTCCGTTGTTAAAAATATACGCTTTAAACTTAAGTACGATGTGTTCTGTTATGGAATTTTGGAAATAAACATCTACGGTTTTTTCATTAAGGACTCCACCGGGTCCACCTTTTCCTTTTGTGTCGAAAGTTGCTTTAATTTTCCCTTCTTTACCGGGAGCAATAGCTTCTTTGGTATAATCGGTAACAGTGCAGGTGCAACCTGGAGATACTTGGCTGATGTAAACTTCTCCTTTACCTGTGTTTTTAAAAGTGAAAACATGTTCTACTTCTACTCCTTCTTCAACTCGACCAAACATAAAGAGCGTGTCTTTAAATTGAACATCGCCTAATACGTTTTGAGCTTGGTTTTGGGGGTTGTCAGAAGTTGCTGTATTTGCAGATTCTATAGTGTTTTCGGCAGATTCACTATTGGAATCGTTATTAGCATCATTGCCTGAACTGTTGCATGAGGCAAGCAGTAATACAGGGATAATCCACAATATTTTTTGTGCGCGCATAGTTCAAAAATACGCAGGTTGAATTATTTATTGATTAAACCTCTACCGGATTTTTTGATCATCCCTTGGGTTTCGAGGTTTTTCTTCAATTTATCGAGGATCCCGTTAACAAATTTTGAGCTATTCGGGGTGGAATAATTTTTGGTTATTTCTAAATATTCGTTGATGGTGGCCTTTGGTGGTATTTCTGGGAAGTGCAAGAATTCGGTTATGGCTAATTTAATGATTATAAGATCGATGCTAGCAATTCTTGAGGGGTCCCAATTATCTGTAATTTCGGAAATAAGTTGTTCGTATTGTTTACTGTTTCTTGCCGATGTGAGCACTAGACTCATCGCCATTTCTACTTCTTCTGATGTGTTTAGCGGGGCGGAAAGGACGGTTATTTCTCCAGATTCTTTAAGGGACTCTATGGTTTTTACAATTTCGCGATAAACAAACGGGTCATCATCGGACCAACGAGGATAAATTTCTTCGAGCGTCTGGTTAAAGGATTCGGAACGATTGATGAATTCCTCGAAAAAGGTTTTTAAGAAAGGGATTTGCAGGGATATTGGTGGTTCATCAAAGATGTTTAGATCTTTGGTTTCGGGCCATTGCAGTATTAGGTTGTACCATTCGTCTACTTGGTTTTTAAGTTCATCCCAATGGAATGGAAAATCTATTGGCATTAAGGCAGAGGCTTCGCGGTGTAAGTGTTTTACTCCACTAATTCTGCCAAGAAGTTGTAGTTGTCTTATTTTATCGTTGTCTGGATAAAACTTACTTTTTTCGATTTCTACTTTTTCTTGCAGTGCTTGGGATAGCTGGTAAGGCCAATCGAGGAGAAATAGATAAACGTTGTGAAAGTTTGCAATGTCTTTTTTGAGTAGGTTGATAGCCTCTTGGGTGCTGTTTTCGCTACTTTGTTGCCAAGCGTATAGGGCTTGTAGCGCTTTAATTCTCACCAGTCTTCTTGAAATCATAGAACTTGTTTGCAAAGATAGTGTATTGTTCATGGAAAAATAGCAAACCATTTGGGAGAGAGATGTGTTATTTTCGCGACTGTATTATGGGCACTATAACGTTTGATTTTGAAGAGAAAGGCAAACCATCGGTAACAGTAAGTATCGAGGAGGGCGAATCTATTTTAGAGGTTGCATTGGACAATGATATACATTTAAATCATAATTGCGGTGGTGTTTGTGGTTGTTCCACGTGTCATGTTTACGTAGAGTTGGGCGAGGATTTATTGCCTGAGATGAGTGATCGCGAGGAAGAATATGTAGACAGGGCACGTAATCCAAAGTATAACAGCAGATTAGCTTGTCAGTGTAAATTGGGTGAGGATGGTGATTTGCGAGTAATCATACCTGATCAATCGGGAATAATTGGACATTAAAAGAAAAGTATATGTACGAACCACCAATAGAATGGACGGATTTTGAGGATATTGCGATGAAGCTTTATGAGCGATTTGGCGATGCGTTTGGAGAAACACAGATTTACCGTATCCGATTCACGGATTTATTAGAATGGGTATTGGAGATTCCTAATTTTGCCGGTACTAGAGAAGCATGTACGGAGGGTTATTTGGAAATGATACAGGCTCAGTGGGTTTACGAATGGAGAGATAACCAATAAATTAAGTTGGTTACAGGAATTAGTTTGTGGCTAAATGAGGAAAATCGTTTTTAGCCGCGTAAATTTGCAAAAACGAAATAAACTAGATAATTATCATGATGAATTTTGAGCTTACTGAGGAACATTTGGCTGTTCAACAAGCTGCCAGAGATTTTGCACAAACGGAATTGTTACCGGGTGTAATTGAGCGCGATGAGCACCAGAAATTTCCTGCTGAGCAGATAAAGAAGATGGGTGAATTAGGGTTTATGGGTATGATGGTAGACCCTAAGTACGGTGGAGGTGGAATGGACACTATTAGCTATGTGTTGGCGATGGAAGAGATTTCCAAGATTGATGCATCTGCGAGTGTTTGTATGAGTGTAAACAATTCTTTGGTTTGTTGGGGAATCGAGACTTTTGGTAATGAAGATCAAAAGCAAAAGTATTTAGTTCCATTGGCTACAGGTCAAAAAATCGGTGCTTTTTTGTTAAGTGAGCCTGAAGCGGGTAGCGATGCTACAAGTCAGCGTACTACGGCATTTGAAGAGGGTGATCATTATGTTTTAAATGGCACGAAGAATTGGATTACTAATGGTAATTCGGCAAGTTATTATATTGTTATAGCACAAACCGATGTAGCGAAAGGGCACAAAGGAATTAATGCTTTTATTGTTGAAAAGGAGTGGGCAGGAGTTACTGTGGGCAAGAAAGAAGACAAATTAGGCATTCGTGGTAGCGATACCCATAGCATTATGTTCCAAGATGTTAAAGTTCCCAAGGAGAATAGAATTGGTGAAGATGGATTTGGGTTCAAGTTTGCGATGAAAGTGTTGAGTGGAGGTAGAATTGGTATTGCTGCTCAGGCATTAGGTATTGCTAGTGGCGCTTACGAGTTAAGTTTAAAGTATAGTAAAGAGCGTAAGGCGTTTGGTACTGAAATTATGAATCACCAAGCCATTGCATTTAAGTTAGCTGATATGGCAACTGAGATTGAGGCTGCGCGTTTATTATGTTTAAAGGCTGCATGGATGAAGGATCAGCATTTAAATTATGACAGAGCAAGCTCAATGGCGAAGTTGTTCTCTTCTGAGGTAGCGATGAAGACTGCAGTAGAGGCGGTTCAAATTCACGGTGGTTACGGTTTTGTAAAGGAATACCACGTTGAACGTTTGATGCGCGATGCGAAAATTACTCAGATTTACGAAGGAACCAGTGAGGTTCAACGCGTTGTTATTTCGCGTGACGTTCTGAAATAGTTTTTTTAGGCATAGTTTTTCTTTCGATTTTGGAATCGAAAGTTCTCTTTAGTATTTTTTCCAACGAGGCTAATAGCGAGAGCACTTGTATTTCGCAATGAAGTTTTTGTGCTGTGGAAATATGGTTTTTTCTTTCGGCTTTTTGAATGTACGTCAGAAGGTACTCGCATCTGAGAATCTGTTCGAGTATTTCTTTTCGAGTTACATTGTTGTTTTGAAGTGTAGTATCGGTTAGAGCGATTAATGAGTTTATTTCGTTTTGCATGGCATTGAATTTATGTAAGCAAAACTCTTGTCGAGTGTGATAAGGAAACGGAATTTAAATGCTTTTAATCGTTTATATACGTTTACTTAGGGGCGACGCATGTCGAATTTATAGGTAGAATACTTAAGTTTTAGTTGGATTTTATTTTAGGTTTACGATCGGCATTTCTTCCAATGTTAAGTTTGTGTTAAATATGGATTAACAGAATTCATAAGTGCTACGATGGTGGTAGTTTTGTGTGGATTAAAACTAAAGCTATGGCACTCAACAAAATTCTGAGTATTTTCTTACCTAAGGACAGAGTATTTTATTCATTATTTGAGCAAACAGCTCAAAATGTAACTGAAATGGGAAAGTTACTTCACCAATTTGTATTTGAAACCGACCCTAACAATCGTTTAAATATTAGTAAACAGATTGAAGACTATGAGCATAAGAATGATGAGATTACGCATCAGATTTTCCAGGAGTTGGGTAAAAACTTTATTACTCCATTTGATCGTGAGGATATCCATTATTTAGCAACAGCAATGGATGATGTTGCAGATTATATACATGCATCATGCAAGAAGATGCAGTTTCATGGGGTTAGTCCATTGGAATCTGGAATTCAGAGTTTAGCGGAGATAATTATGCATGGAAGTGCTGAAATTGGAAGAGCGGTAATGCAGTTACGCGAGTTGAAACGTCCAGAGAAGATCATGGAAAGTTTGGTGAAAGTGAATAGTTTAGAGAATCATGCGGACAATGTATTTGACATGAGCATTAAGCAGTTGTTTGATACGGAGAATGATTTTAAAGAGTTAATTCGTAAGCGTGAGGTTTACACGGTTATGGAGGTTGCTACGGATAAATGTGAGGACGTAGCAAATGTTATTGAGACCATTATAGTTAAATACGCGTAAGCAAGGAATATGTCTACGATGGTCATTGTCATCATTGTGTTGGCATTGGTGTTTGATTACATTAATGGTTTTCACGATGCGGCAAATTCAATAGCTACGGTAGTAAGTACTAAGGTACTGACACCTTTGCAAGCGGTTATTTGGGCGGCATTTTTCAATTTTGTTGCTTATTTTATTTTTAAAGATCACGCGGTGGCCAACACCATTGCTAAGACGGTGGTTGATACGTACATCACGTTGCCAGTTATTTTAGCGGGTTTGGTTGCGGCCATTTTTTGGAATTTATTAACGTGGTGGTATGGTATTCCAAGTTCGTCCAGTCATACGTTGATTGGAGGTTTTGCAGGAGCTGCGGTTACGCATGCTTACATAACAAAGGGCTACATGCCGTTTGGAGATATTATCGAGGCGGATAAAATCTCAAAAACGGTAATGTTTATTTTCTTAGCTCCGTTGATAGGTATGCTGATTTCTACGTTTATCACATTGGTTACTATTCGTAGAAACACATGGGGTAAGTTAGCCATCATTGGTTTGGCTACCTTGGGAATGTGGTTGATGTTTGGTATGTTCCGTGAGCAGAAGTTAGAAGAAAACCTACAAAAGTTTTTTAAAGTTGATAAGTATAAAAAAGAGCTAGCAAAGCATCCTGATGATGAAAAAGTGAAGGAGAAGTTGGAAAAAGCCAAAGCTCATTATTCACTGGCAAAAACGTTTACTGGTGATTTTGATGAGGTAGGAGGAGAGGTTATTGCTAGTAGAATTGCCGATACTATTGATTTAGAATATATCGAGGCTGGCAAATTGAAGGATGTTCTTTCCCGAAAGTTGAAGTTAGAAAAATTGAAAAAAGATGCTTACTACGATGAGTCTCTGGCGCCTATATACGAAGCAAATTTGGCTTTATTGGACTCGTGTAAGCCATATTTTGCAATGTATCGGGAATTAGGAGCGGATTCTATTGCGCATGCTTGTGCCAATATATTGGGTGTTCGCAGGATAGACAATTACGAGAAATTTGCAAAATCTTTTAAAGTTGATGCCAAGAAAGACTTAGGAAAGGAATTGAACAAAGCCGATAACCGCATTTTAATGTATTGCATTGGAGTGTTAGTGTTAATTTTCATGTTGAGTTATATCTGGTGTGAGCAGATTAGAAAACCTACAGCCAACCGTATGGCCAATATGTTTAAAAAGTTGCAGTTATTAAGTAGTGCGGCATTTTCCATTGGACATGGGGGTAACGATGCACAAAAGGTGATGGGTATTATCGGTGCGGCGTTAATTGCTAGTGGAAATATTGGCGATTTTAAAGAGTTGCCTAATTGGGTTCCCCTAGCGTGTTATACAGCGATAGGATTAGGTACGATGAGTGGTGGATGGAAAATCGTTAAGACGATGGGTACCCGTATTACAAAAGTTACTCCGCTAGAGGGTGTAAGTGCCGAGACTGCAGGTGCGATTACATTATTTATGACGGAGCAAATGGGTATTCCTGTGAGTACAACCCATACTATAACAGGCTCAATAATTGGGGTAGGTGCAACGAAGCGTTTAAGTGCAGTACGCTGGGGTGTTACGGGGAACTTATTGGTTGCTTGGTTGATTACAATTCCTGTAAGTGCTATTGTAGCGGCACTTTGTTATTGGTTGTTAGGCCTATTTGGAATTTAATATTTTTGATTGATAACGTTTAGGAACTATCGCCATTGAATGGATGATAGTTCCTTTCCTATTTCATGAATACCCTTTAAAATTTTGAGGCCTTGTTTTTCGGAGGCTTTCTTTTTGCCGTTAATATATTGCGAAAGGAGTGTTGTTTTAATAAGTTTATTTATTCCTAATTTAAACGTGTATAAATGGAAATAAGCGTTTGGAGGAAAAGGGGTTAATTTGCGTATATCTTTTGTATAGTATGGAAAAAGAGTATTTTGTTCATTCTTCTTCGGTTGTAGATGAAGGCGCGCAGATTGGAGCAGGAACGAAGATTTGGCATTTTTGTCATGTAATGCCTACGGCGATCATCGGCGAAAATTGTAATATCGGTCAAAATGTGTTTATTGATAACAAGACACGAATTGGAAATCGGGTTAAGATTCAGAACAATGTAAGTGTTTACAATCGGGTAGAAATTGGGGATGAGTGTTTTTTGGGTCCGTCTATGGTATTTACGAATGTAGTAAATCCGAGAGCTGGAGTGGAAAGGAAGGATGAGTATCGTGTAACGGTATTGGAAAAGGGAGTAACCATTGGTGCAAATGCTACTATCGTTTGTGGGGTTCGATTGGGGGAATACAGTTTTGTTGGGGCGGGAGCGGTGGTGAATAAGGATTTGCCGGCCTACGCTTTGGTGGTTGGAAACCCTTGTAGACAAATTGGCTGGATGAGTGCTTATGGTGAGAAATTACATTTTAGTTCTGAAGGAATAGCAATTTGTAGCGGAACAGGACAGCGGTATAAGTTAGTTTCTGAGGCTTGTATTGAACTAATGGAGGATTAAGAAATGAGCACAAAAGGAAATATTTTGGTAACTGGGGGTCTTGGTTTTATTGGATCTCACACGGTGGTTTGTTTGCATGAGGCGGGTTATAAACCGGTTATTGTAGACAATCTGAATAATTCAAGGATAGAAGTATTATCGGCATTAACGGAGCTAATTGGCTACGAACCGGTGTTTTACGAGGAGGATGTTTTAAATCAGGGGGCTATTGAGAAAATAATAATAGATAATCAAGTGAGTGCAGTGATTCATTTTGCTGCGTATAAAGCTGTGGGGGAGAGTGTTGAGAAGCCGTTAATGTATTATCGTAACAATGTTGGGGGCTTAATCAGTTTGTTAGAGGTAATGAAGCAGGTTGGTTTAAACAATTTGGTTTTCAGCAGTAGTTGTACGGTGTATGGCGAACCGAAGGAAATGCCGGTGAAAGAAGGAACGGAGACCAGGCCTGCGGCAAGTCCTTACGGTGCTACAAAGCAGATGGGAGAAGTGATTTTGCGCGATAACAGTTGGTGCAATGTACAGTGTTTGCGTTATTTCAACCCTGTAGGTGCGCATGAGAGTGGTAAGATTGGGGAATTACCTTTGGGAGTACCAAATAATTTGATACCGTATTTGACACAAACTGTGGCGGGAATACGCGAGTGTTTAACGGTTCATGGAGGCGATTATGATACTCCGGATGGGTCTTGCATACGCGATTATATACATGTTATGGATTTGGCCGAAGCCCATGTAGCAGCGGTAGATCGATTATTTGATAAGGCTGCCGGATCGTTGAAGGATTACGGTATTGCAGGGGTAACAGGATTTGATAACTCTAATAGTCGGTTTGAATTATTTAATATTGGAACGGGCAATGGTTCTTCTGTATTGGAGGTAATTCAAGCGTTTGAAGAGGCTACAGGCAAGAAAGTACCGCACGTTGTGGGCCCGCGAAGGCCAGGAGATGTTGTGGCAGTTTGGGCCGATACAAAGAA
>CAZKOM010000089.1:0-9111 GCA_964554385.1 uncultured Flavobacteriaceae bacterium | reverse complement strand
TAAAAACTTAATTCAGCAGTGGGCCATTCGGGCGATTGTTTTGTATTTGGTGTTTTTTGCCTTGAATAGTTTTGTATTTACGAGCGATAATGCCCTGGATAAATGGCTTACGCGATTTACCGCCGAAAGTTCAGGTAAAATTGCCAAATGGGCCATTGGCGATGGCAGTAAAATTAGCTTGGATAAGCAAAGCGGTGGCGCAACGCTACATTACCAAGATAATAGTTACGTATTTGTTGGTCACGGTTGCAATGCACGCGATATTTTCTTCCTCTATATCGGCTTTCTCTTGTCCATTCCCCTGGGTTCAGTACATCGGAAACTGGGATATTTGGGCGTAGGTATGCTATTGATTTGGCTCTTCAATGTGATTCGAGTTTTTCTGTTGCTCATGGTTGCGCAACACATGCCGGCCTTTTTCGATTTCATTCATAAATACCTGTTTCAGGTAAGTATTTATATATTACTATTGGTTTTATGGCACTACTACCTGCAGCCGTTTGGAAGTAAAGTAACCGTTGTTGAGGATACTGCTAAATCTGATGTAAATAAAGCGACAGCGGCAGAAATCGTACAAGAATATCATTCTGAATTGGAAAAATCAGCGAATAATTAATTGTTAAAATCAATGTTTGGGTTTCCGAAAATTCTAACCCCTTGGCTGTATATCTTGGTATTTATCACGAGCGTGTTGGGGTACGGATTGGTGTTTATTGGACAGCGAATGATAGAAGTTCACGGATTAACCTTGTTTGGAATGTCGATTAACCTCACGGTATTACCTAAATATGCCTTAGCCATTTTACACGGTGGGTTGTTGGGTTTGCTCTTTCCCAATAAGCATCCCCTGTTTGGATTCTGGCAAGCTTTTTTGCTTGTAATTATAGGCAGTATCGCACTGGACTTTGTCGCTGTGATTGCGGTAAAAAAAGAATTCTTCAAGGACCTGGGATTGGTGATTCATCGTTTTTTTTTAACCATATTAAAAATTTCAGGAAGTCCAATGGCGATAGTTATTGGGATAGTGATTCATAAATTAGAGACGAAGAAATTGTTATGACAAATGATTTAGGCCAACGCCGAACGTTAAATCCCAATCGATTAATAGTGTATCGATTTATTTATCCGGTATTCTTTTTGGTATCACCAGTCTTATTATGGCAGGACCATTTTAAGTTAGGGGCATTTTCTTTTTTGCTCGCACTGGTAGTGATTGGATTTCAATACCGTTGGAAAGTGTATTATTTACAAGGAATACCCCTGTGGAGACCCAATGTGTTGTATGGACTTACTTGGGTATTGGGTGTTTGGGGATTGTGGTTTGATTTCTTTACGGGAGCCGCTTTTTTTGCTTTCGGTGCAATAATAAAAGGCTATCAAATGGGTTGGAGTTGGGGATATCCTATAAGAATGGTTCTCTTGGTACTAAATTTATCCGTTGCAGCATTATTGTTTTTTCTGCATTTAAAATATTCCGCAGGCTGGGGAATTTAGAGGTTCTTTGATTCTACAAGTTCCAAAAATTCTTGTAGGCCGATTACTTCAATATCCTCTGATAATGGGTATCGATCCACCGAAGCATTGATGATCCACCGGTGTGTAGCTCCCACGTCAATACTTTCCATAATGTTGTTGATAGTGACGAGTAATCAGCCGATAATTTTACATGAGATTAACCAATTATCCTTGTAAATTGCAAGTATGAGTTTCAATTTGCAAGGATAATTCAAGATTGAAATGGGAGATTTGTAAAAAAATAAACGGAAGAGGTATTAAATCTCTTTCAAAATTTCCAAGGATTGTAAAGTTTTTCCATGCAATCCGTGTGTGCACAAATACAATGAGAGTTTTTGGAATAGGGATTTCCTAAGCATCGGATTCCCAATCTTTGTTTCGTTGTCCATTAAAATAGTTTGCAGTAATTGGATTTCCTGTGCGGTTATGGTATGGGAAGGGGTAGAGGTTCTCCCTGCCACGGAACCAGTAAGAATATCCAAACCGTTTAAACAGGATTCATCCGATAGTTCTATGGAGAATCCCATTGCATGAGTTAGGTCTACAACGGCGGAAATAACAAGATTACTAATATTTTTTTCGCCGAGATTAAGTTTTTCAAACAAATGCGTTGCTACGGAGAATAACTCTTGTTCGGGTTGCTCTTGTTGCAGGGCTAACTGAAGAATTTCCAACACAAACCATCGTACTTGATCGTGGGTGGGAGTGGATGCCAATCCCCAGCCAGAGATCAATGATATTTCTTTGATGCGTTGCATCCCTCCGGGTTTATGGTGGTAAACCAATTCAACCACATTGCTTAATTGATAGAGGGCGGATTTGCTTACATTGGAAGGACTGTTGGATCTACTTGTACCAGTATTGTTTCCTCCGTTGCGTGTGCTATTGTTGCGTGAACCCGCGGATTTGCCGTGAATCCCTTGCACTAAAAAAGAAAGTAACCCGGCGTCTTCGGTGAACAATTGAACCACCGCCGAGTTGTCGGTGTAGGGGGTTTTTCTCACCACGATGGCGCGGGTTTTGGTAATCATGCTACCCGATTAATCTACCCAATCGGCAAGGAATAAATTGGTATCTCTACCGCCTCCGTTGTTTCGGTTGGAGCTAAATATTAAGTGCTTTCCATCGGGGGAAAACATAGGGAATGCATTAAATATACTCTGATTGGTGATTTGTTCTAAACCGGTACCGTCCTCGTTAATCATAAACAAATCGAAATTGTATCCGCGTTTGCTGTGGTGGTTGCTGGAGAAAACGATTTTTTTGCCGGAAGGATGATAAAAGGGTGCCCAGTTTGCTTTTCCAAGATGGGTAACTTGTTTTAAGTTGCTGCCATCTACGTTCACCGTATAAATCTCCATGTTGGTAGGTTCTACCAGATTTTTTGATAATAAATCGAGATATTTAGAAGAATCGGCCGCAGTTTTGGGTCTAGAAGCCCGAAATACTAATTTCTTCGAATCAGGGGAAAAGAAAGCACCGCCATCATAACCTAAACCAAAAGTTACTTGTTTGTCGTTCTTCCCGTCTATATCCATTACCCATAACTCCAAATCGCCACTTTTGGTGGAGGTATAGACGATTTTTTTACCGTCTGGTGAAACCGTTGCCTCCGCATCGTATCCAGGGGCCTCTGTTAGACGTTGTACAATTTTTCCTTTTTTATCTGCAACTACGATATCAAAATCTGGATAGATTGCCCAAACGTATGCACCGTTGGATGGGGGAACGGGTGGACACGCTTTATTTGCGAAATGGGTGGTAGCGTATAAAATATGCTTGTTGTTGGGCATGTAATACGAACAAGTGGTTCTGCCCCAGGCGGTACTCACCATGGCCGGCTTAAATGCGGAGTCTTTTCCCAATTTATCGAGGGGAGCTGTAAAAATTTGATCGCATTCAACGCCCCATTGCTTGAAATTACTTTGGAAGGTAATGTACTTGCTGTTGGGGGAAAAGTAGGCCTCGGCGTTATCCCCACCGAAAGTAAGCTGACGAACATTTTTTAAATGAACCTCGGCTGCAGGTACTGCGTTGGAAGCAGGATTTTGCGGGCTCGTTGTACTGTGTGGATTGCTTCCATGACTGGCATTCCCATGGTTGTGCCCTGCGTGCGGATCCGCCTGCAACGATGCTGCATCGGGGGCTGTTTGTAATCCATGACTATGACCGTGGTTATGGCCCTGATGCGGGTCAGAAACTGCTGGGGTATTTCCATTGGATTGAGCCCAACTGTAGGAAACCAGTAAGGCAGCGAATACGTTGGTTGCAAGAATTTTCTTCATAAGTAGAATAGAGTATTGCAAAATTACCCTATTCTACTCAAAAGAAACTACGACATTTATCAGGCAATTGCCAATAAGTGTCAAAATTGTGTCATGGTTTTCATTCTTCCCTTACCTCGAATACCTTCAATTAGCGTTTTAATTCTGGACATTCGTAGGGTAAATTTTTCGGCGCTATGGCCATCGTTGTCTTTCATACGGGTCACCCGCTTTTGTAGTTGATGCAGTTTGTGGTAGAGTTTTCCTTTGTCTGATTTTTTGTTACTCATGGCATAAAAGAATTAACGTGTAATAACATACATCGACGGCTGGAAAGGCACATAGTTCCTGCTATTACGTCGATGTGTTATCAGCAAATTAGCCGATAGAATTGAAAAATCCAAGGAATAATTCGGTAAAAAATTAATAAGGAATAGCCTAAGAAGTAATAATTCGATAAAGGAAATCGGCAATGGGTTTAAAAAATTACTTCAATAATTCCCACGCCAGTTTTGGGAAACCTTTAATGCCTTGATCGTTGTAGAAATCCAGAAAACGAAGTTTGAATATGTTTCCATCGGCATTTTTAATGAGGTAATTTTTATTGGGTACGATGGTATAGCGTTCGGCAGTTTGATCGTAAGATTTCCAATCGTAGCCAATTTCATCCAGAACCTTAGTGAACGAAGTTTGTTCGGCCATAGCAAGGGTAATATCGTTGAAATTCACGCCATTTACCTCAGCAACGGTTACGTTTCTTGGATTAATTAATACCCCTCGGATTACATAGGGGTAAATCACGCCTTGGTTATCGGGAACAGCATCTTTGTAGGTAGTAAACACGATGTCCCAATCCTTGCTCGGCACAGGTTCGTTCAATACAATGGCATCTTGATGAAAATTGTAATACGAATAATTGTAATCGGGATTTATTTTCACTTGAACCAATTTGCGGGGGGCAGCATCGGATAAATAACCCCATTGAAAATGGTACGCTCCCCCTAAAATACTTTTTAGTACGATTTTTACGTAGCGGATGCTATCGGGGATGTTTGAACCCAAATCCATTACAAACAATCCGCTTTTAACAGAGTATTCTCCGCTGGGCAATTGTTCGGAGTAGCAAGGGCCGAAAGCCAAAGAATCCTGAGATCCTGAAGGATCGTCAAAGCGCCAATTCGCCGATTTAATATGATCTTTGTTGCTAATAGCCGCAAAATCTGTAGTTGAAAAATGGGCTACGGTAACATATGCGTTTAGGCCGCCATTGATGATAATATGTGGTTTTTCGCCGAAAGAGGAAAATCCAATATGCCAACTGCCGTGAGCACTGCTGCTTAACAGCTGACTGCCGAAATTAAAAAACAATTGATTTTCGTAATTTTCTCCCATGGCAAACGATTTGATTTGCAGTCCTTTAGAGGCTACGGGAGCTGGATAAAGCGCTTCTGGTTTTTCGCAAGCTTGAAAGGACAACACAATAAATAGTGCGATCACCCAAGTGAAGTTACGAACAACGGCTGTTTTCATTTAGAATTGCAAATTTAAGGATAAGAAAGGATTTCTACCGGTACCAATGTTCATCATTCCCGAACTATTTCCATGTACTCCGCCGGTGATGGCGGCACCCGCAATTTGAGTAACCCCCAAAAGATTTTTTACCCCACCTTGAATACTCAACGATTTTCGTTCCCAACCCGATTTGTTAATGGAAATGGATTTGCTGATACTCAAATCAATTAAGCCATATGGGTTGATTTCAAATGACTTTCCTTCGGGCGTTAGGATGAAGTTTTTACCACTGTATCGAACAAATACCTGCACCTGGCAGCCGTATTTTGGGAATGCCATCGATCCAGAAAAACTCAATTGTAAGGTATTCCAGGCGTTTACTTTAGAGGTGTCGGTAATCCATGTATTTGAAAAAACTTGGGTAGCAGAAACAGAGCCATTGTATCGTTTACTGCTGTATAAAATTTCTGCACTGCCGCCGTAGGATTGGGCTTTGCCGATATTTATATACTGGTAGAGCAGGGAAGTAGCGTCTATTAATCCCAACTGAATCTGGTTTTTTACTCGATTGTGGAACCCTTTTACGGTAAAGGTAGCTCCTTGGGATGCGGTGATTTTATGTCGATAATCAAAACTCCCTTGCACGCTGTTGGCTAATTCGGGCTGCAATTGTTGATTACCTCGTACGTTGTGATTGATGTCTACAAATAAGAAATGCAATTCTTTGATGGTGGGCGAACGAAATGCTTGAGCCACAGATGCGCGTAAAGTACTATGCTGAGAAACGGAATACCTCAGCTGCAAGGACGGAATTACAGGGGCGAATTTCCAACCCGGCCCCAATAATTTAGGTAATGGGGATTCTCCAAACATGCTGTTATAAATAAATCGAACCCCGGGACGAATACTGATTTGATGAATGGGTTTATATTCTACGGAAGCATAGGCTCCGATATCGGTTATGGGTTTTTGACTAGCAACACGATTGGCTTGCAAGGTTTCTATATTTGCTTCGTAACCGCCTGACCATAACAGTTTTCGGGATGGTTTGTAGGATAAAACCGCACGAGAATTCCATTGGAAATTCAAGGTTGTATCCATGTCGTTTGGATTACTCAATTCTTCAAAACCGGTCACCAAATTTCGTTTCCATAGTTGGTTAAAGCGGGTATATAAGTTAAGGCCATTCGAAAACTGCAAGGTGAGTAATTCACCTCCTTCGTTGTTTTTTAAACCCGATTTGATGAAGGTATGGTGCGAAAAATCCAATCGGTTGGTAAAAAAACGATTATTGTAACCGGAAATAGAAACTAGGTTATATTCGGCATTGGAGCGATCCAACAATTGTTCGTTGAAGTAGTTTAATTTTATGCGATGGTGGATTTTGTCCTTATTTCGAATCGACCATTCCAATCCGCCTAGGATTTTTGTTTTCGGTTTCCAATTATAGCTTCGGGTGGTGGTATCGAAATCGATGCCTCCAAAATACTGTCTACCAACATTCAAACCTACCGTATTTTTACCTTTCGCTAATGTTAAGGAAGCATCTGCGTTGGTGTTGGAAACGGCGTCTTGAAATGTATTGAATTGAAATTGAGAATGTTTAGGGCTTTTGGTGATAATATTAACCACTCCCCCTACGGCGTCGGAGCCGTACATTACGCTCATGGGTCCCTCGATAATTTCGATGCGTTCTACTTGGGAAATCATCAATTGACTAATGTCAATATTCCCATTCAATCGGCCAATCATCGGAATACCATCCACCAATATTTTTACCGATTGACCGCCAAGGCCTTGCATGGATATACCTGCACCCAATACGGGATCTTGGGATTGAAGGATGTTGGATTGGTATTTTAGAACATCGCCCAAATTTTGAGCAGCCATCTCTTTGATGGTTTTGTTACTAATTACGTAAGCATTAAACGGTAAATCCGATGTTTTTCGGGCACCTGCATCACCCGTTATAATTACTGGGTCGATACGATCAATGCCATTGGAATCCGACGTACTGGATTCCGTTTGGCTCCAACCGGCAGGAATAAGCATGAGTGCGAATCCTATTCCTGCCAGTTTTTGCATTTTCTATTAAAATTAAACAGGGTTTGTTAAATTTTCACAAAACGGAAGCTATTGGTATTTCCTTGATTGTCTTGCAATTTCAAGGTGTACATACCAGGCGTTAGGTTTTGGGTATTTAAACGGAAGTATTGATCACTATTTACAGGTAATTCTGTGCTCATCAATTGCTTGCCCTGAGCATCTACGATAACTGCGTTAGTGCTATACCGAGTTTCTGGCAATTTCACTACTAGGTTTTCTGTAGCAGGATTAGGGAATACTTCAGCTTTTAGTGCGTTTACTTTAGTCACGGATCCGGGGATTCTCGATAATAAAGAGGTGTTGATTATTACCTCACCGGTGGCGCTTCCTTTAAAATCTTCGAAGTTTAAGAAGTAATGACTGGTATCATTCCCCGTAGTAGCAATGTTAACGGATTCAATGATATATAACCACTGCTTTTGGATGGTCCAAACACGGGTGGTGTTATCGTACGATTTCCAATCGCCACCAATTTTTGTCAAATCCTTGCTTACGGATAAGGCATTTCCCTGAGTAAGTGCAGAATCTACTTTCATTGCATTCTTCATATAAAAGTCGCTAAAATCGGTCCAACTTACATCGGTGATTTTAGAAACACGGGTACCACGTTTGCTTTCAACTCCTACAGTAGGATACATCACTGGGGTTCCACCGCCGGGAGGCACAGTGGGTGCATAATAGCGGGTGAATAAAATATCCCAATCGTTGCGGTTAGGTTCTGGTTGTACCTTGCCGTTGTAGAAATTGTAATATTTGTACGTTTTGTCTCTTCCATCGGCTTGAAATAGGGTATCGGTTTTATCGGTACTGCCATCCAAGGTTGCTACACGGAAGATAAAATCACCGTTGATCAATTGCTTGATGGGCATAAACTTTAAGTAAACGGTGTTGAATCCAGGATTGGTAGCCACCAACAAGTACAACGAATCACCGGTAACCTCTTTGGTGTTTGGATCGTATACACCCCAACTAAAATCCCACATATTTCCGGCGTTGTTTTGTTGATTGAAAGCGCCTTTTTCGTGCACATTAATATCGTTGTAGAATTTTCTCCATGATTTCCAGCCGGCAGTATCCATGGTAGCGAAATCCTTGTTGTCTCCATTGGGATATGCATACACTTCAAACCCTGCCATGTGGTTTATTTTCAGGCAATTATCGCGAGTAACTGTGGTATGAGCCAAATGCCATTGGGTCATTGGAGCCGCTGTTTTGGTTCCCTTTTCCAAATCGTAGTACACGGCATTTTTATATCCCTGACCCATAACAATGGTGTCGGTTCTCTGCGCTAAGGCAGCGTTACTAACTGCGAAGGAAAATCCTGCAGTAAAAAACAATGCAATCTTTTTCATTTCTTGTTTTTATTTGGTGCTGCAAAATTACTAGTAGGGGTAGGGAAAGGGGCTGTTTGGATTGTCAAAAAATCGTCATGAAAAATTGTGTAAGGTTCTGTGGTGAAGTAATCTGTTTTGTATAGAATTCATGCAAAAAGAGTGTATGTCCGTCGATGTTTTGAATTTGCCGAAATGGAAAGCCGTATTTTTGTAAATTGTATGGCCAAGATTAAGATAAACGTTGCGTCGGGTGGATTGATGATGGACGAAACGGTTCCGAAAAAGAAGATTGCCGTAGGGATAGATTTGGGTACTACCAATAGCTTGGTAGCTTGGGTAAATCCTGCCAACGGAAATGCGGAGATTATTCAAGACCGATG
>CAZKOM010000088.1:0-9290 GCA_964554385.1 uncultured Flavobacteriaceae bacterium | reverse complement strand
CGGGAGTGCAAAAGTAGTACTTTTTTTCATCCCTCCAAATACTTTACACCAAATTTGTTGGAGAATTTCAACGGTTGGCGACAACAAAAATAGTAATTGACTACAAATCAACTCAGTACAGCCAACTTTTTGTTTAATCTTTTTTTTACTTTATTGGCAATTTCTTAATACACTCATTATTATTAGCAAAACAAAAGGTATAGTTTATTCAAAAATCAAGTATAATCCATAAAACGCAATCAATACAGCAAGAGACGAAATCCCATATAAATTGACATAATATAATGATGCAATTGGATTACAAATGCTACAAAGACAACTTAAAAATCCCATTAGGGCCCCAATCAGCAACCATCTCAACCCTTTAGAAGTTCTTGAAGCACGTCGATTTTTCTCCTGTGTGCTATCTGGCACCACAACAGATGAATTTGATTCCTGTGCATTTTGTAATTCTTTTATCATAACTCCTAGGTTTTTATTCATGGCCTAATTCAACGAAATCAGACTATCTCTAATTGGATTTAACCGGTGTGAACAAAAAAACACAATGTATATAAAAGATATTAAGCTTTAACCCACCAGAAAAAACTTGTTTAACAAATATATTAAAATCCCCCAAATAAAAAACAGGCCAATTCAATTGAATAGGCCTGTTTTTTATTAAATTCTGATTTTAACTACTTGTCAATTGAGGAAAATACCTTTTATTTAAAGTATTATTCAACCCAATCCATATAATTAATCATTTACTTTCTTAACAAATTCACTTTTCAAAGCCATTGCTCCAAAGCCTGGAACCTTGCAATCGATATTATGGTCACTGTCAACCAATCGGATATTTGTAACTTTTGTACCTACTTTGATTGATTTAGATGCACCTTTAACGGGTAAATCTTTTATTATCGTTACTGAATCCCCGTCCTTCAACACATTCCCATTAGAATCTTTTACAATAAAAAACTCCAGTTGGTTTTCTAATGACACATCCTCTGGATTCCATTCGTTACCGCACTCTGGACACATCCATAGCATACCGGTTGGATAGGGATAATCGCAGTTACATTGAGGACAAATTGGATCCATAATTATATTTTGTACAAAAATAGCCCATAATTATGGACTATTTGCATATCAATTGGATTTATCTACGTTCATGGCAAAAGAACCTTTCATGTTCTTTTCCAACTCAAAATATAAAGTATCCCCTTGAAAAACCGGTGTCTTACATTGTGTTTTATGAACGAAAACGCTTTGACCGCTCTCATTATCGGCAATGAAACCATACCCTTTTTTCTCATCGAAAAAAGAAAGTTTACCTTTTCTGCGTTCTCTTACTTCTTGAACCCTCTTGGTAGGTTTAGCAGTTGCAGCGACAACCTCAGCCTTTATATCTAAATTTAGGTCTCTAACCCAAAGTTCATCAGGAGGTGTATTGGTTAAATTTCCTTCAGCATCAACAAAAACTAACATTTCGTCTAGGCTTTTGCCTTTAGTACTGTTTGCTTTGCGCATACTTTTCTTTTCTAATTTCTCGCGTTGTTTAATGCGTTTCTTTTTTTCTCGATCTTTTTTATTGAATGTTTCGTTTGCCATGCTTGGTCTTAAGGTGATAAAAGTGATTGTAGAGCGATAAACAAAGAAAGCCAACCTCATGGGTTGGCCTTCTTCTGACTAGATATCCCAAATTGAAATGAATCGAAAACGATTCTGTAAATAATTTCAAATCGGGGTCTTAGTAACGACTTGAAAAATTGTTTCTTCTTTCGGGTTGAGGACGAGCTTCGTTAGCAACAATTGATCTTCCATTTACCTCAGAACCATGCAATTTAGCAATGGCTGCTTCAGCTTCGGCTTGATCTTCAACTTCAGCAAAGGCAAAACCTTTGAATCTGCCAGTTTCGCGGTCGTTGATCATCTTTACAGATGAAAAACTTGAATACTCGTCAAACAATTGACTAATCTGTTGTTCGGTGATGCGGAAATCCAAATTTCCTAAATAAATCTTCATTCTAAATACTTTTGTGGTTTTATATAACGTCCACACAACAAAGGTGAGGATTAAAATCCAAGAAATTGCAATAAAAATAATTTATTTTCAGAAATGAGCTCGTTTATGCAAAATATGCAACGAGTAATTCCTTTGTTGGAAATTTTCCAAAGTTAAAACCTAGTTATAATACCGAGTGTTAGTTTTGCACTTAAGTTTAAATGATGACTCAAAATCCTTTTATTAGTTCTTTGCAACATCGCATTGAAAATGAACGACAAACTCTTCTCTCTCATCCAGTCTACAAACATATAAAAAACTTAGAGGGGCTAAAGCAGTTTTCAGAACATCATGTATATGCCGTTTGGGATTTCATGAGTTTATTAAAATCACTTCAGAAAGATCTTACTTGCATTGACATTCCGTGGGTTCCAGTGGGAACAGCAGATACGCGATTCCTGATAAATGAAATTGTGTTAGGAGAAGAATCGGATGTGGATGAACATGGTAATCGGATTTCGCATTTTGAGTTATACCTGAACGCAATGAATCAAATGGGTGCAGACACAAAACCTATTTTATCTTTAATTGCTGCATTGAAAAAAGAAAATTCCATTACGAATATCATAGCATCATTAGAGATTCATCCAAAAATTAAAGCATTTTTGAATTTTACGTTTGAAGTAGCGTTAACCACACCTGCTCACATTAAAGCCGCGGTATTCACATTCGGTAGGGAAGATTTAATACCGGATATGTTTATGTCGATTCTTAAAGATGTTCACAGAGAACACCCAGAAAAAGTATCTACGTTCCATTATTATATCGAACGTCATATTGAAGTAGACGGCGATCATCACAGCCATTTGGCATTAGCTATGGTTGAACAATTATGTGGAAACGATGAAAAAAAATGGAAAGAAGCAGAAGAATACGCAATTCGATCATTGCAATACCGCGCAGGATTATGGGATTCAATTATGGAAACAAATTAATTCCTAATATCCATTACATTGAAAGCGCTTTCTCAATATTTGAAACGATTAAATCCACCCAGTGCAATCGCGTTTCAGGCATTTAATGAAATTCAAAAAACAGAAGTATTTCCAAAGGGTAGTTATATTCAAGCAACAAATACTACATGTAGAAATATATACTTTATTGAACAAGGAATTGCACGTATTTTTTATTTAAAGAATGATGAAGATGTTACGGAACACTTTGCATTTGCTGGACAAATGATAATACGTGCAGAGAGTTTGTTCAATGATTGTGTAACACCTAAGGGTATTCAAGCGCTAACAGAAACAACTGTTATTAAAATTGGTTGGGAATCCTTGAGGCTGCTATTCCCACAATACAGGGATTTAGAAACTCTATTTCGAGAAATTGTGCAAATAGAGTACGCCAACACGGTAAAACGCGTAGAAAGTTTGCAGTTTAAAAATGCCCTTGAACGGTATGAAGAATTATTGCATGAAACACAGTTTATTCATCAAATCCCCTTAAAATATATTGCTACGTATCTGGGAATTTCAGCAGTTTCACTGAGCAGAATAAGACGAAAAGTATCTCTTTAATTTTCAATCTAAAAATAGCTTAAAACCAACAAGGATTAATCATCCATTAAAGTTAATGCGTTTTTAATTTCAATATTTCTGTTTTTTCAGATTTTACCCTATTAATTTGCTAATTAACGTATGACAGAACAAGTATTTCTATCCATCATAGCGGATGAGCTTATGATAGACCCAACAAAAATTGATCTTGATACTCCATATAGAAATATTCCAACCTGGACTTCATTAAATTCGCTGCTAGTTGTATCAAGATTGCATGAAGAAACTGGCTATATGATTACTGCTGCTGATTTAGCCAAATTCAACACTCTGGCAGAATTGTATTCACTCATTTCAACCCCGTAATGCCGATATTTAACATTCAAGGTGGCAAAATCCGTTCTATAGTTAATGTAATCCCTCAAAAAATAAAGGATAATCTTGAAGAGGACCTAATCCCGGTTGCCGAAAGAGAATCGTTGGTTGCACACACCGGGATTAGATACAGAAGAACGTTTCAAAATAAATCTATCACTATTACTGAACTATTTGTTCAAGGAATTTCGCACACCTTGGATGCTTTGCAATGGGATGCCTCTAGCATTTCTGCCATTGTATGTGTTACCCAAACTCCGGAAACACATATTCCTGCCGTATCGTGTTTATTGCATAATGAATTCAATTTCAATGTTTCCACCGCATGTTTGGACATAAACTTGGGCTGTTCGGGGTATATATATGGATTACATCAAACCCTCTGTTTATTACAAAATCAACTGGATGGTTACGGACGAGCGTTATTGTGTTGCGGTGATATTACCAGTAAACTAATTGAAAACGACAAAACATCGACACCTATTTTTTCTGATGGTGTTTCAATAACAGCGGTAGAATTTGATACAAAAACCCCAAACAATAGATCTCCTTTTATCTTCAATTTGGAAACGTTGGGAAGTGGTCATACAGCCATTCGCAGTGAATATGAAAATAACAAAGAAGTGATGCGTCTAAATGGTATCGAAGTATTTAATTATTCGGTTCAATTTGTACCCAAACATATTAAGGAATTATTGAATTATATCAATGCAGAAGACGTTTCCGTGGTTGTTTTACACCAAGCAAACAAATTAATTAACGATGCGATTACCAAACGCCTTCCCACCCCCAATGCAGAATTCCCTTCTACCCTTTTCCAGTATGGGAACATGGCTTCGGCTAGCATCCCAATTACGTTGGTAGATTATTTAACAAACAATAAACCAAAATCGAATCAACTCTTGCTTTCTGGATTTGGTGTTGGTTTTTCAATGGGAACTGTGGCAATCACCTTAGATTCCACAGTTTATTTGACCACTATTGAGTATCTATCCAAAACTGAAGATCTAATTATTTAATTCCGCACAAAGTTCCAGCGTGTTATTGGTAAAAGAACGGCAATCCTATGAATGTGTCTCCCTCATTAACCTTAGTAATTCCTTTATTTAACGGGGCCAATCATGTTGAGAAGTTAATTGATCATTTATCCTTTTGGCATCAAAATTCTGTTAACATCCCATTCCAATGCCATCTTTTAATTATAGACGATGGAAGTCAAGATGGTGGTATAACACATGCACAACGAAAATTAGAATCGGGTAATTTACCTTACACACTCTTACGACTTTCAAAAAACAGCGGTCAACATACTGCATTATCCGTGGGTTTATTTTATTCTGAAAGTGATTGGATTGTGACATTGGACGATGATTTGCAACATGATCCTAAATACTTAATTGAGCTATGGAAGGTTGCGATACAAACCAATGCTGACCTTGTATATGGTTACTTTTCGCAATCCAAACATAGTACTTGGCGCAATCTAGCTAGTTCAGTAATTCGAACTTTAACGAAGTTATTCATTTTCGATTATTCCAAGGTAACCTCATTCCGATTAATTCGGTCTTCGGCGATACAGTACTTCAAAAAACAGGTAAATACAAGTTTTCTAATTGACAGTCAAATTATTCCAGCAACTAAACGAATTGAATTTGTCACAGTTCCACATCATAAAAAAGTAAATAATCAATCTAGGTATAACTTTAAGGCGTTGTTTACCATGTCATTAAAAATTTGGCTTTGGCATTCCCCTTTGAACCGATTTAGATGGGTTAATAGCAACTTATTGCCGAACCCGGATTTTATTGTAGAATGGATTGACAGCAGTTGTAAGTTTGAAACATTACCTATGCAACAACACCATATACAAATGGTTAGAGAATGGAGAAATTCTTCGTTTATTAATCAACAAATGGACTATAAAGACGAAATCACAGAAGAGCAGCAAGAAATATGGTTTAAAAACATTGATTGGAATCGACAATTTTATTTCGTTCACAGATACCGCGGCGAATGGGTTGGTTTCTCACATGTTCAAATCGGATCGGAATTATCTCAAGAAAAAATTTCACTAAAGGTTGGCGAAAATGGGGGATTTGTTTCATCGCCAAAGTGGCAAGGAAGCGGCATTTCCATTGCTATAGCATTGAATACATTAGACTTTGCATTTCTTCAACTTGAATTAGATTGTTTGCGGATTAAGGTAAATCAGTCCAATGTTGCGGCTATCGAGCTGAATACTTTGTTGGGATATTCCTTCAGATGTTCAATAAATACTGAATTTGATGCTTACGAGCTACGAAAATCAGATTACCTTAGCAATGCCAACCGCATGCGAAAATTATTAAAGCATTTGTAAATCAATCCAAATCTGCTGGAATTACTGAAATAGGATTAATTTTTTTTAGTTGAGAAAGTACCTCTCCCTGCGCCTGAAGTACATTTTTGGATAATCGAGCCAATGAAATCGGACATAGTTTAATCTCAATTTCCTTTCCATTTTTAACAAATAATCCGAAGATTCGAGTAGCCGAATCAGCAGATGGTTGAGCCCAATGTAGGTATATAATAGACTGTTGAGAATTCTGTTTGGAAATAACCGTTTGTTTTGAGCAGGTACCCTCTATTTGATATATTGGATTATTTAGACTCAGCTGTTTTAGATTTTGCAGAATTCGCTCGATGTTGTTAACTACTTCATCATCAAAATTTAATACATGAATTCTTTTTCCTGTATGATCTCTAATTAATTCTTGATACAACTCTGCGGATTTAAAATAAAAATCCTGCTCCAACACCAAAATTGCGTCATTCGGTAATTCATTTAATTGTTTTGATTTAATAAACCCCCAAACTACATCCGCCGGGAAACTCTTTTTATACCAATATTTTTTTGATAATGAATGATTAAACAAAAAGGTTATCGAAGTAAAAAGAACGAGTAGAATAAAAATAGGTCGCCAAAAGAGAAATTTATTTTTTACAACAAGCAACCATTCGAAGAGACTATATAGAATTAGGCTAAACCCAAGGTTTTGGAGCATCAACGACAAATATCCATTACCCCAAGTAATTTCCAGTTGGTATTTTGCCGAGGGTAATATAAAAATAGGAGTGACAACCAAGAGGAAGGTCCCAAGAATGAGACTATTTCGGCTTTGGCTTTTTTTCTCTGTAACAAAATTAACCCTAACCGGTTTTACGTTTTTTCTATCGAATACTCTATTGTTATTGTCGAGATTGGAATTATTGTGGAATTCTGATACGATTTTACGGGAATGATACAATGCAACGAACAGTAGTCCAGTCGCCACGAATACATCCCAAAATCGGAATTGATTGAATAATCGCAAGGGTATTCGAGGTGTGTTTGTTAGGTTGCTCAACGGAATGGATGCATAGATTTGTTTTAATTCCAACATCACCATAGCGCCAAAATCAATATTTGAGGATAATCCGCTGTACAAATTGTCTTTGGGGAAAATTGACCTAAGATAGAAAATCACATATAAGTACGTTATCGAAATTACACCTATTGGAATTGTCCAAAGAAATAGGCTTTTAATTGAAGTTCTTCGGTAATTTAGTTGATCAGAAAGCCATAAAATACAAGGAATTAAAAGCAAAAGCATCAACGCATATTCAGAAATAAAAAATAAAGATAAGGTTGAAATCAAGGCAAAAACCAGCATCCATACATTAAATTTCCTGTAGATATACAGCCAACTTGCTGTTGAAATAAATATCAGTGAGTTAAATAACTGACATAGTCCGGTGTAGGAAGAATATGAATCATGATAATTCAATCTTAGCTGTACTCCTGTAGCAATACAAATAAGAAGCAATGCCGTAATAAATTGAAAACCAATAAATTTCAACCATCGAAGAAAAATTACGATCGTTATAACGTTCAATAGAACCATCCAACTTTTATAGGTTACAGGTGTTGTAAATGTTTTGAAAACCCATTCTACATAGTAAAAAGATAATACGGTTAATCGTCCCATCGGTAAAAACCTGTCTACCATCACTTGGGCTAATTCATGGATTGATTGAGATTCAATCTTTGGATTTTCAACTCGGTATTGAAACATTGGGAGATCATCGCCTACCAATGGGGAATAGAGAATAGTAGACAACAACAGCAATAAAATCATCCAAGCCCATGCAGCCAATGGTAAATTTTGCAACTGCGTTTTTAACCTCAAGAACATTTGAATTTTAATTATTAACGATTATGGCTCACTTCAAAACTACGAGGGAATGTGAAACTATTATAACAAATCAATCATTTTATTGGTATACTATTTCTAGTGCGGATTCCGTGATAAAAAGAACTTCATTTTCTGATAATTGAGGGTATATCGGCAATCGTATAAGTCCATTTCCAAATGTATCTGCATTGGGTAAAACAGGTTGATTTCCTAGTGATTTCGCCATAATCGATGAATGTAGGGGCTGATAATGGAAAGCAGTTTGAATTCCTTTATTCTGCATTTTTTTTAAAAAATCATCCCGTTGAATCGTCGATTTAAATGTTAAATAATAGTTGTGTCCATTCCCTGCTGATTGGGCAGGAAGAAAATCGAAAATACACCCGAATACGTCATGATAAATGTTCCAATATTTTTGTCTAATGCATGTGACAAATTCCCATTCTTGTAATTGAGCCAATAAAACTGCCATATTATATTCGCTTGGCAAATAAGAACTCCCGATATCAACCCAAGTATATTTATCAATTTCACCGCGGTTAAATTGTCCGCGATTGGTGCCTTTATCTTTGATAATTTCGGCACGATTCACAAATTGTTCATCATTAATTACCAATAACCCACCCTCTCCACAATGAAGATTTTTAGTATCATGAAATGAAAAAGCAGATAGGTGAGCTCGAGTTCCTATGAATTCCGAATTTGGCAGATTGGAATACCTCGCACCAACGCATTGAGCAGCATCTTCCACCACAAAAAAATTAAATCGCCTGGCAAGTTGCATGAGAAGATCCATATCGCAGGCTCTACCTCCATAATGGACCACTACCACCGCTTTTGTCTTTTCTGTAACTAACGTAGGGATTAAGGTGATATCAATATTGGGATTATCTACTTGAGAATCGCAAAAAATCAACTTTGCACCTCTTAGTAAGAATGCGTTTGCAGTGGAGACAAAGGTGTACGACGGTAAAATCACTTCCTCGCCACGTTTGATATCCAATAATAAGGCAGCCAATTCTAAGGCATCAGTACAGCTATTGGTGAAAATAGGATTCTTAAATTGAAATGTTGAGTGCAAAAACTGCTGACATCGAGAATAAAAATTACCATTACCCGATCTTTGTTTAGAACCGGCAGTAAGCTCTTGGAGAT
>CAZKOM010000087.1:9175-9585 GCA_964554385.1 uncultured Flavobacteriaceae bacterium | reverse complement strand
CGCACTGGCACACTTGCCACATAAGAGAATGCAATAGGCAGGATAAGCAGCCAAGAGGAATGGCCGGGATTAATGGGGATGGTAAACCCGACGGTTACAATCCTTCATGGGGTATTTGGACGATTCGTGGGGGATATACATTGCCTAAGGGATTCTCCGTACAAGTTGCGGTGGAGAATGTTCTGGATTTGCATTATAGATACTTCGCTTCTGGAATGAGTGCTTCGGGCAGAAATGTTCTGATTAGCCTTAAGTGGGATTTATCGGAATGGAAATAAAATTAAATAATGGTGGAATTGGTTTAATACGCTGCCAAATTTCGAATTGGTTGTTGAACAAATTGTTTTTTAGTAAAGCAGGGTGACCTAAAAGGTTGTCCTGCTTTTTATTTTAGTCGACTATGTTTTTTT
>CAZKOM010000087.1:0-9165 GCA_964554385.1 uncultured Flavobacteriaceae bacterium | reverse complement strand
AATGAGTGCTTCGGGCAGAAATGTTTTGATTAGCCTTAAATGGGATTTATCGGAAGGGAAAACTACTAAGACATTGCGCCGATGAGATATACATAGATAAATTATTATTAATGGATTATTAATAATCAACGCCCCAAACTAACAATTTGGTATTCTCTCCGAAATACGGATTTTCTATTTCGGAGAGAACTTTGGGAGATGGAAAAGCTTACTCCCCCAATTGAAAAAGATATTCTCCGCGTTTTCTTGATTTTCTTATTGGTATTCCTGTTGTTGAATGCCAATTTTTGGATAAGCAGTGCCGAAGCACAAGTGGTTTACGAAGTACCCGGTAAGAATCAATACTGTAAAATAGATCCAAACGGAGTTTCCGTTTTACCTTCGGGCAGATACGTGACTCCGGCAGGAGAGGCTAAGCGCATCACTCGCGCACCTTATGGTCTCGCCGTTTCCTCCGACGAACATTGGGCGGTAATTGCGCATAGTAACGCCATTTCTTTGGTGGATTTAAGCAAAGATTCATTGCTGATTCAACGGTTCCCAGAATTTAACGGGAAAGGAATTGATGTAATTCGAGGCGCTTCATTTATCGGACTTCAGTTTTTGTCTGATAATAAAACAGCCGTAATTGGGGGTGGAGACAAAGGCATTATCTGGTTTTTCGATTGTGAAAAAAGACTGGTGGTAGATTCTATTGATGTGGGTGCATTTCATCCGAAAACACCTAGGGAGGCTTTTCTTACCGATATTTTATATGATCCAAGCAGAAATGAATTGTGGGTTCTCGATAGGGCTTGGAAGGAATTATATCGAATCGATTTAAAAACAAAAACACTAATCAAATCGTTTCCCACTGGAAGAATTCCCTTCGGATTGGCCCTTTCGGAAGACAAAAAAACCATCTTGTTTTCCAATGTGGGTACCTATCAGTATTCATTGTTGCCGGGTGTTACAAAAAACAATAAAGATTCTGCGTATTTGCATTTTCCGCCATACGGAGCTCACACCGTGGAATCCGATACGGGAACTTGGGTGAATGGTAAAAAAGTGCCTGGATTAGGTAAGGCAGATAACGATGAGTCTATGTCGGTCTGGATGATTGATGTTGCTTCCAATCAACAAGTTGCAACAATAAAAACAGGTTTGCGTATCGGGGAAATGATTGAAGATGCGGAAATTGTGGGTGGATCCCATCCCAGTTCGCTGGTGTGCAAGGGGAAATATGCCTATGTGTCTCAAACGCAGAATGATAATATCGCCGTAATCGATTTGAAGAAGCGAAAAGTGGTGAAATATATCCCGATAGTATCGGGAACCGTATTGGATGAGGTAAGAGGTTATTTTCCCTATGGTTTGGATGTTAATCCTGTTGATAATCAATTGTATGTGGCATTATTAGGATTCAATGCGGTAGCAGCAATTGACTTGAAAACCCATAAAACCATTGGCTTTTTGCCGGCAGGATGGGGTGCTACAAGAGTGAAGTTCCTGTCTAGGAAAAATCAACTTTTACTAACTTCTGCACGCGGTTATGGTGCAGGTCCAAACGGGGGATTGGGTTTTAAAGCACCGCCTCAAGGTACTTATGTTGGCGACATTCAGTTGGGGTTGTTGCAGCGAATAACCCTTACCGGATATTCCCAATGGGAGCAAGGCAAATTGGTTTGTTTGCAAAATACATTTACCCAATCAATCCAGCCTAAATCCTCAGATATAGGTGGTTCTTCCAAAATTGAATCTACTGGTTCTGAAGTAAAAATGGGTGCGCAAGAATTGGCTGTTTCTATTGGACAGTTACCCATTTCTCACATTGTATATATAACCAAAGAAAATAGGTCCTTTGATGAAGTGTTTGCGCAAATTCCTGGAGTAAAAGGCGATTCTTCTTTAGCCCGCTTTGGGGTGAATTGCGAATCGGTCATCAAAAAAGATATTCAAGATCGTTTGTCTCTATTAAGCGATAATCCCTTAGGCGCTGATGAGTTTCGTAAGTTATTGAAAAAGTATGGGTTGGATTCACTTACCTTGGATGCTTTGATGCAAGCGAAAAATATAAAAATCACGCCCAATCATCAAAAAATCGCTAAGTCGTTTTCCTTATCCGATAATTTCTATTGCGATAGCGATGCCTCCATCCATGGACACCATTGGATGATGGGTACCATCCCCAATGAATACGTGGAAACCAACTCGGCCAATGCCGGATCGTACCGATTGTTTTCACCTGCGCCGGGTAGGATATTTCCAAGAACTACGGGGGCTCAGGATGCAGAGGACTACAACGAAATTGGTGGATTTTGGGAGGCTCTGCAACGCAATAATATTTCGGTATATAATTTCGGTCAAGCCAACGAATACACCGATGTGCAGGAAGAATGGTACGACACTGCCAATGGTACCTCCTTGGCCGTTCCTTTTCCCATGCCGGCCGCAATTTTTCCCTATACTTCACGTAAGTATGCTGGGTATAATATGAATATTCCGGATCAATTCCGAGTAGAGCAATTTGAAGAAGAATTTATTGAAAAATGGCTAACTGGCAAGGATACCATGCCTCGAGTAGTAACGATTCAGTTGCCGAACGATCATACCACTGGCCCTCGTCCGCAGGATGGATATCCGTTTTTACATTCGTATGTGGCCGATAACGATTTGGCCTTAGGAAGAATGCTCCATTTTCTATCGCACACGCCTTATTGGAAAAATATGTTGGTGATAGTTACCGAAGATGATCCTCAAGGTGGTGTAGACCATATCGATGCTCACCGGAGTTTATTGTTTATGGCAGGACCTTACGTAAAGCGGGGATATGTTTCCCATACCCATGCCAATTTTGGTTCCATAATAAAAACCATGTACACATTGATGGGTATTAAACCGGTGAATCACTATGATTTAACGGCTACTACTTTATCCGACTTTTTCACAGCTCAACCTGATTATACCCCCTATCAATTGGAAAAAAGTGATGTTCGAATTTTTGATCCAGAAGTAGCGATTAAAAAATACGATAGAACTATTCCATGGCGAGAAGTTAAAATGAGTGAACCCATGGATGATGAGCGATTTATAAATAAAAGATAATACGATGAATTTCAAACATACAGTAACCGCTGCATTGGGTGTTGTGCTCATGCTTTCACAAGTATCGATGGCCCAATCGAATAAAAAGAAATCGAGGTCCATGGGCAAGACATTTGCCGTACCTGTGTCTGAATCAATCCCAAAAACAGGAAGCCCCATGATGTTGGAATCCGTTAAATTGCCCAATGGCTGGAGCATATCTCCGGTGGGGAATCAAATTAGGGTTGGAGATTTACCGATGAAAATGATAGTTCATCCTTCTCAAAAGTGGGTGTTGGTTCAAAATGCGGGACAAAGCGATCATTCTATACAGGTAATCGATGTGCAGACGGAGGTGGTTGTGGATAGTATGTCCATGAACAAGACCTTTTATGGAATGTGCTTTAACCAATCAGGAAATATTTTGTACGCCACGGGTGCGAATAATAACTGGGTAGAGATTTTTACCTTTTCTATGGGGAAATTGACGCGGAAGGATACTTTGGTATTGGGTACTCCATGGCCTAACAGGATTTCACCTTCGGCCCTGGTTTTAAGTGCCGATGAAAAGTTCTTGTATGTGGTAACCAAGGAAGATTCGGCCTTGTATGCCATCAATTTGTTATCGAAAAAAATCATTGGTAAATTAAAATTAAATTCTGCCGCATATGATATCCGAATTAAACCTTTACATCTCGGGAAAAGTTTCAGCAATGAGAATTCGGAATTAGTTGTTAGCGAATGGGGAAATGCAACGCTAGCGTTGGTGGATCCTAGTTCGCTTGCGGTAAAACAGCGAATTAAGGTAGGGTCTAATCCCAACGAAATTGTATGGGACGAAAAAGGAAATAGAATTTTTGTAGCGTGCGGAAACGATAATACGGTGCACGTATATGATTGCACCGAAAACCGCGTGACGGAAATATTAAATACAGCCATTGCCGTTGATGCCCCTACGGGATCCACCCCAAATGCGATGTACATAGCCAATAATCGGTTGTACGTAGCCAATGCAGACAACTACAATTTAGTGGTATTTGATATTTCTGAGTTGAAAGAATCTAGATTGCTCGGACATATTCCAACCGGATGGTATCCTACTCAAGTGGCGGTTGCTTCCGGTAAATTATGGATATGTAATGGAAAAGGAATTGCATCGGCACCCAATCCCAGAGGCCCAAATCCAACGGCGAAACGCAATCAAGTAACTTACCAAGGCGGAATTAAAGCCATGCCCGTGCAATATATAGGTTCATTGTTCCGAGGTACGTTACAAGTTGCAGATTTGAAATGGGCCGAGAATGCTCAAAACCTGAGTTGGGGAACCAAGCAGTGTTTGAAAAATATTCCTTATCGCAAATCCATGGAAAAAGGGGATGCTTTAATACCTAAGGGGAATCCTATTCCTTCAATCTTAGGGGCTCCGTCTCCTATAAAACATGTGTTTTATATTATCAAGGAGAATAGGACTTACGATCAAGTGCTAAGCGATATACCTGGCGGTAATGGTGATACCAGTTTACTGCTTTTTGGCGAGAACATTACTCCCAATCAACATAAATTAGCCAAGGAATTCGTATTATTAGACAATTTCTATGTAGATGCTGAGGTAAGTGCTGATGGTCATAATTGGAGTACCGCAGCCATGGCAAACGATTATACGGAAAAAACATGGCCGGTGAGTTATGGCGGCAAGGGTGGAGATTATGTATACGAAGGTCAATGGACCATCGCCCATCCCCACAAAGGGTTTATTTGGGATCATGCTAAACGCGCTGGTATTTCTTACCGCACCTATGGGGAATTTGCCGATGATTATAAAGCCAATATCCCATCGTTGGAAGGTCAATTTTGTACTTATTTCACTTCTTGGGATGAGTCGGTAAAAGACAGCACTCGCTTTTGGCAATGGAAACGCGATTTCGATTCGTTAATGGCAATAAATAAAGTGCCTCAATTGAGTACTTTGCGGTTTATTAACGATCATACGGAAGGTGTGAGAAAAGGTAGACCAACGCCGTTCGCCCATGTTGCTGATAATGATTTAGCGGTGGGTATGTTTGTGGATTATCTATCCAAGACACCCTTATGGAAAGAGTCGGTGGTATTTATCTTGGAAGACGATGCACAGAATGGACCCGATCACGTGGATGCCCATCGTTCTACAGCTTACGTAGCGGGAGGTTTTGTTAAACGGAGTTATATTGACCACACCCATTATACAACTTCTTCTATGCTTAGAACAATGGAATTGATTTTGGGAATGCCTCCAATGAGTCAATACGATGCCGGTGCAACTTCAATGTGGCGTTGTTTTTCCGATACCGTGACGGCCAATGGGTTCAAACATGTGCCTGCTAACATCAATTTAAATGAGAAAAATTCGGCCGATAATCCTCGCTCTACCTCCTACTTAATGGATAGAAGTAACCTATTACAGTTGGATAGGGAGGATGAAGCCGATGAATTTATCATGAATGAGGTTTTGTGGAAGTACGCAAAGGGAGAATCGAGTGTTTTACCACCAATTAATAGAGGGTTGGTAATTACTCTTAGGGATAAATAATAATATTAATTCAATAATGAATAGGGCCGTGTTTTATGGCATATTGCGGGTGTTCTTAGTATTATTGGGGTTGGTTTCCGGAGAGGTAGCAGCCCAGCGCACTTTGGATTCAAATTATCAGCGATCCATTAAAGAGTTGGCGATTATCGATACGGTTTATATATCATTTAGACCGGGAGAGCTTTCGCAAACCTCGGCATACACTGGATTTTCTGTAAAGAATCCAATGAATGCAACCAACCAAAGAACGGTGCCTGAGGCCTTGACTGAGATTCCGGGCATACAAGTACAAAAGACCAATCACGGCGGGGGATCTCCGTATCTACGTGGAATGACAGGGAATCAGATTTTAACCCTTGTGGATGGTATTCGATTGAATAACAGTACGTTCCGATATGGGCCAAACCAGTACATCAATACGGTTGATGGAATGGCGCTTTCCGGAATGGACGTAGTTTTAGGTACGGGTAGTGTTCAGTATGGCAGCGATGCAATTGGGGGTGCAATAATGTTGTATTATCGGCAACCGGAATTTTCTGAATCTAACAATTTTAAGGTATCAAAAGTAGGGGGTATTACCCGTACAATGGCCCCCACGATGGAAGGATCTCAGCGATTGTATGTTGATGCAGCAAGTAAAAAGGTAGCTTTGACGGTTGGATTAACGTATCGAAAATTTGGGGATGTTATTTCCGGTGGAACGAACATAAAACAAACGCCTACTGGTTATCAGGAGCTGAATGGGGATGCTAAGTTGAGAATGAAGGCGAAATATGGAGAATGGCAATTTGCCTATCAAAATAATACCCAAGAAAATGTACCCGTGTATCATAAGGTGGTGTTGGAAAATTTTGCGGTTAATTCCATGGATATACAACAACGAGAGTTACTGTACGCTCGACGGATTTTTACGTTCACTGAAAAAACGATGTTTAAGTTAACCGTTGGATTACAGGGCAGTAACGAGGAACGTTCGTTGAAGAAAAATAATTCCACTTCGAGTACGTTTGAAAACGATGTAATTAATACAAGGTTTCTTTTAACCGAAATGAACCATCGATTTAAAAATCACTGGATACTTAATACAGGGTATGAGCTATATACTGATAAGGTAACTTCGATTAGGCAAAAAACGGATTTTACTACGGGTGTAATTTCAGACTTAAGAGGTCTGTACCCCAATGGGTCGGGCTTATTTCAGCATGGAATTTATACCATGGTGAAGGGGGAGTGGAATGCGGCACAAATTACCTTGGGCAGTAGATTGCAATCAACACAAACAACAATACCAGACATTACATTAGGCAGGGTACGAGATAATAATAGAGCATTAGTAAATACGCTGGGGGTATCTTCGGCTTTGAGTAAAAAAGGCTCTAATTGGGGCAACAATGTACGAGTATATGGGAATTTTTCAAGCACGTTCCGTGCTCCGAATATTGATGATATGGGAACGCTAGGGATAGTAGATTTTCGATACGAAGTGCCTCAGTTTAATTTGCGTCCAGAGTATTCCAATAACCACGAAATAGGGTTGAAATTGAATGCAAATAAGCTGAAATTTCAAGTTTCTTACTACCAGAATTATTTATATAATGTGATTGCTCGGGTTAGAAAGGGCCAAGACTCAATTAACGGATATCCCGTTTTTCAAAAGGAAAACATAGAGCGCGCTATTGTTCAAGGATTAGAAATTTATACCGAGATTTCCTTGGGTAAGTCCATGTTTATAAAAGCGGGGTATGCAACTATGCGTGGCGATAATTTAACCAAGAATGAGCCTATGCGAAGAATTCCTCCTTCAAATGGGTTAGTACAGTGGAATTACCTTTGGGGCAAGGAAAAATCAAATCGTGTATTTGTAAAGTACAGCGCGGCAGCGGCACAAAGAAAATTGGCCTCAGGTGACATTTCGGACAACCGAATTGGTAAAAATGGTACTCCCGGGTATCTTCAATTGGACATCGGCATACAGTTTTTATGGAAAGATATTCGAATTGCTACCACTATGCAAAATTTAAGTAACGAATATATTAAGGTGCATGGTAGCGGTGTAGCGATGCCTGGCAGAAGTATTAATTTGATAATTGAATTTTAATATTTATTCAATACCAATTTGTGTTTTAATTATTGAAAATCAATGATTTAAATGATTTTCTTGTTGATGTAACATTCCATATTGTTTACTTGAATATTATCATTTCGTTGTTCACGGTTCATTAATATAGATTATAATTTTCCATAATACCGCAGGTGTTTTTTTGAACCAAACATCTGTTAAAATGAAAACAAACTCTTTGTTACAAGCAAAACGGTTATGTGCCTCGGTAGCAATTGCCTTGGCAGCTAACACCCTATTTGCTCAGGAAGCCAAAACGGATTCCGACACTACCCGTGTTGGCGAAGTTGTGGTTACTGCGCTAGGTATCAAAAAAGAAAAGAAGAAATTGGGATTCGCCGTTTCTGAAATTCAAGGTGCATCTTTAGTTAAAGCTCGTGAAACCAATGTGGTAGACAACATGGTGGGAAAGGTTGCCGGTTTAACTATTGGTCAGAGTGCAGAATTATTGGGAACATCTCAAATTGTGTTACGAGGTAGTGACATTCGTCGTGGTCAGGCCGTTTTATTTGTTGTTGACGGTATTCCGATTAACTCAGACGCATATAATTTGTCTCCGGACGATATTGAAAAGGTTTCGGTGTTAATGGGTCCAGCTGCGGCTGCATTGTACGGATATCGCGGACAAAATGGTGCCATCGTAATCACCACGAAAAAGGGTAGCAAGGGTGGCGTTACCGTGGATATTAATTCTTCTACCATTATGGAAAATGGTTTCCTAACTATACCAAAGGTTCAAGACAAATACGGACCTGGTGATCACGGTAATTATTCATTTGTTGATGGGTTAGGGGGTGGTGATAATGATGGTGATTATGATGTTTGGGGACCAGCATTGAATGGCCAGTTGATTGCTCAATACGATAGTCCTGTAGACCCAGTAACTGGTAAGCGTATTCCTACTCCATTTGTAGCTCGTGGTGCAAACAATTTACAGCGTTTTTTACAACCTGGTTTGTTGAATACCAATAACTTTAGCATAGCGTCTTCTACAGACAAAATGGATGTACGTTTTTCATTCAGTAATTTAAATCAACGCGGAATCGTTCCAAATACCGGTTTAAATAGTAATACGTTTAACATTTCCAATACAATTCGTTTTTCGGACAAATTCCGCATGAATGCAACGGTTAACTACAATCGTCAATCAACAGACAACATCAATGATGTGGTATATGGTCCAAATTCATTAATCTACAATATCGTTATTTGGCAAGGTGCGGATTGGGATGTAATGGCTGATGATATCCGCGGTATTTGGCAGCCAGGCAAAGAAGGGGTACAGTCAGTCCACTCAGAGTATAAGCGTTACCAGAACCCTTGGTTTGTAGCTTACAAGTGGTTACGTGGTCATTACAAAAACGATTTGTATGGGTACACTAGTTTTGACTGGGATATTACCAAAGATTTGAACTTA
>CAZKOM010000086.1:0-9595 GCA_964554385.1 uncultured Flavobacteriaceae bacterium | reverse complement strand
AATCACTTATTGTTTGATAAATGTTTTCGATGCGATACCTAAATCGGTTCTCAATGAAATCTGATAAATACCAGGACTTAATGACTGGATATCGGCGGTAAAAGCATATCCATCTTCCTGTGTATGTTCTAAGGGAGAAACCGAAATATACTGCATCTTGCCTTGTACGTCAGTAACTAAAATTCCCGTTGGTTTAGCTGCACATTGTACTTGCAACATCTCTTTTGCTGGATTGGGATACACCTTGGATTTAATGGCTGGATTTATCTTCCCTACCGACTCAACAAATTGAATATCAAATGCATCAACCGCAAAAAACGCAGGAGTATTCATCCCCCACTGCCCAACATCGGAACTATTTAATTTAAATTCTAAACTGTCCAAAACGGCAGTTTTGATCAATGGGTTCAAATCAGCAAATTTCCAGGTTTTTAATATATAATCTTGGGAATTATCGGTAAAACGAAAATCGGCTAATGGGAATTCAAACGTATCTACGCGGTAATTCTTAGTAGCATTAACAGTGCTATGAGCGTATACAGTTAAAGTGAAAAAATCGGGATCGTTACCAGTAGTTCCACCAAATTTTTTACCTACAAAATCGCCATATAACATGCTATTGTATGCATACGTTGTATTGGTATAATAAAAACCATTTACGCTGATTTGCTGATCCAACATGTGTTTTCCGGTGGCAGGATCGATAAAATACAATTTAGAACCGTTTTGACCTACGGCCCATGCTTGATCGAAAACCCCATTTTTGCCAGTCCCTGGACGAGCCGCGTACAAATGCTTCAAATAATCCGATGGTTCTTCTGTTGTATCAATTACCTTGGATAAAGCCCAACCACTTTTCCAGTATCCACCAAAGGCGGTGTCCCACTCAATAGGGGCATAGAAAAACATTCCAGACCCATTATTATCGGCGTTACCATAATACCCTTTCGTTTTCCCATCGCTACCATTGATAATTTTAGTGGTATCGTAATCAGCAAATTCAAAACCAGCACTAATCTGCGCTTGCAACGAAGTTCCTAAGAACAAAACGGCGAGTAAAAGTCTATATTTTTTCATATTTGTTTGTTTAAAATCGAACAGTAGTGGTTAAACGCACCGAGACACCCGGCATTGGCCTATTGGGCACAGTTTGGTAACGAACATTAAGGAGATTATCGCCTTCCAATCGAAATACAACCACCTTGTTATGGATTGTTTTATGGTAGTTTATTTCGGCTTGAAGTAGTCCAAAACCGGGTAAATATTCCTTATTATCGGTTTGAATAAATCGCTTCCCTGTGTAGGCATAGGCCATTTCCGCAGTTACTTGTTTTTTTTGCCAAACCAAAGACGATCTACCAGCAATATTGGGGATGAAAATTTGGTGGTATGCGGAGGTTTTAGGATTTGATTTCACCCAAGATACACTTCGTTCCCACTGATTAATCCAAATGATATTTCCGTGCGTAGGGTGCATGTACAAATACGCTTTGGTCTTGGATTGGCCTCCGTAATACAACCCACCACCCTGTAAATTTACTGGCATCCAAAATGCCCCTGCAGGAACCCATACTATAGGTTTATCTAAATATCGGCCATACACTAACCACTCCAAACTTCCGTATTTCGTCCATTTACGTTGCCAAGCCAACTCAGAGCCAGCTCCCTGTTCGTAAGTTAAAGTTGGTCTGTTTCCTGGTACATACCAATACAAATCATTTAAGGTAGGTCTTCGAAACGTTGAGTGAATATTAAATTTCACTTGAGCCACCGATTTTACTGGTTTCACAACCCAAGAAATGGACGCAGTTGGGATTTTTTCTTTTGCCTCAAAACGGGCTGTTGCCACTCGCTGCCAACTCCAAAAATTCTTCAAGAACTGAGCATTCCCTAAGGTATGCCATGCCACAAAAACAGCGGGTAAACTGCGAGTTACCGGAACTTCGTAATGTGTTATTTCTGCGTGTTGAGATTGAAAATCGCCACCAAACAATAACAGCGTGTTCGCCTTGGGTCGATAGTACCATTCCATCTGCAAATGAGTAGTTGAGGCAATGGATATCTGCGGTTTTGGCGAGCCAATGACTGTATGTCCATCTCGATAATCCATAAAGTCGCGAATCCAACCTAATCGATGGGTGGCTTTCCATTTTTTAGAAATTTGGGTATTGGTCTCCAACATGGTTCTCAATGCACGATCTGTCTGAGAGCCTAACGAATTAAAAGAGTTCATCATGATACCCAGTCCGCGTTGAACTTCAATCCATTCGGCATGCCAAATCCATTGCGTTGTGGTTCCCCGATACTGAACCGAAGTTCTAGCTAACTTATGATCCATTTGCGCTCCTGACATTAGCCGATTTTCTATCATTAATCCTGGGTCTGCAAAGTGAAAAGTATTACCTATTCGATTATAGGAAACCGTTGCCGATGCACTCAACTTTGAAGCCCTACCATGGGATAAATCCTCCAAATATTTTTGTCTTTGGGCCGATGGAGTAACTACTGTTGCCGATATTCCGTACTCACCAAAACTACCCGAATTGATTGAAACAAATCCTTGATTAAAATTTCGTTGTGAAGAATTCAAGGCATCGTTCGTTAATGAAACGCTTCCACCCACGCTTCCACTACCCAACAACGTTGCATTACCGCCTTCTACCAACTTTACCGACATCCCAATAGGCATTAAAACAGTAAAATCGCCCATTCCCAACATGGGATTACAAATGGGTAAATTATTCCAAAGGACTTGCGTTTGGGTGGGATCAGCGCCTCTTCGAGAAATGGTTGCCGATCCACTAACTCCATAATTTTTCAAATACACCCCTTCACGTTGTAATGCTGCCGCCAACGACCTACCATTATCCGAATTATTTACGTTTAGAACTGATCTTCCAAGGGTAGCCAAATCCACTCTTCGCGAACTAATTTCCACGGTAACCGTATCGATACCAGAAGAATCTTTATACCGTAAAACTGGCTCAATACCATTACCACCCCTTGAAAAGAGGAGTAACTTACTGGCTATGGCTACGGTCCAAAACATATATTTTTCTTTGTACCATCGGAAATAGCAGGAGTACCGAAAAGAGAGTTTTACCAATTCTAACCGACCTCGCCTTTTTTCCCGAAAGCGTGCTGTTTTTGCTAAAGGCAGGTCTTCTGACTCCTTTCTGTGAAACGCCTTCCCGCTTTTGGCAGTGGCATTAGAGGTTTCACATTTAACTTTCCTTTAAAGGAAAATTTGAAAGTTACAGCTGCGGGTACAGTATCGGATTTTCACCGAATTCCCTTTTCATCCAATTTCGTCATGCAAAACGAAATCAGAACCATTCAGCAGGTACAAATGTAATAGTTTTGTTTAAGATTTAGATACCCTATGGTGGCAAAATGTGTAAAAGTAGAGAGAACCCACGAAAATCAAGGACTTCCCAACATGCGTAAATTCAATAAGTTTAATAAAATAAAGCTCACCCAATTAAGTTAATTCAAAAAGGCACCCTAAATCAAATCAACCTAACAAGGTTTAGCAGATAAACTTCATCTAATAAAATTCGCCGAATAAATTCTTCCGAATGCTAAAAAGTTATTTTGATTTTTGGACTTTTACAGGGTCATTGTGATTCAAGGTTTTTGCAATAACCATACTAGGGCCGGTAATAATTGTTTGACCTTCCTTTACCCCTGATAATATTTCAAAATAGTCTAAATTCTGAATCCCCGTAGTAACCTCTACCGCTTGGGCTTTCCCATTTTCCAATACAAACACCCAAGTTTTAACTCGATTAGCCGATGATGAGCCAAGGGAAGATTCCTTTGGAGATTTACTGGATGATTTGTTAGATGAACCTTGCGCTGATTCGTTTGAAGATCCCTTTGATGATTCGGTAGATGACCCTTGAGAGGATTTACTATTTGACTCTTTACTTGATTCTTGGCTTGACTCGTTGTTTTGCTTTTCACTTTCTTTCGTTCCCGTAGATTTTTCAGCTTCATCAGAATCTAAGGATGTAGCATTTTCGAAAGGATCTCTGGTAATTACAGAAGCAATAGGTACAGCGATCACATTGCTTTTATGATCCGTTTTAATATCCACAGAAGCCGTCATTCCAGGAAGAAAGGGGAATTTTCCAGAATTCAACAAATCCGAATAACTGTTGCGCAATAGTCGCACTTTTACAATAAAATTTGTAACCTGGTCATTTAAGTTCTGAGTTTGATTAAAAACTGCCGAATTCGCTATTTCAGTAACCACTCCTGAAAACAAACGATCATCGTATGCATCAATTTTCACATCGGCACTATCTCCTAAATGTATTCTAACAATATCATTTTCATTCACCGTTACCTGTACTTCCATCACATTTAAATTGCTAATTCGCATAATCTCCGTACCCGCCATTTGAGCAGTTCCTACTACACGTTCTCCTTTTTCACTTTTTAAATTTGTAACAATTCCAGATTCCGGAGCATAAATACTAGTTCTACCCAAATTTCGCTTCCCTTCTTCCAATCTAGCTGCAACGCTTTGTACATTATACCGTGTGGCCAAAGTCTGCTTTTGTGTAGCTTCGAAATCCGCCTGCGACACTTCAAATTGGGTGGTGAACGACTCCAACTCTTGAATGCTTATAACGCCTTGAGAGTATAATTTCTTTTGTCTATCTAAGTTCAACTGCTGCTGCTTGTAATTCGCTTTCGCCCGGATCAGTTGAGCTTCGGAGCCTGCCAACGAGGCCTTAGCATTATTAAGATTGGCTTCCAATTGTGACACGGTAGATTCGTATAATTCTGGATTAATTCTAAGCAACAATTGTCCGCGAGTAACACTGTCCCCCTCCTTCACACTCATATCAATAATCTCTCCGCTAACATCGGCTGAAATTTTCACCTCCGTTTCGGGTTGTATCTTGCCTGTAACACTCACAATCTCCGTAATACTCTTTCTCCCTACCGAATCGGTATTTACTTCTATATCCTTTTTACCTCCTTTAAACACAAAGGACAACAAAACGATCAAGCCGATAAAGGCCAGAATAATCCACAGTTTTTTCTTGTTTTTCATACTAAAATTATTGAATCACAGACAGATAAAAATCTAAAACAAACGCTCTAAAGTAGAGGTCGTGTTGCGCCGATATTAAATTGAAATTTGCATTGATGTAATTGCTTTCGGAAATTTGTAATTCCACCGCCGTGGCAGCTCCTTCCGAAAATCTTGCTTTTACATAATCTCGGTTTTCTCGTTGCAAGTCCAAATTCGATTGAGAGGTAAGCATTCTACTTCTAGCATTTTTATACGATAAAACTGCCTGATTTATTTCATTCTCCGCATTTTGAACAATTTGCAAACGCGTTAATTCAGCTCTTTTATAAGCAATGGTTGCCGCGGAAATTTGGTTGTGCCCGCGTAACCCAGAATAAATAGGGATACTTAAATTTAGTCCAATGGATTGACCAAAGTTATCTTTTAGCTGCTTGGAAAATGCAATTGTTTCGGTATTGTATTCCAATACGGGTGCATATACTGCTTCCATTGTACTTGGTACCCAACCAATGGCCTGAGAACCATTTACTGAATATCCCGTAATTCGTTTCGCATTATCGGAATATACCGTATTTAAATTCGCTCCAATACTTAAAGTAGGGGCTAAAGCACCTTTTGCAATTGAAATGGACTCTAATGCTGCTGCTTTTCGAAATTGTGCGGCTTTTAAATCCGGACGCTTTACCAATAACGTATCCATTATGGTCATTGGATTAAGTTGATCCAAATAAACCAAATGTTCTTCCGTGGCGTTTAGCGATTCTGGTACTGGCGCAAATGGTTGAGAATACGGTATCCGTAAAAATTGTTTTAACTGCAACAAAAATTGTGCTGTTGAATTTCGAGCATTGGCCAAGGTGTTGACATTGTTGGCATGTTGTGCCTTGATATTCAACAGAGTACCCTTATTGGCTGCACCTTCTTTAAACAGTACTTCTGTTCTAGCAACTTGAGCTAGAGTGATTCCCACGGCTGTTTCCGCTGCTTTTTCTTGTTCCAAGGCTTGCAACCACTGCACATAGGCTTGCGCCGTCTGAAGCAACACGGAATACAGTCGAGTATTCTTATCTTCTAGTGCCGCGTTTAATAATAACTGAGATTGTTGTAAGGCATTTCTATTCTGTCCACCGGCATACAACACCCAACTACCTTGCAATTGAAAATTATTACTTCCAATGGTTTTTTGAACAAACTGGTTGGTGAATCGATCTATACTTCTTCCGGATTGATAAAATTGACCGGCATTCCCAGTTAATGATGGTGTTAAATTCAATTTGCTCTGTTGCCAATCTAAGGTAGCTTGTTGCACCGCCAAATCACTGATATTAATATCAATATTTCGAGCTATAGCGGTAGACATTAACGAAAAGAAAGATGCTTCTTGTGCAATTACGCCATTCGAAATTGGCAATGCACTTGCAGCGATCGACGGATAATCCCCCAATTTCACCCACTCTACTAATTTCGATAATTGCTCTGGTGTACTAGGCTTTGATTGGGAATGTAATGGTTTAGTAGCTCCCAAAACCAATAGAATAACCCACGATAAAATCTGATTGTTAGTTTTTACCTGGATTAATCGGTTGAGTATGCTCATCGGGCAAAGGTAATAATTATCAAGGGTTAAGGAACTTTGACCTCCTAAAACTCATCGATTTAAGACATAGAATCATCGACCATTCAATGTATTGATTAATAATACACTTACATTTTGTGGCAACTATCTACTTTTTTAACAGACCTAGACTCGATAAATTTCTGCATTCTGAGTGCACTTCTGCTGCCTGTTAGCGCTGAAATTGCCACTCCCAAATATAAATCAGCATCCCTTACTTGCTTTGTATTTAACAGAGACATTAGGCTATTTGTGCCGATATAGAACCAACCGACCCGCACCATAGCTCCTGCCCTGAAACTGCGATAATCGTATTCCAATGCCAATGGTACAGATACTTCAAAAAAGGGCGTTTCATACCTTGGCGCCACCATCAAAAAACTTTGATAACGTGCATGAATGCTATACCGAGATCGCAAACTTTGAACCCATTGAGTATTGATAAAAAATTGCTTTTTTAGCATATAGTCTACACTAAAAACCAATCGGGTTGGTAATCCAACCATCAATTCTCCTTTTTTTGCCTCCAGTGTACTGAGGTCTGTTTTTAATATATTATCTAATCCAAAAATGGAATAATCCATGCTTAAAAAACGATCTTTTTCGTTTTGCAAATCCCAGACCTGAGGCGCTGCGTTTAATATTTGCCTTGTTTCAGCTTTTCGATATCGGATCGCTCCTATATCCATAACGCTTAATCCGAACTTATAAATGTACTGCTTATGATGACTTCGGTAATATCCATTTTGCTTATAATCAGGCTTGTGATAGACCCAACCAAGTCCAAGGTCCATTCCGGATCCGGAACCACTACCGTTATACGTTCCGTATTTAATATTCGTTTGGTCTAGTATAATTTTCTCTCTTGTTGGGTGCGTAAAATTCATTTCCCCAATTTGAGCATAACCGCCCCCTATACCCCACACACGTTTTGCAGTTATTCCGATCAGCAATTGTTTTTTCCAAATTTGAGGGATAGAATACGATACGTTTATACCTGTACTTACCCAAGAATTAACACTCACCGTTGCCTGTGGTATGGTATACGTCTTATTGGGATTGCTCGCATCAAAATTGAAATACTGATAGGCATTCCTGTTGATGCTCATATCCTTTAAAATAGCATGTGCTAATGGCTCACTGATACCGGATACCCTTGCAGAAACATTCGCATCGGTTAATAATCCTACCGTTACACCCTTTAATTTTAGCATTACTGAAGGTCCATACATTTGAGCTCCCGCAGCTATAAATTTATTATTCCCGTTAATTCGTTCCTTTATCCAATTGGTATCGAACGTGGGATTCCCATTTTCCGTTTTATATTGAGGCGCCATTCCATTATCGATAAATTTATAAGCCGAATAGGGCAAACTCAATTTCAGATAATTGTTATTCGCGTTCACCCAACCGCCTACAATATTAAAATGTATATCGTACGCCGAATAGGCAGTTAATGCGGGGTTTACTCTGGCAGCATGCACACCTGCGTAATACCCATGTCCCAATGGACCATAATGCTGTGCGTTCAATTGCCCGCAAATCGCAAATACTATGAGCCCTATAATTCTATGCATACCAACTAACCAACTGTATTCATTATCTCCAACGATGATTCAAAGGTAATTGATTGTATTTTACTCTCAATCACTTACGGATCATAACGTACTGACACTGCAAATATTGTCTTTTTTATTAAACTTATAATTCCCGAATCTTAGGATTTGCAATTTTCGCCAATCGTAATTTCCATGTTGTAAAATTTACAAATGAGTATTTGCCTTGATTAATTTTGATTATATTGTTGACATAAAATTGTTAATTTATTTAACAAAAGATGATTTTGCACTTCCATTCATATTTCAGTTTGCGTTACGGGCTAATGAGTCCCGAGGAAATCGTACAACGCTGTGAAGCCGAGTGTATGTCGATGAAAATCAAAATCCCCATCTTACTTGCCGATATCAATACCGTTACCGGTATTCCTAACTTCTTGCGATTAGCAAAAAACACCAAACACATTATACCCCTAGTAGGCGTAGAAATTAGAAACGGCGACGAATTACTCTATACTCTAATAAGCAGAAGTCAATCTGGATTCGCTGCTATGAATCGATTTCTAAGTATCCACCTAACTACCAAATCAAACTTCCCTACTGAGCCACCTCGTTTAGAGGATGTCTATGTGATTGGGAGATATCAACCCAAATCACAAAACTCAATTCAGCCCTACAATTTTACTGCAATAGCCGTAGAAGCGGATTTACTAACCCAGTGGCACTTAAAAACGCAAGGGAAATCTAATCCTAAGTCGGAAACACAACCATCGATACCCTTCATTGCTTGGCATACCACTACATTCCGGGATGAGGTTGATTTTGAAACCCATACCCTGCTTCGTTGCATTGCACACAACTGTCTTCGTACTCGACTGCCTAACCAAGCCACCGCTCATCCATGGCAACATTGGCAAGGAATTCGGGATTTATGGCTGCGATACCAAGCACATCCACAACTACTTAAGCGTGCAATCGCGCTATTCAACGATTGTTGTTGGCAATTTGAATGGGGAGTACAGCAAAACAAGAAGCTTTTTACCCAAGACCCCAACGAGGATTTCAGAATGTTGCGCGAGCTAGCATTGGAAGGGCTGCGGTATCGATACCCCAAGTACACCTACGCCGTTACTCAGCGATTGGAAAAAGAAATGCAACTCATTTACGAATTGGGATTTACCGCCTATTTCCTGATAAACTGGGATATCTGCAGGTATGCACGAGAACGCGGATTTTTCTACGTAGGAAGAGGTAGCGGAGCAAATTCCTTGGTTGCTTATTGCCTGCGAATCACCGATGTAGACCCCATAGATTTGGATTTATACTTTGAACGATTCATCAATCCGCATCGAAGCAGTCCGCCGGATTTCGACA
>CAZKOM010000085.1:0-9733 GCA_964554385.1 uncultured Flavobacteriaceae bacterium | reverse complement strand
ATTTTCAATGGGGAGTGCATTTAATGTTGCTTTACTATTTTTAGTTGCTTCTATTTTGGTGTTGTTATTGGGATTACTCTTGCTGCTAAAGGGATCTAAACTCGAAGGACAAGCCAGAGTATTGACAAAACAATCCAAAGAGATATTAAAACCCTACCAGGAAGCAAAGCCACAGAAGCAACCCATGAAAAAATCATCTAAAAAATTACTTTATGCTATACTCGGGGCGTACTTATTATTACAATTAGGTTTCGGAATATTGAGCGCTTTGTAATATATCCAAGGAATTTGCGCAATTTTGCGGTATGCAAGCAGTGTACGTTGTTGACATCGTTAGAACCCCTGTAGGAAAATTCGGAGGAAGCTTAGCGGGTATTAGACCCGATGATTTAGCCGCTCATGTAATTAAACAACTGTTGGACCGCAATCCCAACATTCCCAAAGAAGCGATTAGTGAAGTAATTTTAGGGGCTGCCAATCAAGCAGGTGAAGACAACCGTAATGTGGCTCGTATGGCTAGTTTACTTGCTGGTTTACCCATTGAAATTCCAGGGTATACCGTAAATAGATTGTGTGCATCCGGTTTGCAGAGCATTATGAACGGAAGCATGGCCATCGCTTCTGGAATGGCGGATATTGTTATTGCTGGAGGTACAGAAAGTATGACCAGAGCACCTTTCGTAATGGCTAAGGCCGCAAGTGCTTGGGAACGTAGTTCAGAAATTTATGATACTACTATTGGATGGCGTTTTACCAATAAAACCTTGGCTAAGATGTACCACCCCTATAGCATGGGAGAAACCGCAGAAAATGTTGCTACACAATTCAACATTAGCCGAGAAGACCAAGATTTATTCGCCTACGAAACCCAACTCAACTGGCAAAAAGCCAACGAATCGGGATTATTTCAGGACGAAATTGTTTCCGTTCCTATACCACAGAAAAAGGGAGAACCCATATTCTTCTCAACTGACGAACATCCAAGACTTTCAACGCCCGATGTATTGGCCACGTTGAAACCCGCTTTCAGAGAAGGAGGAACGGTTACCGCGGGGAATTCTTCCGGTATTAATGATGGAGCTGCGGTTTGCATTTTGGTTTCTGAACAAAAATTGAAAGAATTAAACCTTTCGCCGATCGCCCGAATTGCAGGCATGGGTGCTGCCGGCGTTGACCCCGCTATCATGGGTATTGGCCCCGTACCCGCCACACGTAAGGCACTTAAACATGCTGGTATTGGTGTTAATGATCTGGATATTGCCGAATTGAATGAAGCGTTTGCATCTCAAGTTATAGCTAGCATGCGTGAATTAGAAATAGCCAGAGAAATTGTAAATCCTCAAGGGGGGAGTATAGCCATCGGGCATCCATTGGGAGCCTCTGGGACCAGGATTTCTGCAACACTATTGCATCAAATGAAACGTAATTCTGCGCTTAAATATGGATTGGCAACGATGTGTATTGGCGTAGGGCAAGGATGTGCCATCGTTTACGAGAATTGCCAATAAAAAACTGAACCGTATTCACTGTTGTGGCTGTAAATTAAATTACCATTTACTACCAACGAGCGCGCTCCGAATATAATTCCCATGAATTCAGCAACCAGTATATCTAGATACCGCTTGGATTTGCAGTATAAGGGAACCAACTACTGCGGGTGGCAAATTCAACCCAATGGTTTAACCGTTCAACAAGTCTTACAAGATAAACTATCTCAACTGTGTAATCATCCCATAGAAATTGTAGGTTGCGGAAGAACTGACAGCGGTGTTCATGCCTCCTATTTTGTAGCACATTTTGATTTTCACGGAAAAATACCGGGTGATTTACCTTACAGGCTAAATAAAATGCTACCTGGTGATGTAGCTGTGTTTAGCTGTACATCTGTAGATTCTAAATTTCATGCTCGTTTCGATGCTACCAAACGCCTGTATCAGTACCATATACATTTTCAGAAAAATGTATTTAAGGAATCTACGTCTTGGTGGAATCCCTTATTAGTAGACTTAGACATTGAATTAACCAACCGCGCGGCTTCAACCATGATTGGGATTCATCCGTTTTCGGCATTTTGTAAAGGGGATATCCCCAATAATAATCCGCTTTGCGAAGTATTTAGTTCTCAATGGATGAAAACCGAGGACGGATTGATATTTGAAATTTCTGCGAATCGTTTTTTACGAAATATGGTCAGAGCTACCGTTGGGACTTTAATCGACGTAGGAATGAATAAAATGTCGTTTGAAGACTTTCAACAATTATTATTGGGTGGCCAAAGAAGCGATGCCGGAAATTCAGTGCCCGCAACGGGGCTCTTCTTAACCGGCATCGAATATTAAGTTTATTCTTCTTCGTAATCAGATAATTTGCGCAAGAATCGTTCTACTTGCTTCTCCGTTGCCATTCGCATGTAGAAGTTATCCGCTTTCAACTTGGAAGATGTTTTGGCGAAAATCTGTGTTAATTCTTCGTCCGATGAATATAATGTAACGGTAGTTTTGGTTAATTGCATGTACAGCGACTCATTATTACCCAAATCAAAATAGATATACATATTATCCCCGCTACGTTTATGTTCTAACAACATAGTGGCTTTTACTCCTTTGTTCACAGGAGTACCGCTAATGGAGGCAATGCTAACCACATCGGTACAATACATGCCACGTAATTTCGCTTCCCAACGGAAGTTTGCATCCGTCATAACAAACATATAATTGGCTTCGTCTTTTCCGCGGAATTGACCATCTTTCATCAGAGATTCCAAAGCGTTTTTATAAGACTTATCGCTTTCCATCATTTCGCCCAGCGCTTCTCTAAAGAAATTATTATTTACACTAACCGATGGAGTGCTACTTTCCGAGATGATAGTGGTCATTCGTTTTACATATTCATCAGGCAATGGGAAATTCAACATCATTGCCATATTAAAACTAAATGCAGAATCTTTAGCTGCTAAATCTGCGGTACCTGCATTTTTAAATTGAATATTGGGCGATTCCAAGCCGAAATCCAATGGCCCTTCGGCATGAATGGAATGATCTTTCTCACAAAACTGTATATAACTTCCTTTTAATGACCCGCCACGCAAACGAGCTGCATTTCCAGCCATGAAACTCTCTGTAGTATGATCGTAATATAATATCCCCGTATCATTAGTACAATCGTCATCAGAATATCTGCGCTTCCAAGAGTACATTAACGGATATACGTGACTGGAATCATTCGCCACGAATAAACCTACGTATTGTTTTTTGTTATCGTAATCCCGAGGATCATTCATTGGTATCACTACATCCTTAGGATCCACTCGCCCATCGAACCGTATCCAAGCCGATGGAAGGATGTTCTTAAATGTATGCAATGGTTTAACATACCCGGTAAATCGAATCAACGGCTCCGTACTTTCTATCTGTCCGAAACCCTTATATCCAATTTTAGTATCCAACGTAAATCCTTGTTCCTCGGCAATTTTACCAATTCCTTCAATATGTTTTTCACGATTTACAATCACACTATCTAAGAAAAACTCCTGTCTTACCCCCTTCAAATTCACATATTGGTAATAACCGCTTCCACGCACTTTATTTAACCCATAAATCTTCAATCGGGTTTTATAAATTTCATGGTATTTATCATCCACGTTTGCAATGATTTTTGCACTATCTACGATGTCAATGTTTGCATTTTCACGTATAGTTAACTTACCATCCTTCAAGAATAATCGGGAATCAGCGATATCTATATGAGGAATTTGCTGAACCTTCAACGTGTAATCCACCAAACTATAATCCGCTCGTTTTGCCTCAAAATTTAAACCTTCTTGTAGCGGATTTGTGCTAACAAACATCGGCGGTTCGCTACCCAAAGTAGGACCAACTTTAGCTGTAATAATTTTCTTATCCATATCCCAGCGATAATCACTGAGGTTGGTTTGGAAATTATTATAAGCAAATTGAGTCATCTGATCGGCATCATTCGTGGAGAATGTACCTACTCGTTTCGAGAAATCCATGGTACCATTAATATTGGTAGTATTAAAGGCCACCTTGGCCGAATCGGCTGCAAAAATCTTTAAACTTGCCACTTGAGCCATGGCTTTTTGCGTTGCAAACACCATCTCTTTGGAGGAGAACTGTGCCAAATCCCAGGCCAACATACCATCCCCTTTTATATTTAATGGCGATTGGGTTAAACTACCCGTAAAGTCATAACCCTGTTTAAATACATCGATGGGCTTTTTACCACTACTTACGGTATATTTATCCTCATACGGTCTCCAATCTAACGCAACATTCACCCCATGAATTTCAGGATATTTTGGACTCTCTGGCAAATCATACGAATTTAACTCACCCTTGGTCTGATTCGGCAATAATAAGACTCTAGAAAACGTACTTTTTCCCCCTTGATACGCAATCTCACCCGCTTCCCCATAAAAGCCTTCTTCACTCAAATTCATCGTCATGTTTCCTACTGCCTTTCCGCGATACATTGGATACCCACCCGGCGGGGTAGACTTTATAAATCCAAGCGAATAATCTTTTTGAATGTATACATGATGCCTGAATTCTGGGAAAATCCCTGCCGAAATGAAATTCCCATCGAAACGCAAACCTGCAATGGTAAAATTATCCAAACTATCAATAGTAAACGGATCCATCACAAACTTAAACTTGTCGGCCGTGTATGCACCCCCGTGAATATGCGATTTATCATACAACACCTCCGAACCCTTATCCGAAACGAATATGGGGTATTCTGGATAATCTTTAACCCCCGATTTATTGTTGGGTTTGTCAATGTACAGTGTTCCCGATGTATTTCTAATTACCGATTTAATTTTAACCAATCTTCTTCCCGTACTATCAGGAAAATACATTTGAATGGAATCTACATTGCTGAACTGAATTTTAAACTGACTATAGTCGAAATTAAATTTCTTTCCAAAAAAGTCGAATCTACCTGCTCTTACTTGCCCCCCAAATCGGAGGTTCCGGTTTTTTAGCATAGTAACTTTTTGATCGGTAGGCGCTACAATTACGTTTTGCGAATCGGAGAAAAAGAACCGGTTCACCCCTTCCAAATCCAATTCGTAACTTAATAAATTTAATGTTCCATTGGGTTTTTTACCGATAACGGAGGCCAACCGAATCACATCGTAATCCCTCGTTTTTTGGTGTGCCTGAACATGTCGCCACAATTTCGGCAAAATCGTAGCACTGTCTTGAGCTTGATCATAGACGATATAGCCTTGATCGTGCAATTCAATAAAAGGAGTAATTAAATATTCCTTTTGCGAGCCGATAAACTGGGCATAATCGTTGATATTAAATTTGATGCGCTCCGAAGATTTAAAACTTGCACGTTGTGCTTTTTTTCGTTCTTGAAGTTCTTTGATTTTTTGATCCATTAACACTTTGTCTGCTGGATTTTTACTGGTCATTAACTTCTTAATATCCTTCTGCAATTTATCCGCCACGGGGTCTGGCGGCATACGGTTGTAATAGGCGTAAATGTTCTCGATGGGATTGGATGCTAACATCCCTTGCATCCGCAAATACAGAATGTCTTTAAAAAACTCTTCAGAAGCAAATCGAGCTTCTTGATCGTTGTTTATATTATCCAAATCCATGAAAGGTTCTTTTACCTTCCATCGTATCTGCTGTACGTCGAACGTAATTTTATGATAATCATCACGAAAGGGAACGCGCATAAGGCCTTGTTCTCCGCGCTCAATAAGCAGTAAATTTTTATCGAAATAGAAACTCGTTTTTACATTGGGATGGTAAATTACGTTTCCACTATCCAAATACACGAAAAATTCGCAATTTAAAGACCCCGCTAGGCCATCCACGATTTTAAAGGAAGGACTTCGCAGAGTTACTTGTTTTTTACCCTTGTAAAATACATCAATATTAGACGGTCTACCATCAGCCGTTGCCGTTGTAATGGATTTTCCTTGCATAGAAAAACCTCCCACAAAGAAACTCTCATCTCCAACGATTCCGCGAATATTCAAGCTGTTACTAAATGAGTTAAAAACTGGGAACCCCGAATTTTTTACTCGATTGGAATCAGGATCAGTGCTCAGTTTATCCTTGAATCTACCCATAATCGGCTCTTTAAAAAAACGAGGATAGTTTAGCAACACCGTATCTACACTGTATGAGTTTTGGTCAATTGCAATTTGATATTTCCCAAAACTTACCCAAGCAGTTTCATCACCCAAAACTCGCTCAAAACCTGCCTTACCCGAAGTGCCCTTCCACATTTTTTTTGCAGGATAATAGGTTCCAGATGTTGCTTTCACTTCCATTTTATCGGCAACACCCTTACAGGATAATGTTACATTATTAAATGTGAAAACAATTTCTCCTTTATAGGACATGTCGAAGTCCAAAGTATCCACACTGTAAATAGAAGAACCGCCTTGATAGAGAATTTTCTTAGAAAATAACACGGCAGTGGTTTGAAGAAAATCAAGGTATTCCTTATTTTGATCTCCAATCAACGATTGGGTGATTTTCTGCCATTGAACCAGTACTTTATCGGGCATTTTATTCTCCAAAAACGCTGCAACCGTAGTTATAAACAATTCAAAATGCGGCTGCACGCTCATCTTTTCCAACAGCATTTGATTTGAAATGTCTACGATAAATTTCTGCTGACTGGGGGAAAATTTACCTAACTCCCAATTTTCTTTAAAAATTCCGAAATTTCGGTTTAAACTTTTGTCATTCGCTTTTTTAATGAACGATTCAAACTCAACAATAAATTGTGCCGGTACTGGACTAAACTGACCGCTCTGAGCAAACAGCTTGAACGAAAAACCCAATAACAAAATAAATAATAAACCTTTCCTCATAGAAATTTCAAAGCCTTCAACAAATAACGCACCAAGTGCATTAAATATTGAAAATATTAGCGCATCGCCTTAACAATATCGATAAAATCGCGTGCTTTTAAAGCAGCACCGCCAATTAAGCCTCCATCAATATCGGCTTGCATAAAAATAGATGTAGCATTTTCCGGCTTAACACTACCTCCGTACAGAATAGAAGTTTGATCTGCTATCTCAGAGGTATATTGGGCTGCGAGCAATTTACGTATATACGCATGAATCTCCTGCGCCTGTTCTGGAGAAGCGGTTAGACCTGTACCTATTGCCCAAACAGGTTCGTACGCAATTACCACCTGAGCAAATTCCTTGCGGTCCAAACCAAACAGCCCTTGAGCCACTTGTTCTTCAATTACTCTGAAGTACTGTTTACTCTCGCGCTGTTCCAAGGTTTCACCTACACAGAACATTACCTTCAAACCATGACGTATAACCGATTTGGCCTTAGCAGCCAACATGGCATTGGTTTCCCCAAAATACTGACGACGTTCGCTATGTCCAATAATTACATACTCTACCCCCACAGATTTTAACATGGGTACAGAAATTTCACCGGTAAATGCACCTTGATCTTCGTAATGTGCATTTTGTGCACTAATCGAAATATCCGTTCCTTCTACCAAGCGAACAGCCGAAGGCAAAGCTAAAAATGTAGGAGCAATCACCACTTTTCCTTGTCCGCGGTACTCATCACGAACCAATCCTCTAATTTCGGTAATCAACGCCTGGCTTTCTTCCAGCGTTTTATGCATTTTCCAATTTCCTGCTACAATTTTCTGCCTCATAGTTACTTACAAAAAAACAACCGAAATCACTTAGAATCAAACGAAGATATCAACGGAATGTCAACCAAAAAACTCCATCTCCCGACAAATCAACCCATCATTAAAACAACCGAAGCCTCAAAGAGTAGATTCACCACAGGTAAGCCAATAAAATCAAATGAAAAAACTACCGATTCGAGCCACCCACGGTCTTATTCACCCTCCTGGTGTCTTATTCACCCTCCTGGTGTCTCGTTCAGCCTCCCCGTGTCTCGTACAGCCTCCCTCTGTCTCGTTCAGCCTCCCATTACCTCGTTCACCCACTGCATCGCCAACTCCAACTGTTGTGATCTATCCAAATCAGAATTATCTAGAATTCGATAATCGCTTGTTAGGGTTAAGGGAGAATCCTCGCGAGAAGAGTCAACCGCGTCGCGATGACTTAAATTCGCCAACACCTCGGCTTCCGAAACCAAATCCCCTTTGGCTACCAACTCTTTCCATCGGCGATTGGCCCTTATTTCAGGTCGAGCCGTCATAAATATCTTTAATTCTGCATCAGGGAAAACAACGGTCCCAATATCTCTTCCATCCATAACCACCCCTTTATTAGCCCCAATTTGCTGCTGCATTGCTACTAATTTTTTCCGAACGGGCGATAATGCCGCTACTTCGCTAACGCGTTCAGCAACGCGCATTTCTCGGATCGCTTTTTCTACGGATACACCGTTCAACAAAACTTCTTGCGTGCCGTCGGCGGTAACGGAAAAATCAATTGAAATATGATTTAAGGCTTCTTCTACCGATTCAATTCGAGATAGATTCACATTGTTTTCGATAAAATACAAGGTTACACTACGATACATCGCTCCGGTATCAATGAAACGATAACCCAATATTTGCGCCAACGACTTAGCGATTGTTCCTTTCCCACAGCTGCTGTAGCCGTCAATTGCTATATTTATTTTCACCAACTTATTTTCTGACAAACCGATTTGTGTTCAAAATAAACGTAAAGACGTTTGAATTGTATCCGGGGAAGTAGGAAGCTGAAGAATAGGTAACATCGCAACGTAAAAATTTAAATTTCAATCCCCAACCAAACCCTGCTGTTCCTCGGAAATAATTGTTATTCATTTCTTTACGCCTTTGATCATTATATCCAAACAGGAACGACAAATTCTTACCCATTGCCATTTCCATTCCCACGGCAATATGTCGAGCCAGTTTCTCTCCAAACCCCGCTTCTTCCACTACCACGGGATTACCACTCAGATCCACCTGACCCGTGCTCCCTGTAAATTGATTATAGGTAAGATCCCATCGCTGTAGATTGTGGGCAGTAATATGAAATCGAAACGGCATGTGCTTAGGGGTAAAGCATACAGAATATTCTATATTTGGTCCAAGGCTCTCTCGTGGTGCATTTCGATACGTGATTATTTGAGCACCCAAGTTTCGAGCCAATAAGGAAGTGGTAATGGTAGAATCATTATTTACGTACGTTGTACCTACAGTAACATGTATTCCGTTGGCAACATAAGGCCCCAAAATGGAATAAACCATTCCCGCTTGAGCTCCAACATACCAATTCTTATTCAAGGGTTTCGCTGCAATTAGGGAAATATTGGTTTCGTTGGCCGATATGCCGGGCAAGCTATTTCCTCCTTCATCATAGGACAACATTGAACCGTAATCGATGTACTGCGCAGACAATGCAACGGTAGGTTTTGATTCACGAACCGAATCATTGGCTATGGCATGACCCGTATGCCAGGCAACCATTGCATTTGCCGTTCGAATCGATGGCAACAAGGATCCTGCAGAAAATGAGGAATTCAAATGATGACCACTACGTAACAAGGCAGGATTTGAACTGGCTTGCATGGGATCGGGCGAATGTTGTGAACTCATGTACCCACCCCACGCCAAAGATCGAGCGTGCATGGGTGTTCTTAGGATAGAAAAAACCCCATTCCCTCCAATTTGAGCGAAGATTGTCTTAATTGACTGATAATCGGATGAAATCCAAAAATGATCTGACTTTGTGACATATTATTTCGCTCTTATT
>CAZKOM010000084.1:0-10031 GCA_964554385.1 uncultured Flavobacteriaceae bacterium | reverse complement strand
TGGTAAGAATTTCAATCGTATAGTAATCGGCGTGGATCCCAACAACGAAAATCGGGTGTATTTTTTAGCCAATACCGATGATTTTGGTAAGAAATTTACCAATTTCCGGGGCGATGTTGAGTGGAATACCTTATGGCGTTATACCTACATCCAAGGGGATGGCTCCAAGGACAGTGGTATTTGGGAGGATTTAACGAAATATCTACCCGAAGGCAAAGGATTGTTCGATAATTGGAATGTTCAGGGATCGTACGATATGCTGGTAAAAGTGCAACCAGGCGATTCCAATTGTGTTTATATAGGCGGAACCAATTTGTATAGAACCCAATTGGCCTTTGCCGATTCCATCCAGTTTTCGATGATTGGAGGGTATTTGAAAGGTATTAAACCTGGGGTTCGAAGTGCTTCGCCGTTCTTTTTCGATGCTTGGCCCAACCATCACCCAGACCAACATAATTTGGTGTTTTATCCCAACGATCCCAATGCGTTTATCAATGCAAACGATGGCGGATTGTTCCGATGCAATGATAGAACCGCCGATAGTATCGTTTGGGAATCCCTGAACAATGGATACCTAACCACCCAGTTTTATTCGGTGGCCGTGGATCATGCAACCGCAAATTCCCCCGTATTAGTAGCCGGTGCCCAAGACAATAATCAAATTCTTACTACTTCCAACACCTCGGATGCTGATTGGAAAACGGTGTATCCCGGCGATGGTTCGTATTGTGCTGTAGCCAACGGAGGTAAAACCTTTTACTTTTCGAAACAACAGGGTAGAATGTTGAAAGCCGAAATTGATGCACAAGGAAATCGAACCAAATTTCGCAGAATTGACCCCATCGGCGGGTCAAAGTATTTATTTATCAATCCTTATGTATTGGATCCCAATAATAGTAACATCATGTACTTAGCCGGCGGTAAATACCTCTGGAGAAACAATTTGCTGGATCAAATTCCATTGGATAATAGTGCCGATTCGATCAGTTTAGGCTGGACCATGTTTCCTGATTCCATACCCCTGCGTAATGAGTGGGTTACTGCCATTGGAGTGAGTACAAAACCCGCAAACAGAGTATATTACGGGTCGTCATTAAAGCGATTATATCGATTGGATTCAGCGCATACGGGCATTCGAAAACCAGTAGATTTAACGATTCCTGGATTACCAAATGCCTATGTTGGATGTATCGCCGTGGATCCAAATAATGCCGATCGATTCATGGTAAGTTATACAAATTATGGAGTGTACAGTATTTGGTTAAGCGAAGATGCTGGTAAAACATACACCAAAGTGGCTGGTAATTTAGAGCAATTTGCTACCGGTTTGGGCGATGGTCCAAGCGTTCGATGGGTGAGCATGCTACCGGTAAAAGACGGGATGATTTATTTTGCCGCTACCAGTGTAGGTTTGTTCGCTACCGATACCTTGCAAGGTACCTCCACCGTATGGGTACAACAGGCTACAGGAGAATTGGGGAATATGGTTTGTACAATGGTAGATACCCGAGAAATAGATGGTACTGTAGCTTTAGCAACGCACGGTTTTGGGATCTTAACCTGCCAGTTTAATTCAGTAAAAAATATTCTTAGCGCAAGAGATTGGGAAAAACAATCGTTTGCGGATATGAAGGTGTATCCCAATCCTGGTAAATCTACCTCCACAATGGAAGTAGAGGTTGCTTCCATCCTAAACCATAATAAACTAGTTTTTACTTGGTTGGATCCCTTGGGTAGAACTGTAGGTGAACATTTGGAAGTTAATAATGGAATAGGCAGAAAACAACCCAACACATTTTACAGCGAACAGACAAACAAAGGCAGTGTAAAATATGATATTGACACTCCAAAGTCGCCGGGAATTTATTATTTACGCTGTCAAATTGGGAATCAATTTATTACGCGTTTGGTACAAATTCAATAACCGTTTGATATCCGTTTTTATCCGTTTAATTACACAAAATAGTAATAATTGTCATTTTATTCCCCATTCAAAATACCTACTTTTGTAAAGCATGAGTCAAATTAAATTTGAAGGAAGAAACGCTCAGTTCTTTTCTACATTACGCAACCGCATTGATAACTATTTCACCGAAAACAACTTAAAGCCAACAGGCAACTGGAGATTGTATCTTAAAACCATTATACTTTTTGTTACTTTGGCAACATTCTACACCATTTTAGTTTTTTTTACTCCAGAAAATAATTGGGTATCCCTTGGCCTCTGCGTATTAATGGGGGTGAATTTTGCCGGTATCGGTTTTAATGTAATGCACGATGGAGCTCATGGAAGTTACTCGTCCAAAAAGTGGGTAAACGATATGATGGCCTACTCCTTAAACATGCTTGGTGGCAATGCCTTTTTCTGGGTTCAAAAACACAATGTAGCTCACCATTCCTTTACTAATATTGAAGGTGCTGATGAAGATATTGATGTTTCTCCATACATGCGTGTGAATAATCACCAACCCAAATACTGGTTTCATAAATTTCAATTTATCTATGGTTGGCTGTTGTATTGCATTACCTATTTAGCTTGGATATACTACCAAGACTTCAATAAATACGCTACTGGTAAAATAGGGGATAGACCCATGCGTGATAAATTTACGGTAAAAGACCATATTGTATTCTGGACAGCAAAGTTGGGGTATTTAGGTATTTTCATTGCAATGCCGATTTATTTCGCCGGGTTAAGTAATACCTTGATTGGATATTTAGTGCTTGCGCTTACCACTGGACTTGTAATTACCATGGTTTTCCAACTAGCACATATTGTAGAGGGAATGGATTTTGTACAGTCGAATCCAGAGGGAATCAATATCGAAAACGATTGGGCAACGCATCAATTGAGTACAACCGCCAATTTCGGTACCAAAAGTAAGGTATTAGCTTGGTTTCTAGGCGGATTAAATTTTCAGGTTGAGCACCATTTATTTCCCAAAATTTCACATATTCATTACCCAAAATTGAATAAAATTGTAAAAGAAACTTGTGCTGAATTTAACGTGATGTACCATGAATTTCCTACAATGTTACACGCTGTTCGTTCGCATTTTATGCTTCTGAAACAAGCCGGTGCTTAATTATTCATTAGCACGAATTCAACTCGTTCATTTCAACTCTTGATAATCGCTTAATTTCGAGTATCATTGTAGAAGAAATGAGAAAGTTTTTACACGTTTCGATTTTATTCCTTTCTTACATCGGGTACAGCCAATTTGTAGCTGCCAACATCCATGGATTGCATGTTATCAAGTCGAATAGTTTTACCCATGATAGACTTTCGCTGGATTCTGGAGATTTACCCGTAACCGAACCTGCGCTTATCGTTGACTCTGCAAGTATTGCTAAAAAGAAGCGAAATAAAGATACTACCGGTGTTTGGGGGTTCCAAGGAACTTCTACCGTAAATACCAATCAAAACAGCTTTTTATATTGGCAGGGTGGAGGACAGTCATCCGTTTCTGTAGCTACCGTATTGAATGCCGTTTTAACCTATACCAACCAATCAACCAATTGGCAAACTCAAATAGATATGAGTTACGGTCTAATGAATCAGCAATCAGCACCGGGATGGAATAAAACGGATGATGCATTTGCGATATCCTCAAAATATGGTAAACGGGCATCCAAAACGCTATTTTATTCTCTGTTGTTCAATCCAGCTACGCAATTTCAACCAGGTTATGAGATGATTGGAGATTCCCTACCAATATCCAAAATGTTTGCTCCGTTGTATGCAGAAACCGCATTGGGATTCAACTATGTACCCAATACCAAGTTGGATGTTTTCTTGGGTTTGGGAACCTTAAAGAGTACGGTTGTAAACGATCAACGATTAGCCGATCAAGGGGCATATGGAGTTCAATCGGCTATTTACGACGAAATAACCGGCGAAATACTTACCCCAGGAAAGAAAATTAGAAGTGAATTTGGAGGATATATGTTAATTCAATATCGTAATCCCAGAATTATTAAAAACCTAGGGATTCAATCTCGTTTGGAACTATTCTCAAATTATTTGAACAATCCTGAAAATATTGACATTGATTGGCAAAATATTATTTCCATTCAATTGAATGAATACATCGCTGCAAATATTAATATTCATATGAAATATGATGATGACATCAAAATTGGCGTGGATATGGATGGCGATGGTCAAGTTGATAAATACACTGCCAAAATGCAATTCAAAGAAGTACTTGGCGTAGGATTAAATATTAACTTGAGTCAATAAGAGTATTTCCAGTTAAGTTCGGATTTAGATTATTCACGGGTACTAGCGAAGAGCGTACAGGTCGGCTCTGGAAGCTCATATCGGGCTACTTGCGAAATTTCTATAGGATTATACTTAACTCAGGGGCTCCTTTTTAAAAAAATCGCAATTAAATTTTAGTGAAAATACTAAAATTCAGGTAATCGAGCTTGGTGCATTTTTCGTTTGGGTTCTGCCGAATTTGTGAACCAAACAACGGAAATCTCGTGTGTCATTGGAATAGCTCCAGTGGAATAGGTTAAATTCCAATCCAAACTGTATCCCAAATTGATTTTACCGTAATGATATCCAACGTAATTAGTCATAGAAACATTGCGCTTATCGTAAAATTGAGTACGTTGGACACCCGTTGAAAATTGTAAATTATTGAGCGTAAATAGTGCGTTTATTGTAGAACTATTTAAACCAGCCTGCTGCATCACCAATACATGTGGCGTAATAGTTACATTCTCTAATAGATTATCCAACACGTAACCGGATACAAACTGAAATTTTGTTAGTAGTTTGGATTCAGAACCCGCGATGATCGCAATATCGGGTTGGTTTAAATTATAAACACTTAATCCGGAGAAGAATTTATTGTTATACAACATCGCTCCGGCACCCACATGAAATGCGTTTCTTACCAATGTGGAGTTAGGTTCCTGCGTGGGTAAAATAAAACCAGTAAAGTTTTGATCAACCTGGTCTTCCCAGGTGTATTTGCCTGTACCAAAACTATAACTTGAGAATTGTGTGATTAGTCCAAATCGGGCACTGACTTTTCTCCCGGGGATTTCATATGCGTACGCTGCGGAACCAATAAAATGAGAATATTTAGCGCTACCAGCCATCCCAGAATATAAATCGGTTGCTGTTACACCACCTGCCCAACTGGCCATGGTGTTTTTGATTTTTGTATCGTAACCAGCCGATTGGGTTAGAAGTCTTCCTTCCTGACTTAACCATTGAGCTCGGGTGGTCATCGCGGCTCTACCCATCTGTCCTCCATTGTACACACCCATTCCAATCATGGCGGGGTTTGCATTGATACGTTGAGTATATTGTTGTCTAAAGGTAGGGATTTGTGCCTGAAGGCCTGCCCAAGTTATTGAAAACAAGGTCCCTGCAACTGCTAGTTTTAGCGAATTAATTCGACTTAGTTTCATATACATCATTGGGCGGACTATTGAACTTGCATTTAGCTAACAAACATAACCAATTTTTTTTCAATTAGTAGTACGATAAGTATCTCTTTTTGTTGGTTTTCCCTCAATATCACCAATCTTTGGTATTTATAGTAAATTCACATTTTGTGCATTGTAAGATTGAAAAAAGTTACCGAAGTTTGCTATCGTCGGGGAATATCTATTTTCATGAAAATTAAACGTAACACACAAGTACAAATTGGGAAAAAACAAGTCATTCTTTTTTTAGGATTTTTGTACTTCTTTAATGGGATATATGCGCAATGTACAGTCAATGGACCGTCAAAGTTCATTTCGAAATGCGGCAGTTCGTATACCTTGAATACGGGAAGAGTAGTTACTTCATCGGGATTGTATACAGACTCGGCGATAGGGTACCAGGGTTGTGATTCTATTTTTCAGGTTCGGTTATCCCTTAATTCACTGCCTTTGGCATCGATCACGTTAAGTAGCGATCGATCTCAATGTTTAACAGGGAATTCTTACAATTTTAGTTTTACCGGCAATGCACTTACTTCCAATTATACGCTTTCATGGAATCATGGTGATGGCAGTGCAGTGGGTAATGGAACATCGGTTACTAAAACATATTCAACGGCAAATACATTTAAAACCATTCTTACTGTAACCAATGACAGCGGTTGCGTGGATACAGAAAGTTACACTGTTTTTGTTCGACCTCAACCAACGGTTGCGTATTCAGTCAACAATTTAAAACAGTGTTTTAAAGGGAATAATTTCACTTTTACCAACGCATCGGGCATTAGCAGCGGATCGTTAAGTTATGTATGGACTTTTGGGGATGGCTCACCATCAGCGATAACTACCAATTCCAGCAAGAAGTATACTGTAGATGGCAATTACGATGTAAAGTTGGTTGCAACTTCTTCCTTTGGCTGTAAAGACAGCAATATCAAATCACTTACGGTTTATCCCCAAGTGAGTTCGATTTCTGCTGCTGTTGATAATTCGGCATTATGTAAAAAAGGAAATGAATTTAATTTCACCGGTTCCGCAGCTGTAAGTAGTGGAACACTTAGCTATGCATGGAACTTTGGCGACGCAACAACAGCAACCACCCAAAATCCTAAACATAGTTACACAAATGCAAATAACTACACGGCGAGATTTATTACTACTACGAACAACAATTGTAAAGACACGGCATCGGTAAATCTAACCGTTTATCCCCAAGCGAACGCCTCATTTACCGTAAATCAGGTTGATCAGTGTGATGCTAGCAATAAATTCACCTTTAACAATACATCCGGTATTGCGGCTCCAGGAAGTCCTTTGAGTTTTTCATGGGATTTGGGAGATGGCAGTACAGCTTCTACTACAAATGTTAGCGATAAGTTTTATTCCTCCATTCAGTCGTATACGGTAAAGTTATTTACCGAATCGGCCAATGGTTGCAAGGATACAGCATCGCGCAGTATAACAGTCCACCCTAATCCTGTTGCCTCTTTTACCAAATCAGCAACGGCGTTGTGTAGATCGGGAAACAGTTTTACCTTCTCCAATACGTCCAGCATATCAGGAGCAACCACATTGTCCCATGCTTGGAATTTTGGAGACGGCAGTGCGCTTTCGTCAACGGCCAGTCCAACGAAATCCTATTCAGCGGCGAATACCTACAATATCCGATTAATTACAACTTCCGTAAAAGGATGTAAAGATACCGCCGACGATCAGGTTATGGTCTATCCTCAAACGACGGTTGCTTTCGATATCAATGCAAATTCACAATGTTTTGATGGCCATTCGGTGAATCTTACGGATAAATCTGCTATACAAACTCCTGGTACTGGAACATACAGTAATTTTTGGCGATTGGGAGATGGGAACACGGCATCTACAACGGATATAACAGCCAAGACCTACACCAACACAGGTACTTATACCGTTAAATTAATTACCACTACCGATAACAATTGTAAAGATTCGCTTTCGAAAACACTGACAATCCATCCCGAACCAACTGCAGGGTATACCATAAACAACAACGATCAGTGTTTAACTGGTAATAACTTCCAATTTACCAATACATCTACGGTTGGAAGTCCAAGTACAATGTCTTACTCCTGGAATATGGGAGACGGTTCAGCAACCAAAACCTCTGCGAATCCAAGTCATGTTTACACATCGGCTGGAACATTTACCGTCACATTAACGGTAACTTCTACCGGTGGATGTACCGATGTTTATTCTGAAACAGTAACGGTTAGACCCAAAGCAAATTTAGATTTTACCATTGCAAATGATCAGCGTTGCTTTAACCAGCACGTGGTAAATATTACCAATAATTCTACCGTTGTAAGTCCATTGACTTTATCCTATGCATGGAGTTTTGGGGATGGTACAACAGCATCAACAAAAGATGTTTCCAATAAAACGTATTCTACACATGGTAATTTTTATATCAAGTTAACGTCTACCACCTCTCAGAATTGTATTGATACCCTCAGGAAACTGGTAACGATTTATCCAGAACCCAAAGCAAAATATTCGTATAACGATAGCGATCAGTGTTTTAGAAATAACCAATTTAATTTTACTAACCAATCTACGGTTGCAACCGGATCTTTTACTCAAACTTGGTATTACGGGGATCCATCCAATTCTAAATCTACGGGTTTAAACGGTTCAAAAGCCTACGCAGCGGTGGGATCGTATAACGTAAAACTAGTTATTCTTACCAACGGCGGTTGTAAAGATTCGGTTACTAAGAACATGACCGTTTACAAGCAAGCTACCCCGGATTTTACTATTTCTGATCTTGCAGGGCAGTGTTTTAGTGTGAATAAAATTTCGTTTACCAACGCCTCAACTGTAGATAATCCATTAACATTATCGTATTTCTGGCGATTGGGAGATGGGTCTAATGCAACAACTACAAATGTGGTAGATAAGGTGTATGCCTCTCACGGTGTATATAATGTAACCTTAAGAACCACCACCAACGAAGGTTGTTTAGATTCAATTACCAAAGCAGTGACGGTTTACCCAGAGCCCACGGCGAATTTTTCTGCCAATAGTTTAAGTCAGTGTTTAAAAGGAAATGTTGCCAATTTAACCAATACTACCCAATTGCCTACCGGTTCGTACACTTCTGTTTGGTACTTGGGCGAAGGTTCGGCCAAACAAACCAATACCAATGCTTCCTATAAATATACAACCTACGGAACCTTCACAATTAAATTGGTTGTAACAACTAATGGTACCTGCAAGGATTCGATCACGAAAGATATTACCATTCACCCACAAGCCACGCCTGCATTTACTATAGATGATAACAAACAATGTTTAACCGGAAATGCATACGCATTTACCAATGCTTCTTCTATTGTAAGTGGTACGCTTAGTTATGTTTGGCAAATGGGGGATGGATCGGCAAATAAAACCACTCAAAATGCTACGCACACCTATAGCACTGCTGGAACATTTAACCCTCGACTTATCACCACCAGCGATTTCGGTTGTAAAGACACCGCAACATTGCCTTTAACAGTGGACCCTCAAACATCGGCCAACTTTTCCATTAACTCGGTAAATCAGTGTATTCGAAATAATAAATTCAATTTTACCAATACCTCTGTTGTAGGAACTCCTGGTGGAACCTTTACCTCGGATTGGCAGTTAGGAGACGGTAGAACAGAAACCACTACCAACGTTAATGATGTGACCTATGCAACGGTAAAAAGTTACTCGGTAAAATTACAGACCACCACCAATTTTGGTTGTATTGATTCGGTAAGAAAAACCGTTTTTGTGCATTACAATCCTGTTGCTTCGTTTACCATTAATGACGATTTACAATGTTTGAAGGGGAATAAATATAATTTCACCAATGGTTCAACCATTACCGATCATAGCGCATTAACCTATCAGTGGTTACCGGGAGATGGATCTACAACACAAACTACTACCAATGCTTCTAGAGTTTATACCATTGCCAATACCTATAATGTTCGATTAATAGCCATTAGCAACCAAAATTGTAGAGATACCGCGAATCTGCCAGTAACTGTATATCCGCAAACGAATATCGGATTTAATATTAATACAGCAAATCAGTGCTTGTATTTGAACGATTACAGCTTTACGAATACTTCTGCAGTTACCGCGCCAGGAGGAACATTAACCTACGATTGGAACTTAGGCGATGGTACTACGGCAACAACCACGAGTATTTCTGCTAAGCGCTATAATCTAGTAAGTCCATACACGGTTCGATTAATTACTACTACCAATAATGGTTGTATCGATACGCTAACCAAAGGAATTGAAGTACATCCACATCCGGTGGCTTCATTTACGATAAACGATGACGAACAATGTAAAACAGGCAATGTTTTTACATTCACCAATGGTACTACGATAACTGCGGGTACCCTATCTTATCAGTGGACAGTTGGAGATGCATCCGCTACTCAGACAGCGATCAATGGCTCAAGAACTTATGCCGCAGCAGGCACCTACGATATCCGATTATTAGCAACCAGCAACCAAGGATGTAAGGATACCGCTGAAGATCAAGTTACCGTATTCCCTCAAACGGC
>CAZKOM010000083.1:0-10505 GCA_964554385.1 uncultured Flavobacteriaceae bacterium | reverse complement strand
AGTGAGGATGGTGTAAGAAATTATGCAGAATCGCTGAAAATTGGAGGTATAGCGGCGATCTCTGTACCCAATAAGTGGTGGATTTTTGAGACCCACGGAGCGAATTTGCCTTGGTTGCCTTGGAATAGAGTGCCATTTTTTAGTTGGTTGCCCACTCCCTTGCATGAACGATGGGCTCACGCACGGATTTATACAAAGAAGAGAATTGTTAATTTATTGGAAAAACACGGATTTGAAATTTTGAAGGTACAGTATGTTACTGCTCCCATGGATGTGGTAAAATGGAAACCCTTGCAATCTTTTCTAAGAAATTGGGTATTTCGTGGAAATTCCACTATCAATCCATTTAAAGCTGTTAGCATATTAGTATTTTGCAAGCGAATTCGATAAAACACTTTTTAAGACAGTTTTTCATTATACATAATTGATAGTTAGTAATTTAAATTAAAGCACCGTTATGAAACTTTATAATAAACTATTTTTGATAGGGGCATCATTGGCCACTATTTCTGCTGTTTCGGCTCAAAGTAAACCCGATAAACATTGGTATCACAGCAAACCAAGTAAAAAGAACATGGGTATTTCTTTGACAGAAGCTTATGGTATGGGTATACCTTCTAAGAAAACCATCGTTGTGGCTGTAATTGACGGAGGTACCGATATCAATCACCCTGATTTGAAAAGTGTGATTTGGCATAATCCTGGTGAAATACCATTTAATAATATTGATGATGATAAAAATGGTTATGTGGATGATACTGTGGGATGGAATTTTATCGGTGGAGCTGATGGCAAAATGGTTGGTAAAGACAATTTAGAAGCTACACGCGTTTACAAAAAGTTAAAAGATAAGTTTGCGGGAATGACGGAGGAGCAAATTGCAGCTCAGCCCGAAGGTGCGTTATATGAAAAGTTAAAAAGCGATATCGGAATGAAATCGGCTATGTACAAATCTATATTCGATACGTATAAAGATTTGGATAAAAACTGGACTGATATTGCGATGAAGACAGGTAAAATCAATCCTTCTGCGGCAGATATTGAAGCCATGCCGGTTTCTGCAGAACAAGAGAAATACAAAGCATCGTTAATAAAAGCGATGAAAAAATCCGGATCATTTTTATCCTTAAAGAAAGAATTGAAATCGGGGTTAGAGCAATTGGACGGTATGGCAAATTATCAATATAACTTAGAGTTTGATCCTCGTGCATCTATCGTAGGCGATAACTATGCTAATTCTCGTGAGCGTTATTATGGAAATAACAATGTTTCGGGTCCTGACGCCAGTCATGGCACACACGTTGCAGGAATTATTGGCGCTGTTCGCGGCAACAACGTTGGCTTGGATGGCGTTGCGGATAATGTTAGAATCATGGTTGTGCGCGTAGTTCCTGATGGGGATGAGCGTGATAAAGATGTAGCGAATGGTATTCGATATGCTGTTGAGAACGGAGCTCAAATTATTAATATGAGTTTTGGTAAAGGATATAGTTGGGATAAAGGTGTGGTTAACGAGGCAGTTAAATTTGCTGAAAGCAAAGGTGTTTTATTGGTTCATGCTGCGGGAAATAGCAGTTTGAATATTGATCAAGAGTTGAATTACCCCAATGATTCTTTGGGTGGCGGTGAATTTGCAAAGAATTGGATTGAGGTAGGTGCTTCACAGCCTAAAGCAAAAGTGTTAGCTACTGATTTTTCTAATTATGGTAAAAACAACGTGGATTTATTTTCACCCGGTCAGGATATTTATAGTACTATTCCAAATAACGATTATGCTTATTTTAACGGTACTAGTATGGCTGCGCCTGTATGTGCTGGTGTGGCAGCATTTGTGTGGAGTAGATACCCAGAATTAACTGCGGAGCAAATTAAATATGTACTGGAAACAAGCACCAATAAAATGAAACCATCGGCGAAAGTAAAGGTACCTGGTTCAAAAGAGAGTGCGTTGTTTACGGATTTATCAAAAACTGGTGGACTTTTAAATGCGTCAAGAGCATTGGTTCAGGCAGAAAATTGTAAAGTTACTGGTTGCAAATAATTGCAGTTTCCGAAGATTAGGAAATAAAGTAATTTAGTTCTTTCCAAAAGCGGCTCATGGGGAATCCCATTACGTTGTAGAAGCAGCCGTTGATGGAAGATACTCCCACAAAACCCATCCAATCTTGAACTCCATAACTGCCGGCCTTGTCCATAGGGCTGGCAGTTTTTATGTAATGCCAAATTTCTTGTTGGGTTAAGGTCTTAAATGTTACCTCAGTAGATTCATGAAATACACATTCACTTTTTAAGCTTTTCACAGCAACTCCTGTATACACTTGGTGCGTTTTACCGGACAAAAACGATAGCATTTCAAAGGCCTCATCTTCGCTGTTGGGTTTGTTTAGTACATTGTTTTCGGAATAAACAATGGTATCGGCGGTAACCAATAATTGATTGCTCTTTATAGCCTCGTGATAATGTGCAGCCTTATGCTTTGCTAAGAATTCGGATATTTCGGCGGGTGTTTTATGTGCATCAAAGGATTCATCGGCATCTATGTTTACTATTTTGAAATTAAAACCGGTTTCTTGAAAAAGTTGCTGTCTACGCGGGGATTTGCTGGCAAGCAGTATTTCAAATTGAAATTGTGGAAGGTTATGATCGTTTGTGGGTAACGGGATTTTGGACATCTGGATTGTAATAAATTATGCTTTTGTAATAAGTGATTGTTTGCTTGTGGGGATACTAATTATTGAACGATATATTTGGAACTAGTTAACGTTTTGCCGTAATGTTAAGTTCTCAGGAGATTTTACGTCACTGGGGCTACAAATTTATTGGATATGCTATCAAAGGCTGCGTAGTATTGGTGAATTTTGAGGAAATTTGCATTATAATTACTTACCATGTTTGATATAGAATCGTTGATGCAGCAGCATGTTGAGCCCAAGGATGTTCGTAAAAGACCCAAAGGATTAAAGCGTTGGTTAAGTTATTTGTGGCCCCAACGGATTTTACAACAATCGTCTAAGTACACGGAGCATATTCAAGTTTTGGCCTGGAGGGGTAAGTATATTTTGGAGACCGATAAAGTTAATTATTCCTTTGGTTCACTTCATGGAATCATGGAAAAGACGTTAACGGAGTTAAAAGCCAAACATGCTTCGTTTGACCGGGTGTTAATGCTGGGATATGGAGGAGGGAGCGCAGCCGAAATTATACATCAGCAATATCAGCGAGACGCTGAAATAGTTGGAATTGAGATTGATCCAGCCATAATTGATGTAGCCAAAGCGTATTTTTACACGAAAGGCGTAAGAATAATGCAAGAAAATGCCTTTGATTATTTGCGCAAAGCATCGGAAAACTCTTGGGAGTATGATGTGATTTTGGTGGATTTATTTATAGACGATATGGTTCCCGAGTTGGTTTTCGATGAGCAGTTTATTAAGCAATTGGCTTCTGTTGCTTCGGGTGGACAAGTGGCGATAAATACTATGAAAGGTAAATCGGGAGAGTTCACATCGGCCAATACATTACAACCCTTGCTACAAATGCATTTTACGGAAGTGAATCCATTGGATATTGGCGCGCACAATCGAATTATACTCTGTAAATGACATGTTGATAATCTTTTAGAATATCAGCTAACAGGATTTGAAAGTATTTGCAAGTATTAAAGGTTGGCAAGGCATTGACAGCGGGGTAAAAGGTTGATTGATGCCGAATGGAAAAATGGGATTTATGATGAGCCCATGGCAGATTTTGATGATTGAGGGTAAGACGCAGTAGGGAATTGATCTTTGGTGATTACCTTTGCGGAAGCATAATTTTATGATAAAATCTGTAGCGGTAATTGGCGGTGGTACTATGGGAAATGGTATTGCCCACGTTTTCGCCCAAAAGGGGTACTCAGTTAATTTGATTGATGTTAGACAGGAGGCTTTGGATAAAGCGTTGGCTACCATCGGCAAGAATATGGATAGACAAATTGCCAAAGGTGGATTAACGGAAGAGGATAAAGCTGCAGCTTTAGGTAATATTACCACATACACAGATTTATCGAAAGGAGTTTCCTCGGTTGATTTGGTGGTAGAAGCGGCCACGGAGAATGTGGAAATCAAGCTTTCTATTTTCCGTGAAATGGATGCTCATGCACCTGCCCATGCCATTTTAGCAACCAATACTTCCAGTATTTCTATTACCAAGATTGCGGCAGTTACCAAAAGACCAACCCAAGTTGTGGGAATGCACTTCATGAATCCAGTGCCCGTTATGAAGTTGGTGGAAGTAATTGAAGGATTTAAAACAGAAGAATCCGTTACTAAAACCATTTTGGAGTTGAGCAAGAATTTGGGTAAAGTTCCTGCATTAACCAAAGATTACCCAGGTTTTATAGCAAACCGGATTTTAATGCCGATGATTAACGAGGCGATTATTTCCTTGCATGAAGGGGTAGCTGGCGTAGAAGAAATTGATACTATTATGAAGTTAGGTATGGCTCACCCAATGGGACCCTTGCAGTTAGCGGATTTTATTGGTTTAGACGTTTGTCTTGCAATTTTGAATGTCTTGCACGATGGATTTGGGAATCCAAAATATGCGCCCAGTCCGTTGTTGGTGAATATGGTAACCAGCGGTGATTTAGGCGTAAAATCAGGAAGAGGATTCTATGATTATGGCCATGGAACTAAGGATTTGGTGGTAGCGCCGGGTTTTGCCAAAAAGTAATTATCTTTGCACCCCCAATTTGGGCATAGTACACACTGATGAAATTATCGCAATTTAAATTTGAACTTCCCGAGGAGTTAATCGCTCAGGAACCACTCAATACTCGTCACGACAGCCGATTGTTGGTTGTTCACAGCAAGGAAAGACGCATCGAACACAAAATGTTTAAGGATATTTTGGATATTTTCGATGAGGATGATGTGTTTGTGGTGAATAATACAAAGGTTTTCACTGCTCGTATGTACGGACAAAAGGAGAAAACGGGTGCTCAAATTGAGGTGTTTTTGCTTCGTGAATTGAACCATGAATTGCGTTTATGGGATGTACTTGTAGATCCAGCCCGTAAAATTCGTGTTGGAAATAAGTTGTATTTCGGTGATGACGATTTGGTAGCCGAAGTAGTAGATAATACCACTTCTAGAGGCAGAACCATACGTTTCTTATTCGATGGCACGGATGAAGAGTTCGATCGAGTTATTAAAAAATTGGGAGAAACCCCCATTCCAAAATACATCACGCGTGGAGTGAAAGAGGAGGACGAGGCTTGGTATCAAAGTTTGTTCGCTAAAAATGTAGGGGCGGTGGCCGCTCCTGCTGCTCAATTGCATATAACGCGTGAATTGATGATGCGATTGGATATTAAAGGTATTCGTTTTGCTGAGATTACATTGCATTTGGGTTTAGGGGCTTTTAGAGAAGTTGAAGTGGAAGACCTTACTAAACATAAAATGGATAGCGAGTATTATCGCATCGACGAAAATGCTTGTAACATGGTTAATGATGCTATCTCTAAGCGCAAACGTGTAGTTGCTGTTGGAGGAAGTGTTATGCGTGCCATGGAATCCAGTGTGAGTTCTACTAGTACGTTGAATCCAAGCGAAGGCTGGACCGATAAATTTATTTTCCCTCCGTACGATTACAACATTGCAAATGCATTTATTACCAATTTACATCAGCCAGAGTCACCTTTGTTTATGATGGCATGTTCTTATGTAGATCATGATTTCATGAATGAGGTGTATCAAGAAGCAATCAAAGAAAAATATCGCTTCTTGTGCTACGGCGATGCGATGTTGATTTTGTAAACGATCTTAATAATTTAAAAAAAGGCCAGTACATCCAACGTACTGGCCTTTTTTATACTGGTGTGTTGAAATTTTTCCCATTGTGAATTTGGTATTCGATGAATAACTTCGTCCGGATAAATAAACATCCTCAATAGATGCAATCTACCAAACTAATTCGGCAGCCTTTATCTAGATACGTTATTTGGTTGAGTTTGTTTGTTTGGGTTCTCGGGTTATTGTCGTGCAAGGAAAGTGCTCAACCTTGGGAGTCCTTTGGAAAAATTATTGAAGAGAATCGCGATTTAACGAGGTTTAAGCAACTCCGAGTGAGGGGTAAGATGTTGTTATATCTTACTCAAGACACCACCAAAAAGTTATCGGCGACAATCGTTTGGGGTGAACATGTTTTACAAGGGATGGTAACCGAGGTTTCAGACAATGGGGAGTTATTAATTGAAGATAGAAACCGGGTAAGATGGTTAAGAAGATTGGATACCCAAGCTGTTTGTACGCTCAATGTACATCATTTGGAAAAAATAATAATAGAAGATAATGTCCAAGTCATTGGTTTGGACACCCTCCATTCACCGGTATTGGAGGTTCAAACGGTATCAACTCATCCTCAGCGACTACAGGTAGACTGTGGTCAGTTATTTGGGTTTATCCGAGGCACAGGCGGTGTGATCTTTGAAGGTAATGGTGTGATTTTCTCGTGGAGTTGTGAAAAAGGTGGGTGGGTAGATGCACGGAACCTAGTATCGGACGATGTGTATATTTGGAATTTCACTCAGCGTGATGTTTGGGTAAATCCTCAGAAGCAATTCCAAGCACATTGTTATGGTTCTGGGAATATTTATTATTTCAAAGAGCCCAATATTCGGTTTGAAAAAACAGAACAAGGCATTGGTCGCATCCTCAAATTGCCGTAAGTTTGGACGATGGTAATCGCTGGTTTAGTAATGGATTCCGTAGGTAGCTATTTATTAATGGCTTCCTTTGTGGTTATTCATTTTGCTGCGTTGGGAGATGAATCCATGTTGGATCGATGGTGTTTGAGTTCTTATTCCGTTAAACATCGCCGGCAGTGGTATCGATTAATTAGCGCAGGATTTGTGCATTCGGGCTGGTTGCATTTGGCATTAAATTGTTTAGGAATATGGTATTTTGGAACATTGGTTGAGGATTTGGTTGGACCATTCCTCATGGTTGTATTTTTTCTTTTCAGTGTAATTGGTGGAAGTGTTTATTCGATGCGATTGAGACGATTTGATCACGATTATCAAGCGGTAGGCGCTTCTGGTGGAGTTATGGGTTTAATGATGATGTCGGTGATGTGGGTTCCCACAGTAAAGTTAGGTTTGTTTATTTTACCGGTGATGTTGCCCGGTTGGTTATTTGCAGTGATTATTAATTGGGCATCGATGGCGTTTAGTTTAACGGACGATAAGCAGCGAATTTCCCATGAAGGGCATTTGGGAGGAGCGTTTTGGGGGGGATTGATAGGTGCCTTGGTAATGATAGTTATTTTTGGGATGGTTGGGGATATTTTATCGGAAACCCAATTAGACAATAGTACTGGAGAAAATTCATTCAGTTCATTGTTATGGTTGGGACCTTTTGGATTGAGTGAGGGAAGTCATGAAATGTTTATGCGTTGGATGGGTATGCGGTATAGTTTTGATTACAGTATGAGTTGGGTATTATTGTGGGCGGGTATTTTGCCTGTAGGTCTGTTTTGGTTACTGCAGGAAATTCAACCTTCTGTTTTCAAGAGGAATTGGTGGAAGAAATAATCGGTGAATCGGTTAAATCTATATCTTTGCACCCCCGTTCAAAAATTTATTATATGCCCAGTTGGTGAAATTGGTAGACACGCCATCTTGAGGGGGTGGTGACCGTAAGGTTGTGCTGGTTCGAATCCAGTACTGGGCACTTTCAACTTTCTTATTGATTCAATTGCAACGCCCTTTGCGTGGTTGTCTTACCTTTGTGTTATGTTCGGCGGTAGCAAATCGAAAATCATTAATGACCCTTTGCACGGTTTTATTACGTTCTCTGTACCTGGGGTGTATGAAGTAGTGCAGCACAGATTTTTCCAACGTTTGCGCAGGATTCGACAATTGGGAATGAGTGAATGTGTGTATCCAGGTGCTACTCATACCCGTTTTCATCATGCTTTGGGAGCTATGTATTTAATGATGGAATCATTGAATATCCTGAGACAAAAAGGCGTTGAAATTTCGAACGAAGAATATCAAGGTGCTGTACTAGCCATATTGTTGCATGATATCGGACATGGACCATTTAGCCATACCTTAGAATACACCTTAGTTCAAGGGGTGAATCATGAATATATTTCGGAGCGGTTGATGCAAGAAATGAATCGGGAGTTTAATGGGGCCTTGGATTTGGCCATTGCTATTTTTAAAGGGAATTATCCAGCTAAACCCTTTTTAACCCAATTGATTTCTGGCCAGTTGGATATGGATCGATTGGATTATCTGTTGCGCGATAGTTTCTACACCGGAGTGAGTGAAGGCATTGTGGGTGCGGATCGATTGGTTAATATGTTAAATGTTTCCGAGGGTAATTTGGTTGTAGAGGAAAAGGGTATTTACAGCGTTGAGAAGTTTTTAGTGGCTCGCCGGTTGATGTACTGGCAAGTGTATTTGCATAAAACGGTAATTGCGGCCGACAATCATTTGGTTGCTATTTTGCAACGTGCCCGAGAATTAGCAAAAACAGGCAGTGCTTTGGGAAGTTATCAACCATTAATGCATTTCTTATTTAAGGATGTGGTTACGGGCGATTTTACCGAGGAGGATCTGCAGTTGTTCGTGCAGTTGGACGATGTAGATATATTATCGGCTATTAAACAATGGCAATTTCATGAAGATTCCATTCTCAGTAATTTAAGCGTACGATTATTGCACAGACAACTTCCAAAAATCCGCGTTCAATTGGAACCTGTGAGTGAGGCGATTGTGAATATTCACCGAGCACAAGCTACCTCGATGTTTGGGGTGGAAGAGGATTTGCTGCATCATTTCGTTAAGACAGGTGAATTAGAAAACAATGCGTATCGAACGGACGGTGGTGGCATTAGAATTTTACGAAAAAATGGAGATGTGGTTGATGTGGCAGCGGCCAGCGATAATTACAATTTATCGGCCTTAAAAGACACTGTTAAAAAGTACTATATCACCTACTGGGAAAACTAAAGCTTTGGAAGGATGAGAATATGAAGAAAGAGAAATTTGAGCGCAGGGACAATAAAGTTTCGGCCAAGAATCAGAATGCTTTCAAAAAGGAGTATTCTAAAAATAATAATCGCAAAGCGCACATGGGTAATCTTTGGGGTTCTGAAGCGGATGAGGTTTCGGCGAAGAAGGGGTTGGGTCAACATTTTTTGATCGATTTATCGGTTGCGGATGCTATTGGAGATATTTTGCCTGATAATTTGGATGCCGTTTTAGAAATAGGACCAGGTATGGGCGTTTTAACGAAGCGATTATTCCCTCGATATCAAGATAAATTATTGTGTGTTGAGTTGGACCGAGAATCGGTGGAATACTTAGGTAAGCAGGAATGGGCGAAAGGCTTATCGGTAAAGTATGGAGATTTTTTGCGGTTGGATTTTTTTGAATGGATTAGCGATAAAAATGTCTTAGTAAAGGACAAGTTTGAAAAAGGAACAGAATTGTCTCTAGCAGTAATTGGTAATTACCCTTATAACATTTCAACCCAGATTGTATTTAAAGTTTTGGAATGTGGTAATCCGGTTGCTTATATCGGTGGAATGTTTCAAAAAGAGGTAGCGGTGCGGCTGTGTGCTGGACCAGGAAATAAAGATTATGGAATTACCAGTGTATTGTTACAAGCGTATTACGATTGTAAATATTTGTTTGATGTGGCAGATATATGTTTTCAGCCACCTCCAAAAGTGACCAGTGGGGTAATGATTGCTAAGCGCAAGGATGAAATTCCCACGATACAATATGAGGCATTAAAGAAAGTAGTGAAACTGGCTTTTGGACAGCGAAGAAAGACATTAGGAAATGCTTTAAAACCGTTAAAAGGGGAGAAGAATCAGTTTGAGTTGGCAGAGAAATTTGCTAGTAAACGAGCAGAACAGTTAAGTGTGGAAGAATTTATTGAAATTACTGAAACATGGCTAAATTTATCTTGACGGAACTTTGTAATTGATTGATTTACAATTTTTAGCCAACCGGAATTCTGTTTAGGGTAAAAATCAATTAAAATTAAATATTAATCCAACTAATTCAATTTCTATCGTTTAAGCATTAAATTAGAATCGTTCTATATAAATAAAGATGCTAAATTTCCTTGTAAAAAAGTAGTGATAAAGGCCGTAACATATTAAATTCGCGAACTGAAAATACCCTTAAAGGCTCTCAAAATGACGATTATAAGCCCCAAAGTTGTTTCTAACTTATTGTTTAAGAGAATTTTAACGTTCATCGTAACGATTGTTGCACCTATGTATGTGTTTGCACAATCTGCGACCGGTGATGTGATTGAACCACCAAAGGAATTCGATCCTACCTCTTGGGATTGGGTAAGCATATTGATTTGGGTGCTTATCGCCTTAATTGTATTGGTAATTGCCCGTGCTTTTGATATTGGGGGATTGGCAGAGTCTGTAACTGGTAAAAAAATTGCGAGTGCTAATCGCATCAATGCTTGGATTGGAATAATTGTCCT
>CAZKOM010000082.1:0-10619 GCA_964554385.1 uncultured Flavobacteriaceae bacterium | reverse complement strand
TCTCCATGAATTCACTCATATCGATTCGAATCATGGCATCGTCTGCATCAAACAAAAACTCACTGAGAGATTTAGCTAATTCTGTTTTACCAACGCCGGTTGGACCTAAGAAGATGAATGAGCCAATGGGTCTATTTGGATCTTTAAATCCAGCTCTAGTCCGTTGTATGGTTTTAGTTAACTTTTCGATGGCTTTATCTTGTCCAATAACTCTATTTCTCAAGATTTCAGACATTTTAAGCAATCGCTTGGACTCATCTTCTCCCATTCGTTTTAATGGAATACCCGTAATCATGGAAATTACCGCTGCAATATCTTCGTCGGTTACTAAGAATCTCTCATTAGCCGATTGAGATTCCCAGCGAGCTTTAGCCGTTTCTAAATCCTCAGAAACACGTTTTTCTTTATCTCTGAGCTTCGCTGCTTCTTCAAAATTCTGACTCTTTACAACTCGGTATTTTTCTTGTTTCAGCACTTCCAATTCGTTTTCTAATTGAACGATATCGGAAGGAACATGAATATTTGAGATATGAACACGTGCACCGGCTTCGTCCAGAATATCAATGGCTTTATCAGGCAAATGTCTGTCGCTCATGTATCGAACACTAAGGTCCACACAGGATTTAATAGCGTCATCTGTGTATTGAACACCGTGATGATCTTCGTATCTGTCTTTAATATTATGCAAGATTTCAACCGTTTCTTCTGGAGAAGCGGGTTCAATTAACACCATTTGAAATCTACGCTCCAAGGCTCCATCTTTTTCGATATACTGTCTATATTCGTCTAAGGTAGTTGCACCGATGCATTGAATTTCGCCCCTAGCTAACGCAGGTTTAAACATATTGGAAGCATCCAAAGAACCCGATGCTCCTCCTGCACCCACGATGGTATGAATCTCGTCGATAAACAAAATTACATCATCGGCCTTTTCCAACTCCATCATCAGCGCTTTCATTCGTTCCTCAAACTGTCCTCGGTATTTGGTTCCAGCAACCATAGAGGCAATATCCAGGCTCACCACCCGTTTATTAAACAATACTCGACTTACTTTTCGCTGAACAATTCGCAAAGCTAAACCTTCGGCAATAGCTGTTTTACCTACTCCAGGCTCACCAATCAAAACAGGGTTGTTCTTTTTACGTCTGCTAAGAATTTGGCTAACGCGCTCTATTTCTTTTTCACGACCTACGATAGGATCTAATTTACCTTCTTCGGCAGCTTTGGTTAAGTCTCTACCAAAATTATCTAAAACAGGCGTTTTGCTTTTCCCTTTTTTCTTGGCATCGCCCGTTTTAAGTTCTTCTTTATAAAATTCTTCTGGAGTATCGCCATCATCGCTAGAGGCTTCGTCTCGAATTGGCTCAATTCCATCTTCTAATGCCCCTTTAAGCACATCGTAATTAACACCATACTGATTTAAAACTCGCGAAGCGATATTGTCTTCATCTCGCAAAATAGACAAAAGAAGGTGTTCTGTTCCTATCAATTCTGTCTTGAAAATTTTCGCTTCTAAGTAGGTGATTTTTAGTGCTTTCTCCGCTTGTTTTGTTAATGGAATATTACCCAGATTTGCCGTTTTTACCGCTGTGCTTTTGATCACGTCTTCGATGCTCTTTTTTAAGCGGAGTGGATCGATATCCAGTACTTTCAAGGTTTGAATTGCCTTGCCTTCTCCTTCCCGGATGATCCCCAGTAAAAGATGCTCGCATCCTATATAATCATGACCCAATCGAATGGCCTCTTCGCGGCTGTATTGAATCACTTCTTTAACTCGTTGAGAAAATTTCGCTTCCATGGCTATTACCGTTTATACAAATTTAACTTTTAAGCACTTGCTTGTTTATGTAAATTAAACACAAATTTATGCCTGTATGTTTTCGTGGATACGTCGTAAATCATGCCAATCAAGGAATTTCAACCTAGTTATGACAATTTGACTTAATCAAACCATTTATCCACCTTTTTCGCACCTTACTATGTGAACAAATTAAATCATGGAAAGTCTTAAAAAATTGCCGCCGCTAAATTTATTTTGATGGTTCTATGGCTACCAAGACAGGCAATCAATATTCTAAAATAAACAAAATTATTGAACAACAAATCGGACCAGACAGCCTGGGAAGAATGCCGCCACAAGCCAAGGATTTGGAAGAAGCTGTTTTAGGAGCGATGATGCTTGAACGCGATCGAGTACACGAAGTAATCGAAATTTTAACGCCCAAACACTTCTATCAAATTGAAAATCAAGAAATTTTCAAAGCAATACACAGCCTGTATATCAATGGGACGGCCATCGATTTGCTTACCGTTGCCAATGAATTACGAAACCAACAAAAATTAGATTTAGTAGGTGGGGCTTATTATCTGGCGCACTTAACCAACCGAGTGAGTAGCGGTGCCAACTTGGAATATCACGCTCGAATTTTGACTCAAAAATTTGTACAAAGAGAATTAATCCGTGTTTCAGGGGAAATTGCAAAAGAGGCTTATGACGATACTCAAGATTCCTTCCTATTATTGGACGATTCCGAGCGAAAATTGTTTGAAATTAAAAATTCAGGCTTAAAGAGGAATTTTAGATCCATTGATGTACTTATCAACCAAGCAACCAAAGATCTAGAAGCGCGTCAAAATACCGAAACAAACGGTATTACGGGTGTAGCCTCGGGATTCAGTGATTTGGACCGAATCACTTCCGGTTGGCAACCTTCAGATTTGGTGATTTTAGCTGCACGTCCTGCTATGGGTAAAACGGCTTTCGCATTAAGTCTGGTAAGAAATGCCGCCGTTGACTTCGGTAAAAAAGTGATGATTTTTTCGCTTGAGATGGCCGATGTACAGTTGGTAAATCGATTGATTTCAGGAGAAGCAGAAATACCTGCAGACTCCATTAAAAAAGGTTCACTTACCGATCAAGAATGGCAAAGACTACACGATAAAACCGCCAGTTTGAGCAGCGCAGGCATTTTTATTGACGATACACCCCAACTTTCTATATACGATCTTAATGCAAAATGCAGACGTGTGCATTCACAAAGTGGACTGGATATGGTAATCGTGGATTATTTGCAGTTGTTACGCGCCGAAAGCAAAGGACAGTCCAATCGTGAACAAGAAATTGCCTTAATCTCTCGGTCCTTGAAAGGGTTAGCCAAAGAATTAAAAATACCTGTAATTGCCTTAGCCCAGTTATCTCGTGAAGTTGAAAAACGAGGTAATAAGCGTCCCCAACTTTCCGACTTACGTGAATCGGGCTCTATTGAGCAAGATGCCGACATGGTAATGTTCTTGTACCGAGATGAATACTATACCAATATGGGTATGAGCACCGAAGGTGCCGCAGAGGCAGGCGCCGATGGAATGCATAATACGGTGAAAGGATTAACGGAGGTCATCATTGGTAAAAATAGACACGGTGAGACGGGTTCAGCCTTTGCAAAATTTGTAGGGCAATTTTCAAAATTCGTGGATTTAGAACCCGAAGATCGAATGTTAATGGGAAGAGAAGGCGGCAGCGGTTATGAAGGCGGGTATCAAGGTGGATATAATCCCAATAAAACCACAATTCAAACCTTACCCAGTAGAATGAACAACGAAATTAATCCGTTCGAAAACAATTCCCCCGATATAGGTTGGGGAATGGGTGGCGGAATTACACCTAATATTGACGAAGACTTTTAGTCTTGATTTTTCAATGCGTTTTCAGATTAATTTAAATCTAATCTCCTTCCCCGTTTTCAGAAGATTGTTTATGGGAATATTGAAGTAATAATTATATAAAAACCCCGATGTTTAAATCCATCGGGGTTTTCTTTTTATACGATTCTATATCTGAAACTAATCCAAAATTAGGATCATTAAGAATCTAATAAACAATTAGGTTGAAAAAATAAATTCTAAAATTTCTATTTCTTTTCCTCTGTTTTCTTAGGCAACTTTACAGCAAATACGCGTTCTAATTTTTCTTTCGTAAATCCTTCTATTGTGATTGCACCTGAAAGAGATTTCAATAGGGTAACTAATCCTTTGGGTGAATAAACCGGTTCGTTATTAACATGGGTAATCACAAAGGACTCGGGAATACCAGCAGACTTAAACAACCCTTTATCTACACTACTCACTTTTACTCCAGACTTTACACCCAATGCTAATTTTTCTTCTCGGGTTATAGTAGAAAGTTTCATTCCCTCGTACGAATCGGACTCACTCACTGCAGCAGTTTCTAACTTTGCCTCACCTTCGGCATTTAACAACGTAGCCGTGATTTCTAATGTGGAAGATTTTCTGCGAATGGTAAACACAACCTTATCCCCAGGTCTATACTTACCCACTTCTTCCTGCAATCGACTTGAAGTATTCACTTCTACTCCGGCCACTTTTAAAATTACATCTCCTTTTTTAATACCCGCCTTCGCCGCAGCGCCTCCGTCTGTAATATCAGCAACATACACGCCTTTTAAATCGGCCAATCCTTGTTCGTCTGCTAAATTTTGAGTAATTTCCTGAATACTCACTCCCAATAAGGCTCGCTGAACTTTACCATATTTCATGATATCATTCACCACTTTTTTCATCAAATTTACGGGTATCGCAAATCCATAACCCGCATAGGAACCGGTTTCTGAAGCAATTGCTGTATTAATACCTATTAACTCACCTGCAACATTTACCAATGCACCGCCAGAGTTACCTGGATTTATTGCCGCATCAGTTTGAATAAAATTCTCAATCGCATATTTGTTTCCTTTAGATCGAATAATATCAATATTCCTTCCCATGGCACTCACTATTCCTAAAGTAACGGTACTATTCAGGTTAAATGGATTTCCTACGGCAACTACCCAATGTCCTACTTTCACATCATCCGAATTACCTAATTTCAAAAACGGCAAATCCTTTTCTGGAATTCGCAACAACGCTAAATCCGTATTTTTATCGGCACCTAACAATTCCGCCATGTAAGTACGTTTATCGTTTAGCACAACTTCTATTTTGGTGGCGCCTTCTACTACGTGATTGTTGGTAACCACATATCCATCTTCACTTAAAATCACACCCGATCCACTGGCTTGTCTTGGACCTGGATTATCAAACCGAAAACCAGGACCTTGGAAAAATTCAAAAGGATCCATCGGCATTCCGCGTTGTGGTGCTTCTGTGGAACCTTGTGACGAAGATCCAATCGTAGTTTTAATATGCACTACAGCTGGATTTGCAATTTCCGAAACCCCCGTAAAATCAAATGCCGGTACCGAATTCAAACTCGCATACCTGGCCAATTGAGCCGATGCATTTTGTTTTTGTTCAATCCCTAAAGGTTGTGATGGAAAAATAAAACTGTAAGCGGTAAGACTCACAACACCGCCCAGGATGCCCGCTGCAAAAAAGGCAAAAGTTTTGTGTTTCTCTAAAAACTGTTTCATACTTGCAAATTTTCAAAAATTGTTCCGATTTTAACGCAAAAACTCATAGTTTCATTTAATTTGTATTACGAATCGTTTACTTTTTTCGATTAACTCGTATTAAGTCGCGCTCAATGAAGCAATCAAACCCAAAAGAAACCAGCATTTTAGGAAGAATCCAGTCTGGTGACCGTGAGGTTCTGATTGAACTTTATAAGGCACACGAGAAAATGACAATTCGACATGTAATCAACAACAGTGGCAAAATCGAGGATGCGCAAGATTTATTGCAAGAAGCCTTGGTGGTATTGTGGCAAAATGCCAGAAAGCCCGATTTTGATCTCACGGTAAAGCCCGCAACCTACCTAAATGCAGTAATTAAGAATTTATGGCTTAAGCAATTATCGAAACGAAAATACCTCAAAGACGAAACCTACATTTCAGGGAAAGAGGTTGCCATAAACCAAGATCCTGTTTCCAATATGGATTATGGTTTGGTGCATAAAGCATTAGACGCTTTAGGCGATACGTGTCGGAATATTCTAATGATGTTTTACTTCGATGGATTTGATATGAAAACCATCGCCGAAGCCAACGGATTTGCCAATACCGATGTGGCAAAATCGAAAAAACATCAATGCATGAAGCAATTAGAAGTGATTATCAAAAAATCCTACAACCCTTTAGACTTTTACCGAGATGGAAATTAATGATCCTCGCATAGAAGCCTATTTCAATTTTGAACTTTCCGCCGAGGAAGCAGCTGCTTTTTTAGAAGAAGCGAAAAAGTCTCCTGCTTTGTGGCGTGAAATTCAGTTTAGGCAATGGATGATTGATGGAATCCAAGACGAAGGAAAAATCGAATTAAAGGAATTTATCAGCAATCGATTAGCCGAAGAAAGAGAAGAGTCTACCGGTAAATTTTGGTACGCAGCAGCCGCTATCGCCATTACCGTAGTGGTTGGATTTGGAATTGCTTGGCCCTATTTAAATAAAACCAACGAGAATTCTCTAAGCGAATACGCAGCCGATTCATCCTATCGAAAAGAGGCTACAAAATCCGAAGAGTCCGTTGCAGCTTCGCAACAAAATGGAAGTGGCTACACTGTAAACGTAGATACCACCAATTCAACCATCGCAATGAACTCCGATGAAATGCTGATGCCTATGGATGAAAATTCAGCAGCAACTGATGACAGGGTTTATTCAATACAAGAAGGTCCAGGAGAGCCGGCAGCTGCTGCAGAGATTGAAAACAAAACTTACCAGTGGAACCAAAATGATAATCAAATAGAAAATAAACGTAGTGTACCTGCAGAAAATGACGCAATCGCCTCGTATCGAAAGAGAAGTAATTATTCCGGTACAGATGTTCCTGCAGCTGCCACTATTTTAGACAAAGAGATAGTACAAATAGCTAGCTTTCAAGTTGTTCCAATCGATCCCATCCGTGAAGTAACCAAAACGGACAATTACAAACGAGCAGACGCCATTAATTCAGTTTCTGTGGCAAAGTCGAAATCTAAATTACCAGCCGCCCTATCCAATCAGCAAGCGAGCAATTCAAATACCCCAGCCTCCAATACGGCGTCGGATACGGTAAACTATAAAATAGCCCGCGAAAACAATAATTTAAATCGATTAAAAAACTCAGCTGTCGTAAAAGATAATTTCACCGTTGTATTAACTCGTTCAGACAATGGGAAACCTACTGCAACTACCCAAAAAGATGCGTCAGCTCAAGGGTACAGCTATACAATTATTTTAAATAATTTCGGCGATGCAAATGCATTGTTGTATCGATTGGGCAGTACCTATTATCTGGGTATAGACACCCATTATTACCAAATAGATTTTACCCCAGGAAAAGTTTGGACGCCACAAAAAGTAACCAATAAGGCTATTTTGGAACAATTAAATCCGTAACATGCAATTCACAAAATATCACGGAAGTGGTAACGACTTCATACTCATCGATAACCGTCAAAATCAATGGTCTGATTTTTTGACTCAACACCAGAACCAGTCGATAATCACAGAACACCTTCCAAAAAACAATAAAACATATTCAAAAGAGAATATTACCGTTTACGAATTATGTCACCGCAATTTTGGAATTGGAGCAGACGGACTCATGTTACTCCAACTCAGTGAAATTGCTGATTTTGAGATGGTTTATTTTAATTCCGATGGCCATTTAAGTAGTATGTGCGGCAATGGGGGGCGCTGTATTGCACATTTTGCAACAAAACTAGGATTAGGTCAAGAGAATAATAACAAAAGAGCGTTGTCATTTTCTGCCCCGGACGGCCTTCACCATGCAGTTATTGATTTAACTACGGATTGGGTTGAACTGTCAATGAATCCGGTATCAGAAATAAAACAGAGTTTAAACTTTCCTACTGCTTGGGTATTAAATACAGGCTCGCCACATTTTGTTGAATTCTTAAAGGAAGAACCCATGGATTTAATTCCAGCTTTTCGTGAAACTGAAGCTTTTGTTCGATGGGGAAAGAGTATTCGATATAACGAGGAATTTGCCAAAACAGGGATTAACGTTAATCTAGTAAATGAGTTAAGTCAGAATCAAATTTCAATTAGGACTTATGAACGGGGTGTAGAAAACGAAACATTAAGCTGTGGAACTGGAATAACAGCAGCGGCGATTGCCTATTATCAACAATCCTCTATTCAATCCGAAATTAAAACAGAACAAACTCAACCTGTAGTAATAGAGGTAAAAAGCAGGGGCGGAGATTTAACCGTACAATTCGATACTTCAAACCATAAATTCCATAACATTATTTTGGCTGGTCCTGCTGTATCCGTTTTTAACGGGGAGCTATAAGTTTTTGAATTGCATTTTCTATTCCCGGAAACAATGCATTTTCAATTAAATTAGTTACAGTAACCAAATTGAGAAAATACCTTAAAACAAAAGGCTACCCGTTTGGATAGCCTTTTGTTATGGGATGGGTCTATCTTAAATTAAAACGACACCATCTATTTCAGTCAATTGTTAGTTTTTAATAATTTTTGCAACCGATTTCTTACCGGCAACATTAACCTCTGCAAAATAATACCCAGCAGTTTTACCTTGTAAAGAAACTTCAATGGTGTTTGCACCTACGGCTACATTTACACTTCGTTGTTCCACTATTCTACCCTGAATATCGCGAACGATAACACTTGCTACCCCAGCTCTACCAGTATTATTATATTCTAAATTTACCTGATTAACCGTTGGGTTTGGATATGCACGCAACGCAGTAATTTCTGATTTTGTTACTTTCTTGGTATTTGTCATCAACGAATTAGATTTAAAATATCCTCTTCCGTGAGTACCAACATACATTACCATACCTTCCCAAGGTCTCCACTCATATGCACGAATTTCAAATACTGGAACACGAGCCATTCCGTTGTTTGCTTCTACCCATGTATTTCCACCATCTTCACTGGCCCAAATACCGAAATCTGTTCCTAGAATGATTCTCTTATCATCATCCACATCGATAACAGCATCATACACAGGCATAGATGGTAAATTTCCAGTAATATTCTTCCATGTAGGTGTTACATCTAACGCATTCTTCGTTTCGTACACAAACACAGTATTACCATAACCACCTAAGGTAATCACTACATGTTCAGGATTAGATTGATTTACATTCACTGATGTAATTGTTCTTCCACTCATCCCTGAAGGCGTGATATTATTTAATGTAATAGGTGTAGGTACAGTTGTAACACTTGGGTTAGCATCTAGAGTAAATGTTGCAGAGTTGATGCTGTCCAAACGCAATAATTTACCAAACTTACAGATAAACAAATGATCCCCATCAGGAGTATAATCCATTTCTACAATTCTGTCATTACCCAAGTTTTTTGCAACAATGTACCATTCTACATCTTCTGTAAAATTGGTAGGGTTTTTGGCCATCCAAACTTCACTGTTTTTAGCCAAGAATAAGCGGGAAACTTTTGGAGCCGATTCCCACAAACAATACGTTGTATTAAAATCAGACTGAACTTTTCCATCTTGACGTGTATCCCAGAAAGAGGAAGAAGCTTGTCCAGAATTACCACTTCTTACAACATTTCCATAATAAGTACTCATGAAAACGGTATTGGGATCAAATCTTGAAAACTCCACATCAAAACCGTCACCTCCATAAATAGAAATGGCAGTTTGAGATGGTTTCCCATTGAAAGAGTTTCCTGAAAAATTAATCAGTTGAGTACCATTATCCTGTGCACCACCAACAACGTGTCCTTTTTCATTGGCTGCAACATTATATAACTGTAATGTGGTAAATCCACGGTTTATGCTTGTCCAAACAGATTCATTTTGCGTAGAAAACAAACCACCATCACAACCAACAATTAACGTTGGAGGATTTGTGCGGGTATTCCATTCTACAATATGCTTATCAGCATGCACGTAGCTCACATTCCAAGGTGCCCCAAATGTAGAGGCAACCTCACGATAACCATTAACTTCATCCCAACTAGCCAGTTGAACACCACCCATGATTACACGATTTTTGTTGTTTGGATCTACCCCAACCACATTATCATACCAACCCTGGTTGTTAGAACCGAATAAATCGGTTTGGCTATTTTGATTCACTAATTTAGTCCAAGTAGCACCGCCATCGGTTGTTCTCCAAAGACCAGCAAATGCACCATTCCCAGCCGCACCACAAGCATAAATGTAGTTAGGATCTTGAGGCGAAATGCCAATGGCAACACGGCCACCAGGACTCGTAAAACCTGCAACCGCGGTTACTGTAGTTCCATCTATTTTGAACATGGCTCCTGAACCGATTGTAGCCCAAGCTATGCCGTTTTTGTCCATCTTTACTTCTTTCCAATTTCCATTTCTCAAAGAAGTTATTTTTGTTCCTTTGTCGGTAAGGGCAAACAACCCTGTGCTTGTTGCAATTAAAATTTTATCTTCTGTTGGATGTGCAGCCATACCGTTACATTCAAAGAAACGACTATCCTTAGCAACACTCACTAGTGAAAAACTAGTTCCTCTATTATCAGAACTCTTGTAAACTCCATTTCCCATGAACGCAGGAGAACCATTTCTTGTTCCGGATAAATTGGTAAAACCCCCTTCACCCGTTCCATAATAAATTGTTCCTTCAACTGATTGTGCGATACAGTTTACATTCAAATTCTCTTGATTATCGTTTACCGGACTCC
>CAZKOM010000081.1:0-10680 GCA_964554385.1 uncultured Flavobacteriaceae bacterium | reverse complement strand
TTGCATGTTTTCGAAACCAAATGGAACTTTACTTTGACCTACACGTATACGATAGGAATTGGTTTTATTTAATCCGATATCGAAATAAGCATCGCGAATTTGGGCAACATTCCCAGAGAGGGAGGAAGACAATGACGAGGCAAAATCGGGTTGGATGTACATGTATACGCGCGGGTGAATTTGTCCAAACCAAATAAGACGAAGTCGGCGTATAAAGAAACCACCATCATCACCGATGGATCTGTCGCATTGTTCGCACTTTAGTAACGGGTTTGTTTCTAATAATCGATTGTAACGGGTTTGCGTGTATCCACGAAATTGGATGTTTTCGTACCAGGCCTTTTTTACAGGGGGAGTTTTTGTGTCGGCAGGCTTGGGTTCATTTCCAGTCAGAGCTAATTGTAAGCTTTTAGAGGAAGAGAGCAGGGATTTATCCATGCCGTTGTATTCAGGGTTGAATACTTGGTTTGATTTTATCGTGGAATCGACAACAGTTATGGGGTAGTAGTTATAGGATCCCGAGTAATTATGGATTGTTAAATCCTTGCTAGTGGTGGCTGAAAGTGTTTGAATCGACAACCACAAACATGAAGTAAATGTAAAAATAGTGTGTTTCACAGGTTAGTTTAATGTTACGCAATTATTAATGGCACAAAGATTCCTTAACAAACAGGAAGTATCTGTTTCTGGAATGTGAAACTTGTGTTAAGAAATTATTAAGAGTTTGGGTTGTTGGTGTTGTTGAATGATGAAAATAGTATTAACAACATAAAAGATCATCCCCAAGCTTGGAGATGGATTGGTACTTTTTAGTACTGTAAATTAGATTTGAATAGATTATGATTACGGGGTTAGTCTTCCGTACATTCTTGGGAACGGAATGGATTCGCGTACGTGTTTCAACTTACAGATCCAAGTCACCAATCGTTCTAATCCCAAACCAAATCCGGCATGGGGAACGGAGCCAAATCGACGTAAATCCAGATACCATTCGAAGGCTTCCATAGGAAGTTGGTGTTCGTGGATTTTTTGGGTAAGTAAGTTAACATCGGTTTCACGTTCACCGCCGCCTACAATTTCGCCATAACCTTCTGGGGCTAAGACGTCTACACCGCGAGCAAATCGAGCATCATTCGGGTTGCGTTTCAGGTAGAATGCTTTTACTTCGTGGGGCCAATCGTACACCATTACTGGGCTATCGAACAAGCGAGTTAGTACAGTTTCATCGGAACCACCAAAGTCGTTACCGTATTCGAAGTTTTTGGCACTAGCAATCCATTGAGGAATGTTTCGCAATTCTTCTTCGATATCGGTTTTATCTTGTTTAAGCTGAATAATTTTTGTTTGGTGGAAGTTGATTTCGCCTTTTTTCAATCCTGGGGTAGCAATTTTCGCTTCTCGGTCTTGAATTTCAGCATTAATTCCGATTAGTTTTTCCTCTGTTTGTTTTAGTTCTTCTTCTAAGGAAGCAATGGAGTTAACACCGTTTACATTCTCTTCCCCTTTGATGATGCGTACGGCTTGATCGTAGGTCATTCTTGGGAAGGATTTCAGGGAAGATTCTAATACAGAGGTGTCGCGGCCGATGGTTTCCAGTTCGTGTTTGCAATTGGTAAGTACCTTTTGTATCACAAACTGCAAGAAGCCTTCGATGCAATCCATGTTTTTGAAGATATCATAGAATGCCATTTCTGGTTCGATCATCCAGAATTCCGAAAGGTGTCTTCGGGTTTTGGATTTTTCGGCGCGGAATGTTGGTCCGAAGGTATAAATCTTGCCCATAGCCATGGCCATGGCTTCACCGTATAACTGACCACTTTGCGAAAGGTATGCTGGTTCGCCGTAAAAGTCCGTTTCAAATAAAGTAGAAGTTCCTTCGCAGGCGTTATTGGTAAATAATGGGGCATCCATTTGCACGAATCCTTCTTTTTGGAAATACTCATGGATAGCGAAGATGATAGTATTTCGGATACGCATGATGGCCCATTGGCGGGTGGAGCGCAACCAAAGGTGTCGTTGATCCATTAGGAACTCAACGCCGTGTTCTTTTTTAGCGATAGGATAGTTTTCGGAGTTTCCAACAAGGATTAGGTCAGACACTTGAATTTCTACACCACCAATTTGTTTTTCATCGGCCAAGACCAAACCAGAAATTTCAACGGAACTTTCAAGAGAGGTACTTTGAGCAACTTGAAGAATCTCTTCGGATACGTTATCAATAGAAACCACGCACTGGCAGTAGCCGGTACCATCTCTTAAGATAATGAATGCAATTCCTTTGCCTTCGCGTTTATTGGCGACCCAACCGCGCAAGCATACGGATTGACCTACAAATTGTTGAAGGTGTTCGATGGGTGTGGTTTGTTTGGTAAGGTCTAAACTACTCATGACTATTAAATTTTGCGTTGCAAAGATAACAGATACGGGGTCAAAGATGTTTAAACAATCGGTAATCGTACTGAAAAAGTAGACGGTAATTTTTGCATGGCATAATTTTTGACAAGGGGGTGAAATTTTTAATTAGTTTTGTTGGTATATGGCGATACGGCAGGAATTATCTCAAAAGATGATGCAGAAACTGAGTCCGCAACAGATTCAGTTTATAAAGCTGTTGCAGATGAACACGCTGGATTTTGAGGAAAAGGTAAGTCAGGAACTGTTAGACAATCCTGCTTTGGAGGGGGACGACAAGCAGGACGATCCGATGGATTATAAATACGAGAGTTCTACTTCGGAGTCTTCGTCTGATAATGATTACGGTGATAGTGCAGATGATGCGGAATGGTCTGATTATCAGCAAGATATTAATGTGGAGGAATTGTTACGTGCGGGAGGTGAGGATGAGTATGGAAGTTTTAGGATGGGTGAGGATTACCAGGCGGAGGAGCAAAAGGAGATGCCCATTGCGGCTCAAAATACGTTTTTTGAGTATTTGGTAGAACAGGCAAATGCCACTTTTGCCGATGAAAAAGAGTTGTTACTTGCTTTGCATTTGATTGGCAGCTTGGAGGATGATGGATATTTACGCAGGGAATTGCGGGCGATTGTGAACGATTTAGCGTTTAATGAGAATTTGATTACCACGGAGGCTCAGCTAGAACGAATATTGATAAAGATTCAGAATTTTGATCCTCCTGGGATAGCCGCTAGGGATTTGCAGGAGTGTTTGTTATTACAATTGTATAAGAAGGATTACGGAGACAATCCTGCGATTGATGTGGCGGAGAAGATTTTGAACGATCAGTTTGAGGCATTTACAAAAAAGCATTACGATAAAATTTGCAGAAGCTTACGAATTACGGATGAGCAGTTGAAGTCGGCAATGGCAGAAATTATCAAGCTAAATCCGAAGCCGGGTGATACGGGGAGTGTGAGTGCGAAGACGCAGTATATTGTGCCGGATTTCAGTGTTACCAACGAGGATGGAGTTTTACAAGTTCGTTTGAATGGAAGAAATGCTCCAGAATTACGGATAAGTTCTGCCTATTCGGAGACCTTGAGAGCTTATGAGAGCAGTGCGGGCAAGGATAAGCAGTTAAAAGATGCGGTGCAGTATATAAAGCAAAAACTGGACGGTGCCCGATGGTTTATTGATAGTATAAAGCAGCGGCAAAACACATTGTTACGGACGATGGAGGCTATAGTTCGCAGGCAGCGAGATTTCTTTATTGAAGGAGACGATACGCATTTGCGCCCGATGATTTTGAAAGACATTGCTACGGAAATAGACATGGATATTAGTACAATTTCCCGCGTTGCTAATTCTAAATATGTGGAAACTGAATTTGGAATTTTCCCGTTGAAGCATTTTTTCAGTGAGGGCTTGAGCACTGATGATGGGGATGAGGTAAGCAATCGAGAAATTAAGAAAATTATGGGCGATGCGATTGCGGCTGAGAGTAAAAAGAAACCACTAACGGATGAGGCTTTGATGGCGTTGTTGAACGATAAGGGTTACAATATAGCTCGTAGAACGGTGGCAAAATACCGAGAGCAATTGGGAATTCCGGTGGCAAGATTGCGTAAAGAAATTTAACTAACAGAATCGAACATTGAAAGACAAAATCCTTTTTGTATTGCCTTCGTTGACTATGGGAGGTTTACAAAAATCGGGGTTGGTGACAGTGCGTGCTTTACAAAAAGCAGGTTTTGATGTTGATTTATGTTTGTTGTATTCCGGGAGGCAATTTTTTATTCCGGAAGATGAGTTGGTGGTGTATTCGCCTTCTAAACAAAGTAAAAACTTGGTGATTAAATGGTTTCAAGTATTATGGCATGTGTTGCGAAGTGTAAATCAATCAAAAGCTAAAAAGGTAATCGTTTTCGGTAGGTACTATGGCGCAATTACATCGTTGGCATTATTATTCAATAGAAAAATACAATTATGGATTTCGGAGAGAAATTCACCCCAATTTCGGATGTCGAAGGGGTATGAAACATTTTGTGAATTAGCATATGTATTACGGGTACCTTATGGAGTTTTGGCACAGACAAGGTATGCGGCGGTATTTCAAAAAAACCGGTACCCTGGAAGCAATGTGGTAATATTTCCGAATCTATTTGAAGCAGTACAAGAACTTTCATCTTCAATCCCTGATTTTGAGGAGATACAAGCTGAATCGGTGGATACAAATCGGGTTGAATTCAGCAGTGAAATCGGCGGTATTTCTGTTGAATCTGAACCCCTTGGTAAGAAAATACATACGGAAAATGATTTGATGGGAAAAAAGCGTATTGTATTTTTAGTAGCAGGTAGATTTAATGACATTTTGAAAGGAATTCCGGATGTATTGGAGGCATTTTTACGGGTAAATGATTCTCGATTGACTTTGATGGTAGCGGGAGGCTTAAGAGGTGAGGATAAGGCGATTGACGAGGTGATGGATCGTTACGGCGACTCTGCCCCGGGCATAGTGTTTTTGGGTAAGGTTGAGGATATGTCGATGGTGTACACCAAGGCCGATATTTTTATTTTACCGTCCAATAGTGAGGGTTTTCCCAATGCCTTGGTTGAGGCTATGCAACGTGGGTTGTGCTGTATTACGGCTGAATTTCACCCAGGAGTATTTGAAATTATTGATGGAGAAACCAATGGGATTGTGGTACCTAGGGGTGATGTGAGTGCCATAGAATCGGTGATTAAAAAGGTTACTGAAGGTACGATAGATATAGTTGCATTGGGTAAAAACGCGAAAGAAACTGTTAAAAAATTTGAAATAAATCAGCGATTAGCGGAGTTGAGGGAGGTGTTTGATGCTCATTAGTGTTATTGTTCCGATTTACAATGTTGAGCGATATTTAGCGCAATGCTTGGATAGTATTGTAGGACAAACGTATAGGGCATTAGATATTATCTTAGTGGATGATGGATCTACCGATGGATCTAAATTTATAGCGGAGCAGTATGCTGCGAAAGATGGCAGGATTAATTTGTTATTTCAACAAAATTTAGGTGCTTCTGCGGCACGAAATTCCGGAGTAAAAATTGCTAAAGGGGACTATATAGTTTTTGTTGATTCTGACGATTGGCTAGATGAAAATATTATTGAATACGCGGTGGAAAAAGCCAAGGAAAACTATGATTTGATTTTTTGGGCTTATAACAAGGTTTTTGAAGGGTATCAACGAAAAGGATCTATTTGGTTTAATTCCGATAGAAGTTTTGATGAACAACAAGTTAGAAATGAGTTGTTTAACAGAACCATAGGTCCAAGCGAAAGGGATCTAAGTAATTTAATGTCGTTAGATAATTTTTCTATGCCATGGTGCAAGTTGTTTCGAAAATCCATAGCAGTAGATAATCATATTGTTTTTAAACCCACTCAGGAATTTGGTTCGGAGGATTTGTTGTTTAATTTTGAGTTTTTAGTCCACTGTAAATCAGCATATTTTATCAATAAAATCGGTAATTATTACCGCAAATTCAATGTAGGTTCATTAACAAAAAACCACAACAATACGCTTTACGTTAGACTTAAAGCTTTGCACAATGAGATGCAAAGACTTATCGAGAATTTAGGATTATCGGAAGATGCTATATTTCGTTTAAATAATCGTCGTGTAATATCTTTTGTAAACGTTTCTTTGGCAATCTGTGGTAAAAGAAATCCACAAGGGAAAATAGAAAAATATAAAGAAGTAAGAAAGTTGGTGAGAGAGTTTCAGGAGTATATCAAGACGTTTCCCATAGGGTTTTTGCGACTGCATTGGATGATTTTTTTCCTGTTTATCCGATTTCGAATGAGCTTGGCAGTTTTTTTGTATTTGCAGGTAATAAGAAAATTTGTGAATAGATAACGAATGAAACGGATCACTTTTTATTCTGAGAATATCAAGCCATTGTTAGCTTATTTGGTTGCCTTATTGGTGATAATAATAACGGGTCCTATTTTATTAATAACCGCTGTATTAATTCTTATGGATAGTAAAGGTCCTGTATTTTTTAAACAGGAGCGATTGGGGTTGAATGGCAGTGTTTTTATGTTGTATAAGTTTCGGAGTATGACGCATGAACCCAGTAGGTTATTTAATAAACAAACCGTGGCAGGGGACCCTGATGTAACGCGAATCGGTGCAATTATTCGAAGGTTAAAAATTGACGAACTCCCTCAGGTAATAAATGTTTTGCGCGGAGAGATGGCCATTGTTGGACCGAGGCCCAGCTTACCCAATTTGCAGGAAAAGTTTGATGACAATGGAAGATCGAGGATACTTGTGAAACCCGGGCTAACCGGATTGGCGGCGGTGAATGGAAGTATATTTTTAACATGGCCACAGCGATGGGTTTTTGATCGATATTATGTAGAGCATTTAAGTTGGTGGTTGGATTTTAAGATTGTTATGCGCACGGTTGTGGTGTTGATAATGGGTGAAAGACATTTTTATAAGACTAATTAAACATAACATTGTCTTGTTAAGCGCGTGATTCCCTATAAATTTGCTAATTGTAGATTAAACTCGGCAAAAATTAATTTGTAACCGAGGGGGCGAAGCTTTGCAATAAAATGCGGAAAAGCTGTAGAAATTGTTTTAATTTGAGGTAAATCTTGTAGATGATTCATTACATTCAACGTATTAGTTACTTTATAGTTTTCGTTGTGGGTACATATTTGTCTTCGTGTGGCAATATGAATCGCATGGCATACTTGACGGATGTAAAGGATTCCACTGAGCTAGATTCACTTCAGATGTATGATTTAGTGATTGAGCCAGGAATGCAATTGAATATTCAGTTAACTAGTTTGAACAAAGAAGTAGACAATTTGGTTAACTCTGTCAATGTAAGCAATGGTGGATCTGTTAGTGTAACTGGTGTTGGAATTTTAGGTGGTGGAACATTGGCGGGTGGTTTTATTGTCTCTGATAGTGGGTACATCAAGGTACCTAAAATTGGTAAAATCAATGTTTTAGGTTATCGAACTAATCAATTGGAGGATTCATTAGAGGCTTGGTTTAGTCTATACACCAAATATCCGATGGTTAATGTGAGGGTCTTGAATTTTGTAGTAACTGTTTTGGGTGAAGTTTCAAGAACAGGTGCTATCACGATTACATCGAAAAACGTTGATTTGCTTCAGGTATTGGGATTAACTGGGGATATTACCTTATTTGGTAATCGAAATGCAGTAACGGTAATAAGAAATACACCCAACGGAAAAGTGGTAAGGAAGATAGATTTAACGAAATCGGATTATATTACTAGCGAGTTTTTTTATGTACGCCCAGGGGACATTATTTATGTTGAACCCAATATGGCCAAACGTTTTAATTCCACACTAACTTCTCAATTTATGCCCATTGTAATTTCTACAACTTCCTTTATATTGTTGTTATACAATGTTTTTCGTCAATAATTAACGGGTCTTGAATATAAAAAACAATAGCTCAAATAGTATAAACAGACAAGAATTTATTCCGGATAGGGTATTTACTCCTTACAACATCATTAAGCGAGTAATTTTACCCTATTGGCCGGTATATATTTTGTCTTTTGTGGTGGCCTATTTTGCTGGTAAATACAGTCTTAGTAAACAATCCTATGTGTACGAAGTTTTTGGTAAAGTATTAATAAAGCCCGAGTTAAGTAGTGGTAAGGGTCAGCAAGTTTTAGAGGACTTGGATATGTTTGCATCGGCTAAAGTTGTAGAGAATGAGTTGGAGATTATTAAATCGCGAATGCTATGTGCAGATGTGGCCAAGAGCATAAATAGTTATGTTCGGTATTATTCTTTGAGCGACGACAAGTATACGGAGTTGGATTGGGATTTTCCGGTGCAGTTAGAGGCGTTGAATGAAGATAGTCTCAAGGGGGGGAATTTGGATATAGACATTGTTATCGGTTCTAAAAAGAAGAACATGCGATTGGATGGGCAGGTATATGAGATTAAAGATCAAACGGTAAAAATTAGAGATGAATATTATCGTATTACAGTAATAGGTGAGACGTTACAAAAAATCAATCCGGGATTATATAAAATCCGAATAAGTTCATTTGAGCAGGAAATCAATACATTGGTTAATGCCGTAACACCGGCGCCAACCGGTAAAGGAACAACCATTATTGGTATTCGATATCAGGGGTTAAATGTTAGAAATTGTCGAAGAATTTTAAATGAATTTATCAATCAATACACGAATTCTGGGGTAGAGGATAAGCGGAAAGTTGCGCAATACACGATTAATTTTATCGAGGATAGATTGCGATTGGTTAGTGGTGAATTAGACAGTGTTGAATCCAGTATTGAGAATTTCAAAGTGAATAGCGGTGTGGTTGATGTGAAGTCGCAATCGTCCTTATATGTAAATAAGGTAATGGCACACGACGTGGAGTTGGGAAAGATTGATTTACGGTTGGCATTATTGGGTTCGGTAGAGAATTATTTAAATAACAACAAGAATAATCCTGGGTTGGCGCCATCTATAATGGATATAGCAGACCCAATATTAAACATGTTGTTATTGAAGTTGTACGAATTGGAATTTGAGTACAATCGTCAAAAGAAACTTTCAGGGGTTAATAACGAATCGTTGATTTCGTTGACCGAAGAAATTCGTGATACGAAAAAGAGCATTTTTGATAATATTGGTAGTATTCGTGAGAATTTATTGATTAATAAGCGGAAGATACAGAGTCAACTAAATGCTAGTAAAAGCGAGTTACTTTCGTTGCCTGCAAACGAGCGTAAATTGATTGATATCAGCAGGCAACAAGTAGTGAAGAATGAGATTTTTTCTTATTTGTTAGAAAAACGAGAAGAATCTGCGATTTCGTTTGCTAGTACTGTTTCCGATGTTCGGGTAATTGAGCGTGCTTATGGTGGTAGTGTATTGAGTCCGAAGCCGCACTTGACGTATGGTTTAAACTTTTCTTTAGCAATATTTTTACCTTTAGCCTTTTATTTTTGGCGAGTAATGTTGAATCCTAAAATTCAATTTAAGGATGAGATTGAAGAAATATTGGGAGTGCCTTTGATGGGAGAATTGATGTTTGATGAGCGAAAGCGAGGAGTTGTGGTAAACACCAACGAACGAGGCCATTTAGCGGAAACCTTACGATCGTTGCGTACTAAACTCACGTATTATAAAACTCAATCTGATCATCAAGTATTGATGATAAGCTCAAGTTTACCGGGGGAAGGGAAGAGTTTTATATCGGTAAATTTAGGTATGAGCTACAGTTTAATTAACAAAAAGGTAGTTTTGGTTGGGGGAGATTTAAGGAAACCAACGCTTCATAAAATGTTCAACATGAGTATGAAGAAAGGTTTATCCAGTTATTTGAATGGTAGCAGTAATTTGGATGAGGTTTTGTACGCAACGGAATATGAGAATTTATATATTTTACCGTCAGGTGCGATACCTCCTAATCCTAGTGAGTTGTTGGAAGGAGAGGACATGAGTAAATTGATGGGTGAATTGAGAGAGAGGTTTGACATTATTATCATTGACACTCCACCGATAGGATTGGTTTCTGATGCAGAGATTATTGCAAGATTTTGTGATGTTCATATGTTTATCATTCGGTACAATTATACTCCCAAAGAGATTGTAGAGAACATATTGGATAAAGCTAAGGAAAGCGGCATTTTTACACAATTTGGTGTAATATTTAATGGTGTTAAACCTAAAGGTTTAGGTAAGTATGGATATTACTACGGTAATAATTATGCATATGGTTATGGTGGTTATGGTTATTACGGTAGTAGTAGTAGGAATCGGTTCGGTGTACGATATTGGATTAAAAAGATTATTAAGTAAAAAGATATTTTAAACAAGGTACTTTTTTCGGCTTATTTTTTTAAAGTTCGCATTTCGAGCATAGATCGAATATATTATCGGGTAGTAAACCGCATAGTGCTGAGTTATTATCGTTGGATAGTGCGGTGGAGCATACAGTTAAGGATTTTTACAACTACAGAGCAGGTATTAAATGACTACGTTGTAAGTATGACTTCTTACCGGGGTAGAATAGATTGGGTGTACATTCCTATTTCGTCGATATTATTAGGAAGTTTGAAACCAAACGTGGTGGTTTTATATCTCAGTAGGGAGGAGTTTCCTGGTGAGCTAAGTGATATGCCGAAAGAATTAATTCAATTGCAATCTCATGGATTAACTATTGAATTTGTGGAAGGCAATTTACGTTCACATAAAAAATATCGGTATGCTTTTGAGTTGTTC
>CAZKOM010000080.1:0-10872 GCA_964554385.1 uncultured Flavobacteriaceae bacterium | reverse complement strand
TTAAGTTATGAATTTTCAATCAATTTGCACAATAAATTCAATAATATTGCGTTAACAAATAACGGATTTCTATAAATACACTGTAAAACAAGACATCCAAAAAAGGTAAAATCGATGTTACATTTCGTTAGAATACAAAGAACCATTCGATACATTGTAGTTCTTTTATGTATTTTCTCTGGAATTTACGAAGTGAGTGCACAAGCCAATTTCCAACCGGGAATCAAATTATTTCCGTTATCAAGAAATCCTCAACTTCAAAAAAAGGCTCCTTCTAAACCCTTAATTATTCAACAACGAATTACGGATACGCTTTCTTTACCATTTTTTGAAGATTTTTCTCAGGAAATTGGATATCCAAGTATTGATCGCTTCACCGATCAACAGGTTTGGGTAAACCACACCTTTGGAATAAAACCACCAAGTTACGGAGTAGCAACTTTTGATCACTTAGATCGTTTTGGCAATCCTTATCACCCGTTAAATAAAACGATTTCCGTTTTTGCTGATAGTTTAACCTCACAACCAATCAATCTTCAATATTATTGGAGTGGCGCAAGTACAATAAATTACAAACCAACGGACTCTATATATTTAAGTTTTTTCGTGCAATTACAGGGATTAGGGGATATCCCCGATTACGAAGATTCATTATTGTTATTTTTTAAAAATAAGAATGGTCAATTTGAACGAGTATGGGGAATTAACGGCGGAAAACAAACATCCTTTATTCAGTATTTTGTAGCGATTGACAAATACGAGTATTTCATTCCAGATTTTCAATTTCGATTTGTAAACTATACCAAGGCATCGGGAAATTTAAATCACTGGCATGTAGATTACATTCGAATGGATAAGAATAGAATTGTTGATTTTAGGGACATACAGGACGTGGCGATATCATCAACCAATCTTTATCCCATTAAAGATTTCAAAAATGTACCTTATAAGCACTACTTCTACAATAAATCTACATTAAAAGGTAGAGGGTATACGTTGGGGATTAACAACTTAAATTCAAATTCTGCCGTTCAAACGAGAATTGGATATACTCTCAAAAATCAATACAATAAAGTTCTATATTCGGTTCCTCCATTTTCAAATGTGAGAAACATCGCTGCCAATAGAGATTCCATTGAAAAGTTTGATGTAGTACCAGTGGATACGTTATCTGGAGCAACACCAAAAATCACCTTTGATTTTGAAATTCAACCTCAAGGCAATGATGAAACTCCTACCCAATTCAATAGTACACCCAACAACAACAAAATCACAGTAGAACATACTTTCATGCCATGGTATAGTTATGACGATGGCAGTGCAGAAGGTGGATTTGGTCTGGATTATGAAAATTTAGGAAATATCAAGGGGCAGTTTGCTATGGAATTTGATATTCAGCATCCGGATTCCTTGCGTGGTTTAGCCATTTATTTCAATCAAAGTTTAAATGATGTAAGCGCTCGTGGATTTCGTTTGAAAATCTGGAAAGCGCTTTCTCCCATTGGAGCACCGGATAAGCAAGATTTGCTGCTGTACGAATTCCCCATTTCCCGGCCGATTTATACCGACAGCATTAACCATTTCTCTTTTATTTTCTTTGATTCTGTGTTATACTTACCTAAGGGAAAATACTACGCTGGCTGGCAGCAGGCAGTACCCTACATATTAAATGTTGGATACGACAATAACTATCGTTATAATCTAGGGAACAACCCTAATCCCCATTTATTCTATAACTTATTGGGAAGTTGGGAACGTTCGGATCCAAGTATTATGGGAACTCCAATGATCCGTATGCTTTTTGGTGAACGCATAGATTACTCTTTTGGAACCATACGCATGGAAACCTTATCGGTAAAAACCTTTCCCAATCCTTGTACCCAATGGATTTCTGTTTCTGGTTGGATTCCTGATCATAGCACGTATGAAATTCGCGACGTACGTGGATTAAAAATGCAAGAAGGCACTTTGCAAGACAAAACAGATGTTGTTAATTTGCCGAGCGGGAATTACCAAATGATCATCCGTGGAAAAGACGGAAGTTTTGGAGTTACCCGATTTATCAAATTATGAGTACTGACATCTCCGTAATCGAATTACAAAAACGCCTTTCGGCCGGTGAGAAAATCAATTTAATCGACGTTCGTGAAGTACACGAATACGAGGATTTTAATTTAGGTGGAACGTTGATTCCATTGGGAGAGTTGCCATCTAAGTTGGAGGATTTAGAAGATTTAAAAGATGAGGAAGTCATTGTACATTGTAGATCTGGAATGAGAAGTAATACTGCGAAACAATATATGATGCAACAAGGATTCACCAATGTCCGAAATTTAATTGGTGGGGTATTGGATTGGCAGGCGCAATTTGGTCCAGACAGTAAGCCCTAGTATTTAATTCCTCCCAACCCTATGCAGATTCGCTCAACATGGTTGGTTTTTCTAATTTTGGGATTTTCCGCCCTTAGTTTATGGTATTGTAGCACCAGTCCTGTTAATTCAGGTAACAACCGTTCTAGTCCGTTCAGGAACCTCCATGATACGGTGGATTATGTTGGTATTCAGACTTGCAAAGGTTGCCATTCAGATATCTACCATTCGTTTATGGAAACGGGCATGGGGTCTAGTTTTCACGAAGCTAAAATTCAATATTCCAAGGCAGATTTCACCTCCGCTAAACCTGTATTTGATCGAAAAAACAATCTCTATTATTTCCCCTACCTGCAAGGAGACAATTTGTACATCAGAGAATTTCGATTGGGACCCCAAAAGGATACGCTGTACCAGCGAATCGAAAAAATTTCTCACATAATTGGTTCAGGTCACCATACGAACAGTCATTTTTGGACCGATGGCAAGCACCTGTACCAGGCTCCACTAACGTTCTACACACAGAAAAAAGTCTGGGATCTCCCTCCGGGTTATGAACGTTACAATGCTCGATTTAACCGAAAAATTGATATTGAATGTATGAGTTGTCATACGGGGATGCCAACCGTGAGAGAAGGTTCCGTGAATATTTTCGAACAACTGCCACTAGGAATTGATTGCGAACGCTGCCATGGACCTGGGGAATTGCACGTTAATGAAAAACGCAACGGTATCCTCATTGATACTTCCAAACAGGCCGATTATTCTATTGTAAATCCTAAGCGATTGCCATTTAAACTGCAGGTAGATATTTGTCAGCGCTGCCATTTACAAGGCAACAATGTGCTAAAGCCAGGAAAAAAGTTCACAGATTTCCGTCCGGGTATGGATTTAGATTCCGTATTCCATGTTTACATGCCTAAGACACAGGGACCACAGGGATTTGTCATGGCTGGACATGCAGAGCGATTTCAACAAAGTGCTTGTTTTATAAAATCGAATAAAAATCAAGATTCGTACAATCCGAATTTGAATTTTACTTGCATTAATTGTCACAACCCGCACGTAAGTGTTCGTAAGACCAATACCGCAAAATTCAACCAAACCTGCGCGGGATGTCATACAATCAATTCCACTCGCAGTAAGCTCTTTTCATGTTCTGATCAAAGAGGAAAGATTGGAAGTAATTGCGTGGATTGCCATATGCCCGCTTCGGATACACGCGATATTCCTCATGTAACGGTACATGATCATAAAATTCAACGACCTTTAACATTGAACAAGACTAATTCCACCACGGCGTATAACGAAGAGAATGGATTTGGTAAAACCACAGGCGAATTATGGCTAGTAAACAGTAAAAATAGCAATGTATCGATGGATGCTCGGGCATACTTCAGCTATTTTGAACGATTTGACCCCAACAAGAGTTACATAAATAAGGGGAATGAGCTGATGAGCCAATGGAAAAAGAATGAGTCCATTCCTAACAATACGGATGCCGCATTTTGGGAATCGGCTAGTGCGAATAAAATGGCATGGTTAGAAACGGCAATTCACGGCAAATTTGTTGAACAAAACGCAGAAGCACTCCTTGGACTGGTAACAGCACTTTCAATAGAACCAAATCAAGGAGGAATCAGCGATATAAATGACCCATGGTTTTTCTATCGGATTGGGAATGCCTTTAAACGCAATGGGCAATGGGAAAAAGCTTTACCTTGGTACATTAGGGTGGTAGAGATGATGCCTTTCGATTCTGATTTTGCTGCTGAAACTTCAGAAGTTTACATTCGACTTAATCAACTAGACAAAGCCATTTCATTATTAAACCAAACACTAAGTAGACAGCCTAAACACGAAAAATCCAGACTCAATTTAGCCTATGCCTTTGCTGGAAAATCGCAATGGCCCTTAGTACAATTATGGTGCAACAGGACCTTGGAATTAAATCCAGACAATGTAGAAGCTCATACTTTATTAGTAAAACTGTACGAGGCCACAGGGAATACACAATCAGCGAATAAACATAAACGGATATTAGCCAATTTGCCACGATAAATAGGGCAAGAATGGGACTGATGTTGTAATTTTGCTATTATGCTTGATAAATTTGGTATTGCAAAAAGGATTGCGCGCGAACTTCAGGATGGTTACTATGTTAACTTGGGTATCGGAATTCCTACCCTAGTTGCTAATTATATCCCCGAAAGTGTTGAGGTTGTTTTGCAGTCAGAAAATGGTTTATTAGGCATGGGGCCTTTCCCTTGGGAGGGCGAGGAAGATGCCGATTTGATAAATGCTGGAAAACAAACGATTACTATGACCAAGGGTGCTAGTTTATTTGATAGCGCCACTAGTTTTGGAATGATTCGGGCAGGTAAGGTAGATTTAACGGTATTGGGGGCGATGGAAGTGAGCGATTCTGGAGACATTGCAAATTGGAAAATTCCAGGTAAAATGGTTAAAGGAATGGGAGGTGCTATGGATTTAGTGGCATCGGCCAAAAATATCATTGTAGCCATGCAGCATGTAAATAAAGCGGGCGAAAGCAAACTCCTTCCCTCTTGTACTTTGCCCATCACGGGGTTAAAATGCGTTAAAAAAGTAGTAACCGAATTGGGTGTTTTTGAGATTACCGAAAGAGGGTTTGAATTAAGAGAAATTGCTCCTGGTGTTACCGTAGAGGAAGTTAAGGCTAAAACACTAGGAAGATTGGTGGTTGAAGGGGAAATTCCCGTTGTGGAAATTTAGCGTCCTGCTTCTCCGGTATTGTATTTTTTGTTTTTTGTTGCAGCCTTATCCTTATTGGTTTTGAAGGCTTTTAGAACAAAGTAGGAGGCAATTATTAACACGATGGTGATGATAATCTCCCACAAAAACACCTGTTGTTTGAATTTCTCAATCTGAATCATCTCGCGTTGTTTTGCTTGAAGTGTATCGTGAAATTGAGCAGTATCCTTAGACGTTTTCATAACAGGTTTAATACTGCAAAGATACATGTAGTTACTGGCAATACATCGAATGTTTACGGAGTATTCAACGCAGTTAAACGAAAGACATTGCAGCTATAGACATTGATACTTCGGCACTAAACTCTCTCTTATTCGTACAATTCAAAAATCCATTAACACATATTTAAAATAAAATCCACAGAGTGCTTATTCGGATGATGATGTACTGCCAAAATTTCTTGGGATAAATATCTTCCATAGCCCCAAGTAAATATCGTTGCAGTTGACATTTTTCAGTTGTAAATTGCGGGTATGTCAACCTTGCAATACATCGAACAAAACAAAGACCGTTTTTTAAACGAACTATTTGATATTCTACGAATTCCAAGTATAAGTGCGGATTCTGCTTATGCAGGAGATGTTCGTAAATGTGCGGAAGCAGTTGCAGAACACTTACGTAAAGCGGGGGCAGATAACGTTGTTTTAGAAGAAACAGCGGGGTACCCGATTGTTTACGGAGAAAAAATATTGGATGCTTCATTGCCAACCGTATTGGTTTACGGTCATTACGATGTGCAGCCCAGTGTGCCTAATGAATTGTGGGACACTCCCCCATTTGAGCCAACGGTGCGTGATGGAAAGATATATGCTCGCGGAGCATGTGACGACAAAGGGCAGGTTTTCATGCATGTGAAAGCATTTGAAACCATGATGCAGACGCAAACCTTGGCATGTAATATTAAGTTCATGATTGAAGGTGAAGAAGAAGTTGGAAGTAATAATTTGGGCACCTACTGTCGCAATAACAAAGAGAAATTAAAGGCTGATGTTATTTTAATTTCAGATACTGCTTTAATTGCAAATGACTGTCCTTCCATTGATGTGGGTTTGCGCGGATTAAGTTACGTAGAAGTAGAAGTAACAGGTCCTAGAATCGACTTACATTCAGGCGTTTACGGTGGTGCTGTTGCTAATCCAATCAATGCATTGTGTACGATGATTGCCAGTTTACACGATGAAAACAGACACATCACCATCCCTGGATTTTATGATAAAGTAGCCGAAGTAAGTGCAGCTGACCGAGAAGCGATGGGTAAAATTCCATTTAGCGAAGATGAATATAAGAAGCATTTGGACATTGATGCCGTAATGGGAGAAAAAGGATTTACTACCATTGAAAGAACGGGAATCCGACCAACCCTAGATGTAAATGGAATTTGGGGTGGATATATTGGTGAAGGAGCGAAAACTGTGTTGCCTTCAAAAGCATATGCTAAAATCAGCATGCGTTTGGTTCCCAACCAGATATCGGACGAAATCACCGAATTGTTTCAGAAGCATTTTGAAAGCATTGCACCGGCAGGGGTTAAAGTAAAAGTTACACCGCACCACGGTGGTGAACCCGTGCTTACTCCAACAGATTCCATTGCCTATAAAGCTGCTGCTGCTGCAATGAAAGAAACCTTTGGTGTAGATCCAATTCCAACACGAGGTGGTGGAAGTATTCCAATTGTTGCATTATTTGAAAAAGAACTGCAGACCAAGACGGTATTAATGGGTTTTGGTTTGGATTCAGATGCAATCCACTCCCCCAACGAACATTACGGAATCTTCAATTACTACAAAGGCATTGAAACCATTCCAATGTTCTTCAAACATTTTGCTGCATTAAACCAGTAAAACCTTTATTGTAGCATATGGCCTTGTTGCAGGGAGAAGTGTACGAAGCTTATCGAAGCGAATTGCTGAAACGTTATCGGCAGCTTCTTACTAGCCTAGGCAAGGATCAACCCAAAGAAAAAATCAAACTTGTTCGTGCTGCTTTTGATTTAGCCGCAAAAGCTCACGAGGGAACACTCAGGAAAAGCGGAGAACCTTACATTTTCCACCCATTAGCCGTTGCCCAAATTGCTGTGGGTGAACTTGGATTGGGAGTGACAAGTGCCGTTTGTGCCTTGATGCATGATGTGGTAGAAGATACCGACATCACCTTAGAGGATATCGAACGTAAGTTTGGGCCCAAAGTGGCTGAAATTATTGATGGATTAACCAAAATTTCTACGGTTTTTGAAAACGTAGATAAAGAGGCCTCCATCCAAGCGGAGAACTTCAAGAAGATGTTGCTCACGTTGGGTGAAGATCTCCGTGTCATTCTCATTAAACTTTGTGATCGTCTGCATAATATGCGGACCCTCGGTTCTGTTTCCGAAAATACTAAGCTTAAAATTGCATCGGAGACGATGTATATCTACGCTCCGTTGGCACACCGTTTAGGTTTAAATGCTATCAAAGTAGAACTAGAAGATTTGGCTTTTAAGTTCACTGAACCTTCTACGTATAAAGATATCTCGGTTAAACTAGCGGAAACTAAGAATTCCAGACAACGTTATATTCGAGAATTTATCGAACCTTTAAAAGAAGAATTAGATAATTCTGGATTAACAATCACAGAGATTAAAGGCAGACCCAAGAGTATTTTCAGTATCGCTCAAAAAATGAAAAAGCAAAATATTCCTTTCGAAGAGGTTTATGATGCTTTTGCCATTCGCGTTATTGTGGACTCACCATTACATTTAGAAAAAGCCGATTGTTGGAAGGTCTATTCCATTGTTTCTGATATGTACCGAAGCCACAGTAGTAGGTTACGGGATTGGTTAAGCCATCCTAAAAGCAATGGTTATAGTGCTCTGCACACTACGGTTTTGGGGCCGAAAAGCCGATGGGTAGAAGTTCAAATCCGCTCCAAACGAATGGACGATATTGCCGAACGAGGTCTTGCCGCCCATTGGAGATATAAAGCCGGTAGCAAGGAAGGCAATACACCGCAGGATGATGCCTTCGATAATTGGTTGAACGCCGTTAAGGAAACATTATCCAACAACGACTTAAATGCGTTGGATTTGGTAAGTGAGTTTCGAAGCAGCTTATTGGGTGAAGAAATTTACATTTTCACACCCAAGGGAGATGTTAAAGCGGTAAGTACGGGGGCAACTGCATTGGATTTTGCATTTACCATCCATTCAGAAGTAGGAAAACGATGTCTAGGAGCCAAAGTAAACAACAAACTCGTGCCCTTACATCATGTATTAAAGAATGGAGATATTGTTGAAATTCTAACAACACAGAAAGACCGTGTTACACGCGATTGGTTAGAAATAGTTAAAACAGCGAGAGCTAAAAGTAAGATTCGCGAGGCCTTAAAAGCGGAAAGAACCCAAAAAGCAAAACAAGGCAAATTATTGATGGAAAGACTGTTCCGTAAACATAATTTGATATGGGACGATTCTGCATTACAAAAGTTTATTAAACATTTTCACTATTCTGTAGCTGCCGAATTTTACCACAGTGTGGCCGAAGGGCAAGTAAGATTACATAGACATACCATTTTTGAAATTCTCGAAAACAAAAAACCAGAAAAATCAAAACAGGAAAAATCAACTTCCACCAATTCATCCAGTAAAAAGAAAAAAGCACCAGAAATTGTTATTGGTGAAGATTATGAACTCCCCTATGCGTTGGCTAAATGCTGCAATCCTGTACCCGGTGATTCCATTTTTGGATTTGTAACGGTTGGGGATGGTATAAAAATCCATCGTACCAATTGTCCTAATGCCACTCGTTTATTAAGTCAGTATGGATATCGCGTAATCGCTGCCAATTGGCGAGGCGACGGATACCAAAAATCGTTTGAAGCATTATTGCATGTTCGTGGTATTGATGATGTGGGAATTGTAAGTAGAATTACGGACATTATATCCAAGGATATGGAGGTAGATATGCGGAGTATCAACATCGAAGCTATTGAAGGAGGAACATTCGATGGAAAAATCAAAGTAATGATAACAGATTTACTCCATTTGGAACAACTGATGGAGAAAATTAAAGCAACACATAAGTACATCGAAGTAAACCGAGAATTAGCTTAAATTATTCATTACACGATTGATTCACTTTTAAAAGTTTGAATCAAACATACAACTACGAAAATGATCTTCTTTTAGCGTAAGGGTATTTTCTGTCTTACTATTGTAATTATTAGTCTCACAATCAATGGATACGTTGTTATTACAAAGATATTTCCAGGAAAGGTTCCTATAAAAAGAAGATCTATAATCCGTTGGACTGAAATAGGAATGCAAAAAAAAAGCTGATACCAAACGATACCAGCCCTTTTCTATGTAAAAGAATTCGTGTTAACCTTCCAAAGCAGCTACACCGCCCACAATTTCTGAAATCTCGCGAGTAATGGCCGCTTGTCTTGCTTGGTTATAAGCCAAACGCAAAGAACGAAGTAATTCGCCTGCGTTATCCGTAGCTTTATCCATGGCCACCATTCGGGCACCATGCTCAGAAGCCAATGAATCTAACAACATGCGATAAAATTGTGTTTTAATACTACGAGGTATTAAATCCAACAAAATTTCCACTTTACCGGGTTCAAATAAATACTCGGTACTCGTTGAATTTACCGAAGAATTATCTGCAGTAATCGGAAGTAATGGTTCGTTCACCAAAATCTGAGTAGCAGCGTTTTTAAACTTGTTGTAAATCACACTTACACTATCGTACTCACCGGCAAGGTACTGAATCAATACATTATTAATCGCTGCGAACACCTTATCTGCATTAATATCCACGGATAAACTAGAATACTCTGTATTTACCTCGATTCCATAACGCTTCAATGTTTCTGCACCTTTTTTACCGATACAGAAGAAAGTAATTGATCCATTTTTATAAGCCTCAGCATATTCCCCTTGAATCAAAGCGCGCACCTTTTTTACCACGTTGGCATTAAAAGCGCCGCATAGACCACGGTCACTGGTTACTACAAAAACAGCAATTTTCTTTGGTTCTCTGGTTTCAAAAAATGCAGCCAAGCGAGGGTCTTCTGTACTCTCTTGCAAATTACCCATGATTCCTTGCAACTTCTGAGCATACGGACGCATTCTAGTGATTGCTTCAGAAGCTTTGCGCAACTTCGTTGCACTAACTAACTTCATAGCCTTCGTTATCTGCTGTGTGCTGATGGTTGAGGAAATTCGGGCTCGTATCTCTTTTTGACTTGGCATGAATTAAAACAGGGGATTAAGCGTAGTTCTTAGCAATTTCCTTACCGGCTTCGGTCAATACTTTACGAACCTCGTCGTCAATATTGCCTTTACGAACAGCTTCTAAGGTATCTTTATGTTTATTTTCGAGAAACAGCCAGGGCTGTTCGGTACGACGGCGGGCCTCAAACTCGCGAATCTTGTCTACTGGAACTGAACGCAACGCATTGGCAGTACCCAAGGCAATGATCGCCACCTGCTTCTCAACAGATACAGGGCTAAACTGGCCTTGCTTCAAAATTTCTACGTTACGAGAACCTTTTTCCAATACGGATTTAGTAGCAGCATCCAAATCAGAACCGAATTTTGCAAATGCTTCCAATTCACGATACTGAGCTTGGTCTAATTTCAAGGTACCAGCCACTTTCTTCATGGATTTAATCTGTGCATTACCTCCTACACGAGATACAGAAATACCTACGTTAATTGCAGGACGAA
>CAZKOM010000079.1:0-10967 GCA_964554385.1 uncultured Flavobacteriaceae bacterium | reverse complement strand
GTAAATAGAGCGACCACTCCAACAACGTTAGCACCTACTGCTTGCACAGCTTCAACGGCTTGAAAACTACTTTTTCCTGTAGAAATAAGATCTTCTACCAAAACCACATTATCGCCAGGTAGCAATTCGCCCTCCACTTGATTTTTCAGGCCGTGTTTTTTTGGTTCTGGACGCACATAACAGTACGGTGCGTTCAAGATATGAGCAGCTAGAGCACCGTGTGCGATGCCTGCTGTTGCGATGCCTGCGATGCGGTTTGCGGAGGGAAACTCCTTGGAAATAGTGGCTGCGAGCTCTTCTGCCACGAAGGTTCTTACCTCTGGAAATGATAGTACCATGCGGTTATCGCAGTAGATTGGAGATAGGATTCCGGAGGTCCAAGTAAATGGTTTAGATGGACTTAGTTTAACAGCCTTTATTTCGAGAAGAAATTTTGCTAACTTTGCGCTTGTATTGGACATGAGTGCGCAAAGTTATAAAATCTACTTTAACGAAAGTGCGTTAGTGATTGCGGATTCTCCGAGTGCGTTACGAGGGCTTAGTAACTTGTACTATATCGGGGACGATGAACTGCACAAAAGTTTTAAGATTTTGATGTCTACGGAGACGTATGGCAGGGTGATGAACTTCGGATTAATTTGTCCGGAACCGGAGGCGGTCTTTAATGAATTTAAAGCTGAATATACGGTCATTCAGGCAGCAGGAGGCCTTGTGTTTAACAAGGATAACCAAATGCTCACCATCAAAAGAAATGGCATCTGGGATATGCCGAAAGGTAAGATAGAACGACATGAAGATAGAATGGCTGCTGCATTGCGTGAAGTGATGGAGGAGACCGGAATAAATATGTTGAATATTAGCGAGAAGGTTGGGGAAAGTTATCATGCCTATTTCGAAGAAGATGCCATCATGTTAAAAGAAACCCACTGGTATTTCATGAACTGTACAGGTAAATCCACGTTGAAACCTCAGGTAGAAGAGGGAATTAGCGAAGTAAAATTTGTTGATTTGGAGTGGTTTAAGTCGGAAGAGTTTAGTTCTTACCAAAGTATTCGTGATATAGTTAAACGTGCATTGGAAAAGCACGCAGAAGCGAAGGCGCAGTAAATACTGTTCTTGCAGTTTTATCTTATACCCTCAGGTAGGTATCGTTGGTATTCTGCTTGATGTATAATTAGGTCACGCACCAACGTTGAGCTGATGTATGAAAGTTCTGGGCTGGAAGTGATGAAAATTGTTTCGATATCCTTCCACAAGGCTTTATTTAATTGTGCAATATGACTTTCGTAATCGAAATCGGAACCGTTTCTTAAACCGCGAATTAAAAATTTAGCGTTATTTTTTTTACAAAATTCTACGGTTAATCCCTCGTAGGATTGAATGGTTATTTTAGGATTATTTTCAAAGGTTTTCTTGATCCAATCGATGCGAGTTTCCAAGGGAAATAATGTGGTTTTTTTTGTGTTAATTCCGATGGCTACAATTATTTCATCGAATAACGGTGATGACCGATTTATTATGTCCTCGTGTCCAACTGTAATAGGATCGAAGGTGCCCGGGAAAACTGCAATTTTTTTCATGGTTAATTTTTAACGTCGATTTTTTTCTATAATAATATCTAATAACTCCTTAATTATCGTTTGGAAAGATATTCAATATTTATATTTGGACAGCGATATGGATTTAATTGAAAATGCTAGTATTGTTGAGTCGGCCATTAGACATCCTTGGGAGCTTGCAAGATATGATATTATTAAAAACAATGTAAATAAAATTAGCAGAAATGCGATAGCTAATTTTCAGGTTGTAGATATTGGTTGTGGCGATGCCTATGTGATAAGCCGTTTATATTCTGAATTGTCACTCTCTGGAGCGATAGGTGTTGATATAAATTTTAGTGAAGAGCATTTACTTAAACTGGATGACAATGTGAGAGGGATTGATTTTTACCGAAATTTCAGTGAAATTCAAGTTTCTGAAGAAGGTGAATATTTGATTTTATTGAATGATGTGTTGGAGCATATTGAGGATGATTTGAGCTTTTTTACCTCAGTTGTTAATCATTTTAAATTGGCCAAGTCGCTTATTTTTTATGTAACTGTTCCTGCGTTTCAATATGTATTTTCTCAACACGACATTGATTTACTTCATTACCGCAGGTATACACTTAAACGATTAGGTAGGTTAGCAATGAAGAACAATTTAGAAATAAGCGACAGAGGGTATTTCTTTTTTGGACTTTTAACTATAAGAACAGGGCAATTCCTTTTGGAAAAGTTGAAAAGTAAAAGTAATAGTAAGGAATCATCTATTGGAGTTAACCATTGGAATCGAGGAAAAATGATAACGGGTTTGGTTACATCTATATTGTATTTAGATTATTTAACCTTACGTTGTTTTTCAATAGTGGGAGTACATATTCCAGGCTTATCTGCGTGGTCGATTTTTAAATATCGGAAGCAATGAGAGTAGCCATTTTTTGAGCAAGAATTTTACAGTAATTGGATATTCGATAGAAGATATTTAACGATTTTTACCGTTATTATTTACAAACCGGTAATTGTGTTTTTAAATTACCTTGAAAAGGTATAATCCCACTTTGTTGTTTAATGTATTAGGGTTTAAAAAACGAGATGATGGAAGAACCGTAGTCTTTTACGGATTGAGGTATAGTGGTAGAAGGGAATTGCAATTGGGGTTTATGTTCAAACAATAAAACGGCATCTGGATTTTGAGGGTTTAATAAGGGTATCAGCAAGGAGGGCAATTGCTGAACGTTGGGCATGTGATACGGAGGATCGGCGAAAATAACATCGTAGGTATCCGTAACCTTTGGGATATACCTCCAAATATCAGCCATGATTATTTCCCAGTTACCAACTGCAATGCTAGATGAAGTTGGTGTTAAATTGGATTCGTCTGAATTTAGCTTAGATTCCAGCGATAATTTCTCATGAGGGATTCTCCATTCTTGGCGAATGTTTTTTTGATAAGTAATATTCTTTTTATCTAGGTCGACCGAGGTAACCGTGGCGGTGTATCTAGATAAAAATTCGAGGGTAATGATACCCGATCCAGAAAAAAGGTCTAGTACTTTGGTGTCTGAGAGGTCGATTTGATTTTGGAGAGAGTTAAATAAGGATTCTCTGACTCTATCTGTAGAAGGTCTAACGTGGTTTGCAAATCCTGGAAGTAGTTGTCTGCCTTTTAGTTCTCCACCGGTAACGCGCATGCTTCTGCATTTATTAGGAATGAAACAAAATGAGCCATGGGTGATGGATTTTGATTGAGTATTTCCTGTTCAATATTATTTAAAAACTGAGTATGGGGAATAAGTTTAGAGAAAACTTGTTTGGTTTGATTTCCTTGTGGTGAATGAAAATCTGCAAGAAGAGAAACTTTCAACTCTGATGGTTTCATTTTGCGTTGATGGAATGGCAGCAGGGTAAAGTATAAGCACTCTTGGGGATTATTTACGCGATAAGTATTGGCTATAAGCAATTCCGATTGATAAAAAGCAAATAGGATAAATTGGTTTTGGTGATACCAAGCATATACCGAGTACGTTGCATTGGAAGCGTTTAGTTGTGCTTGTGGCCATAACAATTGCATGAAGTGGCTTTTTGCTGATGGATGCTGTTCGGTTAAAAATTGGAGACTATTAAGTGGATCCAGTGATGCTACCTGCACCATGGATTGCTGAAATATATTTATTTGATCATATTGAGCGGGTACTAAGCCTGCTGGGGTGTCCCATTCCATCCAATTAGAATTGGGTAGTGTATGTGGGTATTTGGTTAGGGTATAAGAAAGCAGCTGTTTGTTATTGGAAAAGGTTATTTCGTGGAGTATGTCATTTTGAAGGAGATTTAATTGTTTACCCACTTGTGACTGTAATTCGGATTTCCAAGACCACAATATTTCCATGGGGCAAAGTTGGTGTATTTGTATTAATAAAAAAAGGTCGCTCTGTTGGGAGCGACCTTTTTCCTATATGTCAGAAATTATTTCTTTTTCTTTTTATCGGGGCAACCTTTGTTGGCAGCCGTACCAGCAACGGTAGGGCAAGAATCTTCGTGATCGAAGATACCATCACCGTCTGTATCAGGGCAACCTGAACCTGCGGCAGTACCAGCAACTGTAGGACACTTATCTTCTCCGTCACCTACACCATCACCGTCTTTGTCTGGGCAACCATTAGCACCGATAGTACCTGCAACGGTAGGACATTTGTCTTTACCATCTTCAACACCATCTCCATCGGTATCAGGGCAACCTTTCAATGAAGCTAAACCAGCAACTGTAGGACAAGCATCATCTTTATCGGAGATACCATCACCGTCTGTATCGGGGCAACCATTGAATTTAGCTAAACCAGCAACTTTAGGACAAGCATCTAAGCGATCTTCGATACCATCACCATCGGTGTCAGGACAACCTTTAAATTCGGCAGAACCTTTAACATCGATACATTTATCGTCACCGTCTAAGATACCATCTTCGTCAGAATCTGTAGGACAACCAAGGCTATCCACATATTTACGGTATTGAGGTAAGGTACCTTTACATTTATCGTATTTGTCATAAACGCCGTCTTCGTCTTCGTCGCGAACTTTTCCAACGGAAACATCACCACCACGCGATCTGGAAACGCGAGCTGTTCCGCCACCGCCTTCACCCATGGCATACGAAATACCGATGTTGTGGAAAGACCACATATCGTTGGTACGCCACAATTTGTGTGTTGGTGGGTGCACAGGGTCTGGAACAGCGTTGTTCGCACCGTCCCACATGTCGCTCATCGTATACGTTAGTGTAAAATTCCAATGCAATGCTAATTTTTCAGAGAAGAAGAATTTGAATCCCAAACCACCTTGTAATGCAGCGTTAATGTCTGTCATTGCAGGTTTGCGGGTTAATGTTGGATCAAATTCGTCTTTTACGTATGGGCTTGGACCCCAAATCACTTGGCTGAAGCAATAGAATCCACCTACACCTGCTTGAACGTAGGGTTGGAAGGCAGATTCTTCAGATAGTAATTTGAAGCGAGCACCTAAAGTTAAATCAGCGGTATTAGCTCTAAAAGATTGGTAGCGAGCATAATCGGGCAATTGCCAATTTTCTCCTTCCCAATGGCGTGCAAAACCTACATCGCCAAAAGAAAGAGCTGCTAATCCATCGATTTTTTCATTGATGTAATATGCGAAATTTACGCCACCCCCTTGGTAATCGGGTCTGCGTTGAAAACCGATGGACGAACCTAAGTCACCGGAATACTCGCGCAATCCACCTTGAATCTCCAAAGCGTGAGAGCCCGGAGATTGGGCGTTCACCGCTGCGGAGCTTACTAAGGCAGTAAGTGCAAGAAATGAATGTTTAAAGTAATGTATCTGCATATAGGGTTAGTTACAGGGTATTTTAGTAGTTGACAAATATAAGAAATGCGATTACAAAAAAAAGATTTTTCACAAATTTTGCCCATTTTTTTCCTCCTTCATGACATTAGGGTGAAAATTCATTTCTACTGGAAATGAGCATTCCAATAGCGGCAGATTAATTTACGATTTGGACGATGTTGGCCGATTGGGAAACAAAGTAGGGTGCTAAACGAGATCTTGCTTTGCCTTTGATAGGAAATCCATTGAGCATAAACGCTGAGCCGCAACAAGAGGAAAACTCGTTGTTATTCCATTTCCCACAACGTAAATTCATTTCTATGGAATCGCCCCAGATTTGCGCACAATTCCCGAGGGGCTCAAAGGCGCAGGTACGTTCAAATGCATACCATGTTCCATCAAAATCGTGGGTTAGGATTACTCCGTTTACACCCCCTTCTAGGTATGTATAGGTACCAGGACCCCAAAGATGTTGATAGGATGGAAGGTTTAGGTCGATAGTTATGTTTACAGGTCCCTTGGGGATATTTTCAATTCTTTGGTTGTTGGAGTCGCAAGAAGAAATTACTAACAGCGCTATCAGTGTGGCAATCGACAGTAAAGCGGAAAGGATTCTGAATTTCTTCATAGCACGTATGGATAACGGAAATTTTGTGCGAATATTTACTCGTAACTATAAAATCCAATTTTAGTTTTTTGGCCGTGATGGCCTGCATCCACCTTTTGTTGTTGAATTCGGGAAGGTCGGAATTTGGGATCGTAATGAAACTGTTGGTACATGGAGGAAGTAACCGAGAAATTTGTATCCACTCCAATCAAATCCATTAATCTAAAAGCACCCATTTTGAATCCTGAAGCTTGCAATAGGTTATCGATTTGCGGAATATCGGCTACATTTTCTTCAAGAATTTTTAAGGATTCAACGTAATAATGTCGGGCTACACGGTTCACAATAAATCCAGGAGCATCTTCGGCATATACAGCGGTTTTACCTAGGCTAAGTGCCCAATTGAAAGCGGCCTTTGCGATATCCGGACTGGTGGCGGCACCTTTAATAATCTCCACCAATTTCATGATATGGGCTGGGTTAAAGAAATGCACACCCACAAGGCGTTCGGGGTGTTTTAAGGGAGCTCCAATTTGGGTGATGGGAATGGAGGAGGTATTGGTGGCTAAAATTGAGTGCGGCGAATTGATGGATTCCAGGTGCGTGAATAGTTCTTGTTTTACGGATAGTTTTTCAATTACAGCTTCGATGATGAAGCTGGCTATTAATTGATTTTTATCTGTAGTAGTGGATAATCGCTGCAATGCGATATCGGCTTTTTCTTGGGTGGTTTTCCCTTTTTCAACGGCAATGGCAAGCTGTTTTTGGATGTGTTTTACGCCTTTTTCCAGGGATTGTGCATTCACATCAAACAAGAGTGTTGGATAGCCCGATTGAATAGCACATAAAGCGATTCCGGAACCCATGACACCCGCGCCAATTACTGCTACGGTTTCCATAGTACAAATATACAGTTATCGACCGCGCAACCAATTTTGCGGATTTTGTTTTTCTTGGCCGTACCAAACTTGGAAATTAAGAACGGCTTTGCCTTCGTCATCGGTCATGAGTTTACCAATATGTTGGCCCATTCGGATAATTTGTCCTTTTTCGATGAAAACCATGCTTAATCGGGAATAAACCGTAAAATACTCGCCATGGCTAACAATCACTGCGATTCCCTGGGTAGGAATATTGAGGATGGCACTCACGGTTCCTTGGAACACGGCACTCACGGCAGATCCGCGTGGGGCTGTGATGTCCACACCGTTATTAACCATTTGAATATCTTCAAGATCGGGGTGTTGATGCACACCGAAGGATTGAGAAATATACCCACCGGTGGTTGGCCAAGGTAGGTCGCCTCGATTTTTAGCGAAAGAGCCGGACAACGCTTTGGCTTCGGCCGATAGGTTGGCGCTGTAGGTGGATGATTTGGAGGTAGAAGCGGTTTTTTTAGCCGATGATTTACGGGTTTTTGTTAGTTCTCGTTGAATGATTCGATTGATTTCGCTATTCAATTTTGCAATAGCCGCCTCGTTTTGTCGGATTTTTTGTCGGATTTCCTGTTCCCGTTCTGTTAATTCTTTAACTAAATTTTGTTTTTCCTTTTTATCGGCTTCTAATTCCCTTGATTCGCTTTCGTTTTCTTTAAGTAATATCGTTTTTTCTACTTTGGTACCTTCCAACTGAGCAATAATGGCTTGCAATTGGGCAGATTGTTCCCGTATAGTTACAATTTGGTGTTTACGATAGGTAGATATTTTTTTCAGGTAGGTCCAGCGTCTCATGGCTTCGGAAAACGACCTTGCCGACAGTACGAAGGCAATTTCTTTTCCATTTTTGCGTGATTTATAGGCTTGAAGAACCGTTTTTTTCAATTTCCGTTGTTGATTTTGGTATTCCTTGGTTAAGGAGTCCAACAACACACTGTTGTTATTGATATCTTTAGAAACGGAGGAGATCGCGCTGGCGATATCGTTAATGACTTCTTGTCTTTGTTGAATAATCTGGTTTAATGCAGTTAAGTTGGACAGTGTTGCTGACTTTTCCTTTTGGGTAGAGCGCAGCATTTTTTTCTGTTCAGCGATTTCACGCTGCATGCGTTTGCGTTTAGCTTCTAATTGTTTTCTGTTGGGATTTCCGGCCCAAAGGATTTGCGTAAATATGAAAACAAAAATCAGAAATACCCCCAAAAATTTACCCAAGGGCGTTTGTACGCTTTGGAAACAATAGCGTAATTTTCCAATTAGCGCTTGCTTATTAGGTATGCTATTTTTATTTGGGTTTATTTCCACCAAGGGTATTTACGGTTTCATATCCAGCAGGGACACTGAATGGGTACGAAGGTATGGCATCGAAACGAGCTGTTTTTAACGAAAAATCTAACTGTGCAGTATTTTCTTCATCTTTCAGTTTTACCTGAATTCTAGTGGGTAAATTGGTGTTCTCTCTTTTCTCAAATCCGGTGTTACCAATAGAACAGCTTGTATTTGGATTGGTGGGTGAGGCGATAAGCGATTTTTCTATGGTTTGGGTGCTATTCATCAATACGGTTAGAATTGAAAACGCCGATTCACCAATAGGTGATTCGAAGCTTTCGTACCCGGGTTTTACGAATTTTAATGTACCGGTATCCACGAGAGCATGACCTAGAAATAGGGCCTGTAATTGTTTTAATCCCAACGGTGTACCAATCATGTCGCTTAACTGCGAAGTTGGGATGCAATAGTATTTTTTATTGTATAAATCTTGAATTTTTGCGGTATCCTGAGTAATAACACCCTTGGCGATTTGGATGCCTAATACGGCAGCAGAAGCGCTGAACCAAAGAATAGAATCGCGTTTCATTCGGATTGAAAACGCACCTGCGAGGGGCATTTTCCCCATATCGATATTCACATCATACCGTGCTGCTAAGTGATTCCATTGTTCATTGGCCACAGGAATGGAATAGGTTTGACCAATAATTTTATTGCTGTTTAAATCGCCGGAAATAGTTTGTGCATTTAAGGAAGCAGTAGTAATTAAGAGTGCACTTAGGGCGATAAATTTCATGGAGGAGATGAACGATTGCATGGTTGGTGTATTGGTTGTCAAATTCAATGCCAGAACGGTGTAATTTACTATTTGAAATCTTCGAGTTTTTTATATTTATCGAGGTGAGGAAGCAGTTTAGCTGATTCCGTATTACTATTAAACGTTTTTAATAGGTATTCTATTATAATACCAAGTTGTTTATAGTTCTGTGGGTTTACGGATTGTTGCTTTTCGAGGGCGTCTAATGATTGAAGAAATGGCTGATATTGAGCAACTGCAGTGTTCAAGTGTAGGGAAAGATATTCAATATTTTGCCAAATTATTAATGCCGATGCAGGATTTATTGTGATCAATTGCGAGGGGTTGGGCCAGGTAATAGGATATTCTGCTTGTGGATTTTGCGATAATTTATCGACGTATGTTTTTGAAATCGACCAATCCAAATAGGGGTAATCTTCTTCCAAGGAATTGAACTCCTCTTTTACTTTTTGTTGTTGATCGGGGAAATGGATAAGGTGATACAATCGTGCGCATCGAAACAACAGTTCAGATTGATGTATTTTCTGGGATATATAGGGAAGGGTTTGATTTGTTGGAGCCGGTTGGACGGAAATGGGTGAAGACTGCTTGGAAAGTTCGTTAGACTGAATAGGATCTCCTGGTATTTGCGGCTCTGATGAATTTGGGGCTGTAGTTTCAGTTGTTTTTGGGGTGGCGGAATTTTGGGTGTTTGTTGAAATTTTTTCTGAAGGAGCAGCGATTATTTGTTGAAATCGAATGGCATTCCACTGATTTACTAAGCTGTCTTTGGCGGCTTCTTTCCCGGGCATGCGATTGTAGGCATACAGGGTCATTTCTACGTAGGCTGCATTGATGCCAAATTGTTTTTTATATTGTTGGGCGATACTTAACAGGGTGTCGATAAAGGGGGATGTTGAACTAGGATTTTTAGCACTGTTGGTGGTAGGTAAAAATCGTATTTGTTTGGCAGCGTGTTCTGCAGCCATCACATACAATGATGAACTACGGGGCTGTAATCCAATTACTTGTGAATACAGATTTGCGGATTTATGGGGCAGTGTGTTGTTGTACAAACTTGCTAAATGCAGTAGGTAAATATGATTTTTTGGCTGCAGTTCTACGGCTTTTTCGGCTGAGTTTACCGTTTGAAAATGCAGTTGGTTAAATGCGGATGGATCTTTGGCTGCATCATCAACCAGCGTTTTCTGTATTTTATTTTGGTACAGGGTAGACAATCGGTAATAAATCCAAGCTTCTTTGTGTTTTTCCAACAATTTTTCGTAGGCCTTGGTAGCTTCGTTATATTTTTCTTGGGTAAATAAGGCTTCGGCTTCTAATACTGCTTTTTTTAAGGCCAGGTTTTCTGGTATGGTGGAAACGGTGGAAGGGTCAGCCTGTTCCTGTTGCGGAAAAACTGCTTGTGCGTTGATGGATGCCGAAGCATAAGCAACAAGAACGAGTGCTATTCGGACAACGAATGCAACCAAGTAGGAGATTTTAGAAAAAGTTAGGTTTTTTGAGACGTTAGTAAGGTAGGTAGTGATTAGGCTCCGATGGTGGAGAAATCGCTGAGTGAGTATTCCATAGAGTTTCCGTCGATGGAAACGGCATTTCCAATCATGGAGTTTTGGCAGTTGAAATTTTGTATGCTGCAATTTTCCTGTACGATTGAATTTTTGATGGTAGCATTGTTTACCTTGGTTCCATTCCCAATACTGGTGTGTGGACCGATGGTACAATTATTCAAAGATACATTTTCGCCGATGAAACATGGTGGATGGATGGTCACATTTTCGCCAAAGGCGGTTGCCTGAGGGTTGAATAGGTGGGATTTATTTTCCAGTACGCGTTGGTTGGTGTACACGGTAGCGGAATAGTTGCCACAATCTAACCACTCGTCTACGGCACCTGGTACAAACTGCATGCCTTTGTTCTTCATGTTTTCCATGGCATTGGTGAGTTGG
>CAZKOM010000078.1:0-11030 GCA_964554385.1 uncultured Flavobacteriaceae bacterium | reverse complement strand
AAAAATACCAAAATCAAGGTATTTTCAATTGACAACTCTTTTTCTTAATTCGAAAAGTCTTCGATTACGAGAAAAAGAACCTAAACCCTAAGCTAACTTCCAATTACCTCTTTTACTAAATTGGAAGATAAAAATTGATAGTCCTTGCTTATTGCAGGGACTATTTTTAATAATGAAATGGGCGCTTCCAATCTATTATGAAATATTCCAGATTAATGGATAAATTACATTTTCATTGATTTGTAATTATCAATGAACAATCAGTAAATCCAAAAGAGCATCTTTGTAGTTTGTATTTTAATGCGCTTTGATGCTCTTACTGGAATTCGGGCTGTTGCCGCCACACTGGTGTTTGTTTACCATAATCGAAAATATTGGAGGGCGCAATTACACCCCGAAGTCCTTAGGCTAGTAAATGAACTCCATATTGGTGTTTCTTTATTCTTTGTCTTAAGCGGCTTCCTTATTGCTTACACATACTCCACAAAACCAACCGAAAACGCCAAAAGTTACGCAAAGTACTTAGCGCTCCGATGTGCCCGTATATTTCCTCTTTATTGGTTAATAATCATCGCGCTGTCTTTAGATCCTAAATTTACACAATTAAAACATCCAGCCTTAACAGCAAGTTTATTGCATGGTTTTTCAAACCGACTCAATTTAAATGGACTCGCACAAGCTTGGTCCCTAAATGTGGAAATGACCTTTTATATACTGGCTCCATTTTTGTGTTTGTTGCAACGAAAATCATTCCTCCAGTTATTATTAGCACTTATAAGTTTACTGGTGATTGCTATAGGTGTTGGTCAACTTGTGGTATTATACAATGGAAATCCAATACAATTTTTCACACCTCTAAAGTTTGTATTAGGAAGTACTTTCCCTGGAAGATTTACCGAGTTTCTAATGGGAATGATTCTTGCATCAGCAATTAAACAAAACCAGTCTTGGACACTTAAAAAAAATAAAACCTTAATTGGAAGCCTTGGAATATTATTAATCACTTACACCATCGGCCTTTTTCAACCCGATATTTTTCATCACGGTACAGATCATTTAGTAGGTTGGGGATTACACACGTTTATTTTACCTGTTTTCATAGCACTCCTGTTAGCAGGACTTATCAATGAACAGACGAAACTTCAATCCATTTTAAAAAGCAAACTTTTTATTTTACTTGGAAACGCCTCATTCGCATTTTACCTAATTCATATCAGTTATGTGAATATTAGACTTAGATGGTTCTACTTGGGTCCAGATAGAAACTTTATATTATTGTGGTTGATTAGTATAATTCTCTACTTATTTGTAGAAAAAAATCTATATGAATTATGTAAAAAGTCGATTAATAGAAATTAATCGACTAATAAACCCTACCAAAATCTCATATTTACCACTCCTCGCTCAGAATCAGTTTTGTTGATCTTATTTTTACATTGTCCAAATTAGGCGCAATGTATTTTAACCAACTTTCAGACTTAATCAATTCCAAAAAAACTAATTTTTTTTTAGTGTTGAGTTGTTTTGTAAGTTCTGTATTTTCTCAACAACATTCAATTACAAGATTTACCCCCAAGACAGCTCTAAAAGGACAAACTGTTACCATAACTGGTGCGCAATTTTCAAATATCACAGGCGTTAATTTTGGTGGAACAGCGGCAGCTTCTTATACGGTGGTGAATTCTACAACTATTAGCGCGATAGTAGGCAGTGGCAGTTCAGGCAACATATCAATCAGTAAATCTGGCTTTTCTGATGCCACTGCATCCGGATTTGTCCAGATAGACTCAGTGGTGCAATTATGGTCAGATTATAATTCCTACTGGACTAGTGCCTCAGGAAACAATAACACTACCTTTCCCGACAACAACCACAACTTATTGGCTTTTAAAACTAATGGAACTACATACTCAACTGGAGTTAATGACGCTACGCTTACATCTAATTCTGTAACATTCACTTCTGGGGACTGGAAAGCATTACCCGTAAATAATTTAGGTGGATCAAACACCAAAGCGGTTATTGTTTATGCCACTTATGCGGATGGTAGCATAAACTGTGTAAACCCAAATAAAACAATAATTGATGTATTAATCGATGGGACTAAAGGGTTAAATTTAGGTACAGGTGTAGCGAATTTTGATGCGCAAATGGAGTTTACTGTTAGCTCAATTAACACCAATAAAATATCTGATAATATACCCGATATATTAATCACCCAAGTTGCCGAACCTACCAGTGCGGTATCCGATCGCTACTGGTTTACCAATTCCTCCGGTAATATTATTGGTGACACAGTGGTTGCAATTGTACAGAGCTTACCTCAACTTGCAACTTACCGATTAGATGTACATCAACTAACAGGCTCCACTTTATCAAATAACAATGCCACAACCAATGGTTGTTCTACTGGTACAAATACAAATAGTTCACGGCCAATAAGATTAATGGCTTTAAAACTATCCGATTTCAATATTACCAGTGCCAATTATTCCAATGTGGCTTTTTTAAAAATATCTCCATCAGGAATTGCAGACTATGCATTTGTTGCTTACAATGGAGAATCATTTACTATTCCAGCTCCCACCGTAACGGCGCAACCAACTTCACAGATTATTTGCACAAGCTCATCAAACAATGTTACTTTTTCTGTAACCGCCAGTTCATCAACTACACCCAACTATCAGTGGAAGAAAAACGGAACCAATATCACTGGGGCAACATCAAGTAGTTACACAATATCAGGTGTTACTGCGGCCGATGCAGGTTCCTATGTCTGTGAAATTTCTAATTCAGCAGGAACAATTTTATCTGATCCAGCTTACTTAAATACATACATCTCGGTACAACCAGAAACCAAAACTGTATGTCAAAATGGATCAACTACTCTTTCCATTACAGCAGAGGGCAATGTACCGAAATACCAATGGTATTCAAACTCCACAAATACAAATTCAGGTGGAACAGCCATATCCGGAGCTACAAGTTCAACTTATACCCCATCAACAGCAACAGCAGGCACATACTATTACTATTGCATAGTTGAGCCAAGTTCTTCAACCCCAACTTGTTCAACATCGATAGCATCGGAGGTGGTAACATTAACAGTATCACCAACAACTGTTGGTGGAACGTTAGCGGGCTCAACAGATGTCTGTATACCTACAAATTCAACTGTTCTAAGTCTTTCTGGCCAAGTTGGATCCATTCAAAGATGGGAAAGATCAAGTTCTATAGCTTTTACAAGCCCAACAACAATTTCGGGTGCTAGCAGTTCTAGTTTTACCGCAACTAACATAATATCAAATACTTATTACCGTGTTTTAATCAAAAGCGGTGCTTGTAATTCTGAATATTCAACCGTCGCATCCATATTACCAATTACCACATACACTTGGGCCGGCACTACATCAGATGCCTTTAACGTAGGCTCTAATTGGGTATTAGGGTGTGTTCCGCCCTCAGGCTCCAATATCTCCTTTACATCCAACCCTTCCAATGTCTGCAAATTAGTAGCCAATTATACATTAGGAAATATTACCATTACAGGTTCCACATCCAATCATATTTTAGATCTTAATGGTTTTCAACTTAGCGTTCAAGGAACCTTGTCCTTCTCTGGCGGTAAATTAAATGTTCAAAACACAAATTCCGTATTAACCATGATGGGTAGTTCAAATCAAACTATACCATCCGGTGGTTTGGTTGAAAATACAGTTTCTAACCTTACAATTAACAATAATAATGGAGTTACTCTGGGTGGACCTACTGTTCTAACTCGAGTTCTAACCATGACTACAGGAACTCTGAATACAAATGATCAATTAACCTTTAGATCTACTGCAACAAACACCGCCGTTGTTGGTACAATCAACTACACAAATGCCATAAATGGAAAGGTTATCGTTGAAAAATTTACTTCCGCCAAACGATCATTCCGTTTAATCTCTCCAAGCGTAACTACCTCTACTTCGATAAAAGACAATTGGCAAGAAGGTGTTAACAATACAGATACCACCAATTTCAACGCAAATAATAAAAATCCAAATCCCGGTTATGGAACTCATATTGCCGGTGACAAAAATGGTAATAATGGATTTGATGCTACACAAACAGGGAATCCATCACTGTTTATATTTAACAACACAACTAGCGCTTGGTCTGCAATTAACAATACAAATATTAACACATTATCTGCAGGTACACCCTACCGGTTAATGATACGAGGCGATCGCTCATTAAATATTCATCAACCAGATAATTTTCCTACACCTACCAATACAATAATACGTGCAACGGGGACCCTTTCAACAGGAACTGTCAATGTAACAGGACTAAACAACTCCGCTTCAGCTTCAAATTTTATAGGAAATCCATATCAATGTATGGTAGATATGACTTCCGTATTAAACAATTCAACCAACTTGAATAAGAACTATTATTATGCCTGGGATCCCGATCTGAATTATCGAGGTGGTTATGTAACTATTAACCTTACAAACAACACCAATAGCCAAGGTTCTTCTGCCAATAAATACCTTCAACCACAACAGGCTTTCTTTGTTTCTACTACATCGAATCCTACAGGCACTCCTACATTATCGTTTTTAGAAAGTTATAAGTACACAGGAAGCACTTCTACAGACAATTTCAAACAATTAAATACTGATACAAATTTTATTGAAGTCAAACTCATTGATGCAAATCGGAATATAAATACTGATGCAACTATAATTTATTTCGACCCAAATCATACTAATAACTACGATGATTTTGATGCAGTAAAATTGGTAAATCAAGATGAAATGATTGCAACTAAAATTAACGGTAGAAACTTTTCAGTTCAGTACAGAAATACTCCATTTGATATTACCGAAGAATTAGAACTCTTTATATCTAAATATCGAGGAACAGATTATCGGCTAGAAATAGAAAAAAGTGGCTTACCGAATATTGAAATCGAATTAATTGACAGAATATTATCTAATTCAACAAAAATCCAAGGAACTACCAAGTATAGCTTTACATGTTCACCAGGAAAACCTACTTCTGATACCAACAGATTCTTTCTTAGAATTAAATCTGAGGAATTCAATAACATATCAAATCAATACCTAAACACGGTAAAACATCGGATTTACCCTAATCCTACTGCTGGCACCTTGCATTTCACCAATAATTCAAAAACAGATCCTGTAAAGGAGGTTAAAATAATCAATAATCTTGGTGTGGTTATCTTTCAAGAAACTAATCCAGAAGAATCGTTTACCATCGATTGTTCATCGTGGTCTACAGGACTATATATTTTTTCCGTAAAACACTTAAGCAATACAATTATAAACCAAGTTGTTATTGTTAAATAATCGGATTTTTGTCATGTAAGTGCAAGAATTGAATAAAATACATATTCAATCTATCGTTTTTTTATTTCTTAGACAACTATTAATCAACCTTTTGTGTCTATTTTCACAACAAAATTGAATTTTTCAATTTAAATAATGTAAACTACCCATGAAAAACTTAACCCTAGGATTTCTATTTGCGGCACTTTTTGGAATTTTTCAAAATGCAACTGCACAAACAACACCTCGTTTTTCAACGTCTGTAAACAACAATTGTTTAAAAACAACAGCTGAAGCGTTTGGTACTTTAACCAAAGACACTTGCGCTACTATTTGGTGGTACAGCAATATTCCTGGCACTACAAGTTATACTAACATTGGATATGGAAGTCGTTTGGTTTACAGTTGGACAAAACCTGGGACCTATAATCTGTGCGCTAAATTGACTAATCTATGTACCAAGTTTGATACGGTAATATGTAAGACTATAACTGTTGCTGCATGCGATTGCAACTTAGAAGCTGACTTCTCAGCTACAGGTGACTGCAAAAAAGTTAGTTTCTCCAGTAAAATAAATATGGCAGGTGCCACAGTGAAATGGTTTTTTGGCGATAAAACAGATGGTTCTGGTAGCACAACAACAAAAACATATATTAAGGAAGGTGTATATAAAGTATGCATGATTGTTACCGTAAAAGATTCGGCAGGTAAGGTTTGCAGCACAGAAATTTGTAAAGAAATCAAAGTGTCTTGCGGAAAACCTTGTGAATTAAAAGGTGACTTTAAATTTGGAAGCGGTAGAAACGGAGAAATTAGATTTAACGCCTCAAGCAATTCAGGCTATTATTATTCATGGGATTTTGGTGATGGCACAAAAGGCAAAGGCAAAGACCCTCTGCATCGGTACACAAAAGCAGGCGTCTATACTGTTTGTGTTACCATCGTAGATAAATTGGAAAAATGTAAAATTACCATTTGTAAAAAAGTTGAAGTGGGAAATCCTTGTAAATTGGTTGGAAACTTTAGCTTCAAGCAATTGAACGACTCTACCTTTAAGTTTTTAGCATCATCTTCATCTACAGCAACTTATTTTTGGAATTGGGGAGATGGTACAACCTCAACAGGAAAAGACCCTCAGAAAATTTATAAAAAGCCTGGCATTTACACAGTATGCGTTAAAATTTACTCAACTACCAGCAAATGCTTCGTTTACGTTTGCAAAAAAATCGAAGTTAAAGCACCCGTAACTAAAAAGCCATGTATTTGGCCTACAACATTAGCTGTCGGATTTACTAATAAATGCAATAATTACACATTCGAGCTTTCCAACCTTTCTAATATCGATAGCTGCTTCTCGTATCAGTTGTCATTATACAACGTTAAAACCGGAAAAGAAGAAATTCTAGCTTACAACCGATTGGCTTCTAGTACAATTGCCGATACAGGTAAATACGCTATTATTGGAAAATTCATTAATAAATGCACCGGTTGCGATACTCAGATATATAAGATATTCAATGTAGAATGTAAACCATCTACTACTAAGTGTGATTGGACTAATGCTGGTTTTAGTTATAGTAATAAATGCAACAGTTACACATTTGAAGCAAATAATTTGGGATCTGCACCTTGCTGGAAATATCAATTCAAAATTGGCAACAACACAGGATCTGCTACGCTATTATCCCCTGGAAGATTGGCCACCTACGAGTTCAAAGAAAAAGGATATTACAACGTATGCGCAAAATTCTATGATTCATGCAACAAATGCGATACCTGGGTTTGTAAAACCGTATATGTTGATTGTTTACCATGTGTTGCGCAAGCTGCCTTCACAGTTGACTCTGTTTCAACTACAGGTAAAATATTTGTAACCAATAAGAGTACAGGCGCTAAATCATATTATTGGTCATTTGGAGATTCAACCTTTAGCAAAGACAAAACTCCAAGTAAAACCTACTCAAGTTCAGGTACTTATTATGTATGCTTATTTGCTTACGATTCTTTAAACAAATGCTCTACTGTGTATTGCACAACAGTTAAAGTTGTTAAGGGTAGAAGTCAGGCTGCGGTTACAACCATTAACACTTCTAATAATTTCGCTGCCTACCCAAACCCCTCAGATAATGGATTCTGGATTGAAACCAACACAATGGATATTCAATACCGAATAATAAATATAAACGGTAGCGTAATTCAATCAGGTAAACTTAACCAACCTAAACTTTGGATAACATCCAACAACTGGGCAAACGGACTTTACTTTATACAATTGGAAGAGAAGTCAGGCATGATTAATCAGCAAAGTATAATTATTCAGCACCCTTAAGTTATATTGCAATACCGTAACACGTAATGCATCCTTTACATAATTTAAAACCCTACTTAATTTTCTGGGCTTTAGCAGTAGTTTCAACCTCTTCTAAAGCCCAAAATATACCCAATTTCGATTTTTCAACGTGGGTTAATACCTCCTCTCGTTATTTAAATAATTGGAATTACCAAGGTAAAATAGCTAAAGACAGTATTGATCCTAACAATCTTGGAGTTACGTTATTTAATGATACAAGTGGGTTTACTTCCTTATACCAAATAGGTAGAAGATTCCCAGATTATTACAATGGAGGCTTTCCTATAAACGGCACGCCCAATAATCTTAAAATTAGCTACAGAACAGACAATCTTTTATCCGACACCGCGCTGATCATTATCGGTTGTACAAGGGGCGCTGATACCATGCCAATCATTTTACAACAATTTTATTTACTCCCAGGCCAAGGCAATAGTTCAACACATGCGCTGGCAAACTTTGCATTAACCTATGCACATCCAGTTCCCGGTTTAATTGCAGATTCTGCTTTTATTGTTATTTATAGCAGTTTACGAGGAAAAAAACCTAATTCAAGCGGTAATTTATCAATATCTAATATCGAAATCTCCAATTCCCAAGGAACAATTCCAGACAACAGTAATCTTAGATTAGATGAATGGTATTCATCCACAATTGAACACCCACAAAATTGGACTACAGCTCATCTAGCTTATTATAACAACAGAAAAGACAACCAAGTCATTACTTTAACTTCTAAGTTCTTTGATGGTAATAAAAATGTACTTGAACTAAAGTCACAACCACTAAGTGTTAACAACGTAAAAGACACCATAGCAGCATGGGCACTTACAAATAGTTTGCAAAATCCAAACCCCTCTATCGACAAACCCACATTCACTTACAATACAAAACCGGGAGCCATACAAATAAATTGGACTGGCTTTTTAAGTAATGAAGATCGATTCACAGCCACGATTAATTTTTTTAGAGGAGATACAATTATTGGCAGTGGAACCTTTTCAAAATCTGCTTCCAATTACAATCATTCCGGGGCAATTCCTTCCATCGAAAATATAGAATGGCTCCCTAACTACACGGAAATGCCCGAGTATGCTAGCGCCATGCTTTGGTTAACTGATTCATCCTTTTCCAAACAATCAACAACATCTAGTTTCGTAAGAATATCAAAAATCACCTTTTTGCCTTTCGGATTAAATATTAATAAAAAACAAACCCGTAACCCGTTACTAACTATTTATCCTAATCCAGTAACCGATAAAGTTTATTTTAATTCAAACGAAATAATAAAACGTGTTAAATTGGTTAATTCCATTGGAAATATTGTATGGGAAGGTGCGCCGCAAGATGATAATTCTATTCGTATTCCTGAATTCTTAGCAGCCGGAAATTATTGGTTGAGCGTTGTATTATCATCCGGCACCGTAACCAAATACTTACATATTATTCGTTAAAATAAAACTTGTTTCGTCGTCTCGTGTTTTATATGAATGCGTAGGTTATCACAGGAACAGTTTTTACCCATAACACTTGACGAAGCTTGGTCGTTTTTTTCTAACCCTAGAAATTTAAACGAAATCACTCCGGAGGACATGGTATTTAAAATCACCTCCAATCCACCTGCGGAAATGTATCCCGGATTATTTATTACCTATAAAATCAAACCACTACTGAATATTGAGTTTGACTGGTGCACCGAAATTACTCACGTTACAGACAAAAAATTCTTTGTAGACGAACAAAGAAAAGGGCCATATGCAATTTGGCACCACGAGCACCATTTCCAAGAAGAAAATGGAGGTGTACTAATGACTGATATTTTGCATTACGATATTGGTAAAGGACCCTTCGGTTGGATTGCAGGAAAATTATTTGTTCATAAACGTGTTGAGGAGATATTCACGTATAGAACTCAAAAATTAAACACCCTTTTCCCGGCAAAATAATACGAGGATAGGTTAAGTCAGCCTCCAAAACAACATTTCCTAATTTGTTATTTTCCAAGCTATACTTCCAATAGCTAGTATACTACTATTTGAAAAAGACAACGAATGTTGATTATAAAACATTGGCTTAGCTGAACTTAATTGTTTCACTTCCGCTCGAATTAACACTTTTTTAGAAAAATTGTAATCTATATTCACAGAAGAACCCGTTAAATCTGCAGAATTAACCGAGGAAACAACAATTCTATTATTCAAATCTTTAAACCGCTCAAACCTGCCCGAAAAACTAAATTGATTATTAAGTTTATATTGTATCACTGCCGCGCTACCCCACCAATCCTTCGCATTTCTACCAACATCATCGTGTCCAAAATCTAATAGAAGCCAAATTTTCATATGTTCCGTAACACTGTAGATACCATAGATATTATGAAATATTCTGCGCTCCGATTCCAATTCTTGATTTAATCCGCCGTAATACCCTGAATAATTTAAAAAAAGTTTATCTCCTTGATAACTTATTTGCGAACCTAGGTGTAAACCTATATCATTGGGGGTACGCCACATTCTTTGCCATCCATTTAATTGGAGAATTGACGCCGAAATGCGTTTATACTTACCGCTTAATTTCAACCCCGCCTCGTAGTATGGCGAAAAATCGGAAACCAAACTACGCGTTAAAGTTGGTTGATCCATAGAAATAGCCGATTCATATCCGATATGAGACGGTATAATTCCAACGTCTAGCCAAATTGACTTGGAATTAAACGGCTTCACTCCACCATAACACTGAAAAACATTTCGAAATCCAATTGGCTCATTGGCTAAATTCTTTAAAAAATAACTACCCATTCCTAAACCTCCCGAAAATCGAACACGGTTCTCTGTGTAATCAGCTGTTACTATTGCAGTATTTACAGCTAACTCTCTCAACTTATGATGACTAACTAAATCATCTAACCCAACTTCCGAATTTCTATTAGCCAGTAGATTCTTACCCGTATAAAAATCGCCAAAAAAACCAAATCTCAAGTTTTGTGAGGTGTCTACCTGCCCATGTAATGGTATAAACAATCCCAACCCCATACACAGAACGAAAATCCAAATTCTAAAAAATTGGTTAAAATTCACGAAAACAAAAGTAATCATTGATTTAATTTTTCACTTTCATTCATTCTAATAATTATAAGAAAATCTCACTTTCTGGGAGAAATAGCTCATTTAAACAGTGCATTTTGTGAATTATTACAATTTAAGGTACGGTAATTGTATATTTGAATTGACAAAAAATTGTCGATTTAAATCTACTATGAGAAAATCATTCACATTAGGTATCTGCTCGCTGTTGGCTTTTGCTGGTTTTATAAATCAGGCCAACGCCCAAACCCTAAA
>CAZKOM010000077.1:0-11181 GCA_964554385.1 uncultured Flavobacteriaceae bacterium | reverse complement strand
CGATACCCAACCCTTCGAAAACCTCCCCCTAACCAACTGCATCTTCAGCACCGCTACCAAAGAAATCCCTTGGTTATCCAACCTTCCCTGCCCCGTGCACCTGTTTGGTACCAGCCTGAAACTTCCCATCAATATTCTATACCAAACACCCCATACCCTCGGCCCAGATAGACTAGCCGCAGTGCTGGGAGCCCAATTCTTACTCCCCCCCAATTCACCCGCCCTCATTATCGATGCAGGAACCTGCATCACCTTTGATTGGCTCGATAACAACAACAATTACCTAGGAGGTGCCATTTCCCCCGGCATCCAAATGCGCTACAAAGCACTCCATCAATTCACCGGAAAATTGCCCCTGGTATCCCACGAACTCGCAGAACCTATGCCCGGAAACTCTACCGGAAACTCAATACTCTCCGGCGTTCAAACAGGAATTATCGGCGAAATAAACTACCAAATTCAACTGTTTAACGAAAAATTCCCAGCTTCTACGGTCTTCCTCACCGGTGGCGACGCCCCCCTATTGTCCGAATTGCTAAAAACTCAGATATTTGTACAGCCTTTATTGGTCCATTACGGTCTATTCCATGCTATCGCTTAAACTAAATCCCTTTCTGCCAACGGTTAGCCGGAAAGCCACCTTTCAGTTCACCCTTTTCCTTTTTGCGCTGCTAAACGCACTCCAAATTACTGCACAAAGTACCACTGGACAGAACCAAACCCTTTCGCCCTACTCCAATTTCGGTATCGGCGAATGGTCGTCCGCAAACTTCTTGCAAATTGCTGGAGCTAACCAAACCCGCTCCGGAGCCTATACCTACTCGCTTGCCAACCCAGCTACACTGGGAAACTTGTATTACACTACCCTCGATATGGGTGCCCGGGCAAATACAGGAACCTTATCGGCTAACGACCAATCCAGAACCTTCAACGGGGGTGGAATTTCCTATGTATCCCTCGCTTTTCGAACATGGAATTACTATAAACGGAAAGTTACCCGCGATTCACTCAACAAGATAAAAACGTACAAATCCACCCGATTTGCTACCAATTCAGCCCTTACTTTGAAACCACTTTCAGGCATGGGCTACCAATATGCTATCAACAATACCAGTCCTTTCCCATCCAAAACTACCCATTCTGGAGGTGGCGGAGTTAACCTTTTGGAATCATCCCACGCGCTACGCTTGGGTAATACCCTTTCCCTTGGCTACTCAGCCGGCTGGGTGTTTGGAACCCTCATCGATCAATCCCTCTTCTATATCCCCGATTCAACCAACTTTCGATATGTAGAAGACTACCGAACCGTTCAAGTGCGCGGAATGCAGCAAAAAGCGGGTTTGCTCCTCAACTTCAAAACCGACACCCTCTACCACAGTATCGGCGCTTCCCTTCAATGGTTTAATAGCCTAAATGGTTCCCAAGAACGATTGGTTCGCAGCATGTACTTGGCCGGTGGTTACCTAAATCCGGAAGATACAATACTAAAATCCTCCCTGTACAAACAGCCCTTCACCCTGCCCCTAGCATTCGGTTTGGGTTATTCCGTTCGATACAAACAGAAATTAACCCTGAATGTAGATTACAAAAAGCAATTATGGAGCAGCAATTCGTCTATGTTCTTCGATGCCAATCGTACCTATGTAGACCGAAGCGAAGCCGGAATATCCTTAATAATCAACCCCTTAGACAGTAGGGCCTCGGGCAAAAAGAAAATGCCTTGGCCTATCCGATTAGGAGCCTCAAACGCAAATACCCAGTACCAATTTAACGGCAGCAACCCAACTGGAATTTACAACATCAATGAACAACGCGCCTTTATCGGTATTGGCATTCCGTTCGTTAGACGATATTTTGATAATACCGCCCTCGTTTCTATGGTGAATCTGCAAATCGATTACCTAAAACGCAGCCCCAAACCCTTCAACAACAGCTTGGCTACCGAAGAATATTTAAACTTCACCATCGCTGTGCAACTGGGCGATGTTTGGTTCCAACGACGTAAATTCGACTAATCATCGTTTTACCCAACCAACCCCAGCCATGAAATCCGAAAACAAGTACATCCCCAGTTTCATTTCTGTGTTGGGATTGAGCTTGTTAATCACCATCACATCCCTGTTCTCCAGTTGTTCCGAAACTGCAAAAAACTTCAAACCCACCAAAAAAGACACCCTCTCCCTCAACGAATACGCAGAAACGGTTACCATAGAATTTACCGATTCCGGTCTCCTTAGAGCCCGAATGTTTTCCCCCTTACTCATCGCCTCCAAAAACAATAAAAAACCCTACGTCCTCATGAAAAAAGGGTTGAAGGTCGATTTTTATAACCCCGAAGGGCAACTAGAAAGCTACCTTACCGCCGAATACGGCATCTCTTTTCCCAAAGAAAAGAAGGTAAAAGTACAGCGCAACGTGGAAATCCTCAACACCAAAGGCGAAACCCTCAATACCGAAGAGCTCATCTGGGACCAAGAAACCGGAACCATCCATACCGATAAATTCGTAAAAATTACTGGCAAAGACCAAATTACCCAAGGTACTGGCCTAATCTCCAACCAATCCTTTACCGATTGGGAAATTATCAACTACCAAGGAACCATCAATATTCCCCATGATCAAATACCACGTCCTCGCCCTCTTATTCCTGGTCGCGGCCGCTATTAGCGGCGTAGAAGCCTACGTTCAATTTGTATTGCAAGGACCCAAAGGCCCCCTAGCCTGGCTTATGCTTTCCCTTTGCATTGCCTCCGGTATACTCTATATCCGCACCTCCCGCATCCGCAGAAAAGCCTTACATTCAACTGCGAAGAAGTAAATTCAGCTTATCCTTTAAAGGATTAGATTGTATTGTTCAACCGATCCAAAATCCAATCCGCGGTTTGTCTAAGTCCTGAAACTATATCAACTCGGGGCTCCCAACCTAGAACTTTTTGGGCTAAACTGTAATCAGCATACCTGCCTAAATCTCCATGTGGCTTTGTTAAATCGTGGTGAACAACAACCTCTTTATGGAAAACCTCTCTAAGTAAAATACCCGTTAATTCATTTATCGATGTACACTTGGATGGACCAATCTGTATAATATTCGGCAGATGTGACTTGTTTAATGCTAATACCAAACCATTCACAACATCATCTACGTGTATAAATGCACGACCCTGTTCACCATTCCCCCAAACTGTTAACGTTTCGCCGTCCTTAAGTTCATAAATTCTGCGAATTATTGAAGGTATTACTTGACTTCGACTAGGGTCTATATCACAATTTGGTCCATATACGTTATGAAACATGATCGTAGTTGCTTCAATCTTCGAATTTGATTTTTCCGATAAATAGTTTAACTCCAATGTACCCATCAATTTAGACCATCCATAGGCCGATTCCGGCTCCGCAGGAAACAACATTTCTTCTCTCAACACGGAATCCAATGACATTTGACAATCCTTGGGAAATGAACAAACTGTACCAGCATAAATAATTTTATTTACCGAAGCCAATTCACAACAAGAAAAAACCAAAGAGTTAATTTCATTATTGATTTTGAAAATATCATATTGATTGTTAAATACATATTCTATTCCTGCAACAATATCTGCTAAATGAAATACTGCAAAACAACCCTCTAATATGTGAATTACATCCGGTTTATTTTTAGGGTCGCTTAAATCCAAATTATGAAAATCCCGATTTACGTTGAATCCCTCTATTTCTTCAATGTAAGATAGTTTACCCCTCCATAAGTTGTCAATAACAACTACGTGATAGCCATCCGTAACCAATTTCTTTAACAAATGGGAACCGATCATCCCCGCTCCCCCAGTAATGCAAATTTTTTTCATTCTTTCTTAAAAATAAAATCTCCAAATCAAACGACGCATAAAGAAAAATAACATCGGATTTATTGTCTGATTAACCAACTTCTTTTTAAAGGGCCTCAAAAATATACTTTCATTCAATAATTTAAAATACATGGCTGATTCAAACTCCGTTGGATATTTTATATAATACTTTCTACGATTACTAAAATAACCTTGACCCCATGTTGTATGACCATCAACTGGTCTTACAGTGTAAAAAATATATGGAAAAAATGCGATATTATTCGTTAAATTATATTTACCCAAATTCCAATATATCAACTTCTCTAAATTCCAATCTTTATGCCTTTCTAACTCGATCAAATTGTTTTCAAAATCACTGAAAATGGTCTCCAAAATAGAAAGAGCCCGAATGACATACTTACTTGGACATATAATATGACGATCTGTCAATCCTGGATAAGGAAAATCACCATAACGTTCGCCATCAGGAAAATAAATTTTATCTGGATCCAATGTCTCTAATGCCGGATGCTCTAAACAATGAATATAATCAGACCTTGTAATGATAATTGTATCATATTTTTCGCAAATTTTTTCTTTGATTATATTCTGAATTAAAAAATCTCGAAAACTCAATAAAATCCCTGAACTTCCCGGATGACCGGATTCTTTTATACCTCCTAAAAATTGATACTTAATGGCATATAAACGTTTGTAAGAATCAATTAATTCTGGAAAATTTCGATAAATATAATTCGATAAATAATCCCCAAAATCTGCAGGTTCCTCCATAACCCACTGATATTTAGCATGCTTGTAAAATGGATTACTGATATCCTCACGACTATTATTACCAACACAAAGTGCTAAATCGGCATTGTAAACATCTAAAAGGTGTTTTTTGAAACTACTAAATGTTAATTCCGAAGCTCTTGTCTCTGAAAAGATAACAACTAATACACTCATTTGGTCTTTATTTTAACATATTCTAGAACTTATCAAAGGTAGTAATTAATCGACAAACCGTTTTCACAATAAATTCTCGAAGGAAATTTCCAATTTAATCAACGTCCTTTTCTTAACTTCGCAGTACCCATGAAAATATCGGTTAACTGGCTCAAAACGTTACTACCTATCCCTGCAACAGCCCAAGAAATAGAAGAAAAATTATCCGTTTCTGGACTCGAAGTAGAACACATCGAAACCGTTTACCCAGGCGGAATCAATCTCGATGGATTTGTAGTTGGCGAAGTGCTTACCTGCACCAAACATCCCAATGCCGATAAATTGTCCCTCACCACCGTAAACATTGGAGATAACCAACCCAAAAGCATCGTTTGCGGCGCACCCAACGTGGCTGCAGGACAAAAAGTGATCGTAGCCACCGTTGGCACTACCATCCACATGCCCGGTAAAGAACCCTTTACCATCCAAAAAGCAAAAATTCGCGGCGAAGTGTCCGAAGGAATGATTTGCGCCGAAGACGAATGTGGACTTGGAAATTCTCACGACGGTATCCTGGTGCTACCCCCATCAGCAATCGCCGGTACCCCCGCCAACCAATATTTTAATATTCAATCGGCAACTACCCTGGAAATTGGACTTACTGCCAACCGCGGTGATGCCTGCTCCCATAAAGGCGTTGCCTCTGATTTGGCCGCTCTCTTCAACCACCCCTTCCAGCGCGTAAACACCAACCCGCTACCCTCCCTTCCACCAACTAAAAAGTCCATTCATATCGCAGATGCCAAACTATGCGAACGATACTTGGCCATAGAATTTAGCAACACCCAAGTTGCACCTTCGCCCGAAGATATCCAAACCCACCTTAAATCCATCGACCTTGATCCTAAGAACAACCTGGTGGATTTCTCCAATTTTACCCTGCACCATACCGGTCACCCAAACCATATTTTCGATGCCGATACCATTCAAGGCAATATCCACGTGCGCACTGCCAACTCGGGAGAAAAACTAGAATTACTGGATGGAAAAACCATAGAATTACACCCCGAAGATATCATCATTGCCGATGACAATGGACCCATCGCCCTCGCCGGTGTAATGGGTGGTAAAAAAACCGCAGTTTCCGCCAATACCAAAAATATTTTGGTGGAAATTGCACATTTTCATCCCACACACATTCGCAAATCGTCTAAACGACACCTTATATTTACCGATGCTTCGTTTCGATTTGAGCGCAACATCGACAAAGATAACATTCCCGATGCCGCCCATACCCTGTTAGAATTAATCCAAAACCATACAGGTGCTACCCCAACCGGAATTTCCGATAACTACCCGGTAAAACATCAACCATTAACCATTCATATCCATTACCCCGATTTCCAAAAATTTGCTGGCGATAATATTCCAACCGATATCACCCTGCAAATCCTTACCCAACTCGGATTTCAATGCCAACTAAACCAAGAAACCTTGAGTTGCCAGGTTCCGTCTTGGAAAACCGATATTAAACAGCCCGTAGACGTTTACGAAGAAATTCTCAGAATTTACGGCTACGATCGTATCCCCATGAGTGGCAAAATTCAAGCCTCCCTAGGGACCTTCGAAGGCATCAACAAATACAACAAAATCAATAAAATTAGGGCTTTCCTCATCGACCAAGGACTAACCGAAGCGTCCACCAATTCATTGCACCCATCCGCCTGGTACCCCAACGAAGAAAAAGCCGTAAAATTGAGCAATCCACTCAGTGTGGATATGGACACCCTACGCTTGTCGCTTATTCCCGGTCTATTGCAATCCATCGCCTTCAATGCCAACCGCAGAGCAGCGGGGGTTCAAGCCTTCGAAATAGGAAAAATATATTCCCTCATTCCCAATACCACCGACAAATTCAAAGAATTAACCATGCTTTCGATGGTGTTTTGGGGCCAAGAACAGCCCGAAAGCTGGGAAGCACCCACAAAAAATATCCAGTATTACCGAATCAAACAAATTGTACAAGGTTTGTTTACCCGCATGGGATCAACCCTGGCTATCGATAAAGTAAATATCCAACCAGCCAAGGCCGATTGGACCAAAGCCGCGGAAATTAACGGCCAAGTTTGGACCGTGGAAATCCCTATCGATAATATCCTGTCTGCCAAACCCACGCAAAAAGTTCAACTACCATCCAAATTCCCAACCGTAAGACGAGACCTCGCTCTGGTTGTGGATCAGTCTCTCAATTACAAAGACCTAAAAGCAACTGCGTCCAAATTGAATCTTCCCCATCTATCGGAAATAAAAGTATTCGATGTATTCTCAGGAAAACCACTCGAAAACAACCAAAAATCAGTAGCCATGGCCTTCGTTTTCTCCAATCCCAATGCCACATTGGTAGACCAAGAAATCGACCAATCCATGCAAAAACTCATTGCCGCCTACGAACAACAAGGGGCCCTTATAAGGAAGTAACCATGACGCTGCAACCCAGCACCGGCAGAGCATTCTGGAAATTAATTACCTACCTGTTCTTTCCGGGATTTGTTACCTTGGCAACTGCCTACTACTTAAGTTCGGAACTAATCATGGCGATTAACTATGCTCCAATAGCTAAACCCTATTTCTCCGATTCCCAAAATCACAACATTTCCCACTTTCTACTATACGGGATTCCCACCGCTGGTTTTTTAATTCTGCCGATGGTTGTCAGCTTTTGGCTCACCCACACCAAACGCATCAGCAGTATAGAAATGCCCCAAGCCAACCAACGCATTCTACCATTAATTAGCTCCATCTTCGGAGCTTGGATTGTGTTCGCCTATTTCGGTACCGAACTGAAATTATTCCGAAAATTCTATTACTCCCCAACCCAAGAAGTCCAAGCACTACTAGCCCAATACGGTGATTTCACCGCCAACACCCATCCCAATTTCATCCACCCTTCCATTGCAATTATACAACATCAACTCAGCGAATGCACGGCCTTTGCCGTTCTAATCACCCTTTCCCTAGTGCTAGTAACCCTATGTAATTACCTGAATTTCAAAATTTCCATCCACAGCAGCGCAATCGCCTCCGCTACCTTCTTCCTTAGCCTTCATGCTTTAAGAGCCCAAAACGCAAATGCCGTACATCTATCACAAATAAACCCCATTTCTTGCATCATCTTCGGTAGCCTCATTACCGCCTTGGTCTACATCTCACGCAGGAAACTCAAAGCGCATACCCACAAAGAACTCATAACCGGTATCCTCTTTGCCGCCATCATCAACCTCCCAACCCACATTATTCTGCAAGGTTTACAGTCAAAATAACTCCCATTTTCTCATTTTAACCATAAGCCCCCGCATCCATTCAAGCAATTCCTTATTTTTGCTTTCATGGAACTTACTAGCGTCTTGTATCAAAAAAACGGAGCCATTGCAACCATTACCCTTAATCGACCCGAAGTATTCAATGCTTTCGACGAAACCCAAAGCTACGATTTACAAGCCGCGCTAAAAGAAGCCAAAAAAGATAACGAAGTACGGGTAATCGTACTCACGGGTGCCGGTAAAGCCTTCTGTTCTGGACAAGATCTCAAATCCATTGCCGGTTCCAAATCCCGCTCTCTCAGTGAATCCCTATACAAACGCTACAATCCCATCATCAAAGCAATGCGGGAAATGCCTAAACCCATTATTGGTAGAATAAACGGTGTAGCCGCTGGTGCCGGTGCATCCTTGGCCCTAGCCTGCGACATCATCGTAGCAGCCGATAATGCCTCCTTTATCGAGGTATTCATCAATGTAGGATTAGTTCCCGATTCCGGATCTTCCTATTTCCTCGCGAAAGCCATATCCCCCGCGAAAGCTTTTGAATTGGCCACCCAAGCTACCAAAGTAAGCGCCGCCCAAGCATTAGAATTGGGACTCATCAATACCGTTACTTCCCCGGAAAACTTGGATGCTGAAATAGAAAAACTCACCAACTATTACGCAGCAGCACCTACGCAATCCATCGGACTTATCAAAAAAATGTTGAATAAAGCCTATTCGGCCGATCTCGATACCATGCTGCAAATGGAAGCCTGGTACCAAGAAATTGCCGGTAGATCCAACGATTATAAAGAAGGCGTTGCCGCATTCAACGAAAAACGTAAACCAACCTTCAATGGCAATTAAAGCCAACCTGAAACTCATCCTCATCACACTTACCCAATTGGTGTTGATGATTCTGTACGTATACACTCCCCAATACCACGAATCATTTGCTAGCATCGATAATATCGCTTACGGCCACATATCTCAGCAGCTGTTTCTCGGTAATTGGAAGGCTTTTTTCAACCTCACTTGGTCGGGCATGAGCCCACTCGTCGCGTCGCTATTCCAACACCTGGGAATGGATGTCCTTCCCTCGCTATCCGCCGCGCGTATACTATTTTCAACCCTTGCTTTAATCCTTCTCAATCAAATTACCTTTAAATCAAACCATTCCAAACAGTACCAATACGGCTTAATTGGAGTGTACTCCTTACTTACTTTCTTTACGGTACAAAGCGTTTCCGATCCAGCGCTACTATTGGGACTTGTACTTTTCTTTTATTGGCTCCTGTACAAACAGAATCATCCCAATTATACCCCAATCCTTATAATTTTATCAATATTCACCGGCCTAACTCGACCCGTTGGCTTCTACCTAGTCTTAGCTACACTGGTAATTGCATTAGTACTTACATGGAAAACTAAATCCAATAAAAAACAGAGCCTCAATATAGTCATTTCCCTTGCTGCAATTCTTCTGTTTGCAATCGCTTGGGCAACCCTGTTCGGTAAAATCAACTATACCAGTCCAACATTAGGTAAAACCGGGAATTATAATTTTCGATATATTAGCAAGTTAGCGCCTACCGTACACTACAACAGTGCCGATCAATGGAAGGCCTTGGCACAAGTCTACAATTCCGATATTCAATACCAAAACCAACCCGCACTTCAACATCATCCCCGTTTCATCCACCAATGGCCCTGGTTGGATATCGCTGTACATGTAGAATCTAAAACCAACACAGCCAACAATATCCTACAAACCACACCAAAACCCTATTTAGTAAAATATTACCTGGCCAATGCCTACATCTTCCTAAAAGATTATTGTTGGTGGATTCTCATTCTACTGACCGTTGCTCTAAACAAAAACACCAAATCGAACTGGTGGATTTTTATCCTCGTATTTGCCTTCTACCTCAACCTTTTATTTATCTCCCATATTGAAACGCGCTATGTAATTCCCCTAATCATTATAGCACTCCTAATTCTCAACCAAGAAGATCACGACAGTATTTGGTTTAATAAAAAACAAGTTCTTATCATACTATTTGTTTCACTCTTCCAAGAAACAATCCAATTTACTTCGTATTGCGCCAAATCGTTGCTAAATCAGAACCCGCCCAAACCCTATTACCTACAACAGGAAATACCCCAAGCCACCCAATACGTCTCCTTTGAAACCATGAGACCCGCATGGCTTACCGTGAAAAACCCCAATCTAATTTTTCTAGGAACCCTCAAAGATTCAGCACAAATGCAAACTATTTCCGATAAAAATGTTAAATTAGTTACGTTTCATAACGATACCGCCCATTTCCAACCCATCCTCCCATGAAAAAACATTACTTCCTATCCATAGTATTCTTGGCCCTAATTACCCTGATTCAAGCTCAAAGTCATACGCATTCAGGCACTTCCCAAAACAGTATAAGCCAAGAGGAGCCCATCCCATTCCTCGAACTCAACCCAACCATTGAACCTTGCGGATTCCAACAAGTCCTCAAACAATTGGAACAACAATACCCCGGCTACAATGCCCACTTCGACCAATCTTCCCAACAAAAACTGAGCTCCAAATCCCCCTCTAACCGCAAAATTACCATCACCGATACTACCTATACCTACGATACCATTTTTCATATCCCCGTAGTATTCCATATCCTGTACAGCAACAACAACGAAAACGTTCACGATTCCCTCATCCTTTCACAATTGGAGGTGCTGAACCGCGATTTCAACCGACTCAATCCCGATACCACCCGTACCCGTAACATTTTCAAGCCCATCGTTGGCAGTGCCCGAATACAGTTCGAATTTGCTACCACCGATCCCCAAGGAAATGCCACCAACGGCATCCTTAGAAAAGCCACTACCGTTACCCAATGGGGAAGCTTCAACGGACAACTAAATGATAACATGAAATTTGCAGCCTCCGGCGGATCCAACGCCTGGGACCCCGCCCGTTATCTAAATGTCTGGGTTTGCGATATGTCGTACAACAATATAGACGGAATCCTCGGCTATGCCTACCCCCCTGTAAACCATCCCAGCTGGTCCTCCAGCCTATGGGTAGCCGATAACAAGCAAGGGGTTGTTAT
>CAZKOM010000076.1:0-11259 GCA_964554385.1 uncultured Flavobacteriaceae bacterium | reverse complement strand
TGAAGTCCTTCCTCTTTCATTCTTTTTTGGCATTTTGGACAAGATTTCCAACGCGTTTTAGGACATTCATCTCCACCGATATGAATATAAGGAGAGTTGGGAAATAGTCCAATGACATCGGTAAGTACGTTTTCTAGAAATTTAAAAGTTTCTTCATTCCCAGCACAAAACACATCGTCAAAAACGCCCCATCCTTTCGCTACTTCAAACGATAAAAGTGTGTCGGTTTTTGCGAGTGTTTTTGATCCACTGGTGGGGGGTTGATAAGGTTTTTGAATAGCGTTATTTGCTGGTGTTAGTTGGTGAGAAAGTAATCCACCGTTGCAACTTAAATGAGGGTATGCAGCTAATGCGGCCATTGCATGACCTGGCATTTCAATTTCAGGAATAATAATTATACCTAACTCGGAAGCTTTCTTTACCAAAAAACGAATGTTATTACGAGTTAAGAATCCGCCGTATTTGAGGGTGTCGAACTCTTGATTTTTATACGGTCCAACTTGTGATCCAGTTCGGTAGGCGGCGGTAGTTTGAAGTTTGGGTAAAGAAGGGATTTCTATTCGCCAACCTTGGTCGTCTGTAAGGTGTAAATGAAGTACATTGAACTTATAGAGGGCCATCATTTCCAAATACTGAGAAATATGTTCCTGTCTGAAAAAGTGTCTAACAATATCTAAATGCATCCCTCGGTATCTGCTGTTTGGGTAGTCTTTAATGGATGCACAATTTAAAGGGTAGGTTGTTTGGTCAGGGAAAAGATAAGGGGCAATGTCAGTGTAGTAATAAATCCATTGTTGAATATTGCTATATAAATGGAAAGCTGCAGCCGTTCCGCCTAGATATATAGTAATTTTTTGTTTTTGTATTTCCAGTGAATAGTATTGTTGCTCTATGGTTGGTAGTTGTGCTTGGTTGGGATCCGGTAAACTTGGTGGACCGTTGATAATAAGTTGTGCTTTTTTGGGGTTGGATGTTTGAATAAAGGTTATGCCATGGTCTGTTGTATAGCTCAACATTTCATCCAGTGCTTGTGAAAGCAATGAAATAGCTCGGGTAGACTGATTTTCTAATAATGGATTAACATACCAATACAACTTACGCGGAGCTTGGAAGCTTCCGTTTAATGGTATATGATGTCTTGGCGCCGGAACTTGAATACTAATGGGACTATTGTAAACGTACGGGTTCAGTCCTTGAAATTGAGCGAATAGTAGTACGGGGTTGGAAATGAAAATATAATAACAAATCAGTACTCGAGAAATCGTTGACCAGGTAATTAACTTGCCAATTTTTTGATTGGAATTATCCATGTTGCTAAGATACAAATTGATAGCGAGTAAAGAAGAATATTGTTAATTCTTTGAGATTCATTGTATATTGCGCGGATGCAGAATCGAAATTCTTTACATCATACCATTCCGGTAGGCTCACGCGAATGGGTGTTGTTGAATGTTGTTTTTTGGTCGATTTTTATTATTGTCCTAGTCATTAGCAAGAATTTTTCGGATGATGACAAGAAAAAATGGGGTAAAATTCTTGGTTTAATTGCATTAATGAATTTTGCGGTAAGTCAGATTTGGCAAATTTCCCAGGGTACTTGGACTATTGAAACCAGTTTGCCATTGCAATTGTGTTCACTTTCACAACTTTTGGTTGGGTATACTATGTTTACGGGCAAGCAATTGGCATATGAATTTTTGTTGTGTTGGGGAGCCGGTGCGGTGCATGCTTTTTTAACGCCGGAAATAACCACAGGTGGTAGCTTGTTTAGTCATATCGATTATACAATATCTCACGGAATAATCATTTTGGGGAGTATTTATGCAACAATGCGTATGGGCTTCGTGCCTCGAGAAGGTTCATGGAAGCGGGTATTCTTATATACGCAAATAGTCTTACCGGTAATTGGTTTAGTGAATTGGTTGATTGGCGCAAATTATATGTATTTGGCACAGAAACCAGATGCTGAAAACCCACTGATTATCGGAGATTGGCCGTATTATATTATCGGATTAGAAGTTGTTGTAATTGTGCATTTTTTCTTGTTTTATCGATTGCATAAGATTTTGTCTTCATGGGGTAAGCCAAGTTAGCTTAGTTCGTTTGCTTGTTGTTTCTCATGGTCAATGCTATGTAATGTAGTATTACGAGTATTGTAAAAAACCAATTAGAATTTAAAAAGGCTAATAAGCTGCTATAAATTTGGTAAAACACTTCGTTATCCCAGAAGAGTCTTATAATGGCGATAACGATTGTGGCAATATCAAAAATAATTGTTCCAAATAATAGTATCTTTTTTTGATGAATTAATCCATTGATTTTTAATGCGCTCAGATTGAAGAAATAGAATAACCAAATAGTTATTTCTCTGATGAGCATTCGAAGGGGGAGATTGTCGAAAGGTGGCTTGTGTGGATGGTTCGGGTCGCCGGTAAGAATATAGTTGTCGTTTATCCAGTAGTAAACGGTGTTTATTAACGCTAAGAAAAATGCGGTGAATACTAGTTTAGCGATTGCTTTGTTGCTGATTTTGCCAGAAATAGTATCCATGTAGCGAAAATTATTACGTACATCAAAATTTGAAAAATCTGATGATGAAAGGTGTCAAACCAGTCGGGGATGGATTTGGCAATGAAAAATAAGCCTACTATCCGTAACATGTTAAAAATGTAGAGGGAAAGTGAAGCGAATATTGACCAAATTAATTGTGTTTTTAGGGAACGATTAGGGATTGCGAATATGAAAGCAATTAACATGAAGTACAGGGATTTACCATTGCACGGTTTGCCAATTAACAATGTAGCACGGTGGTCTTTAATAAGATAAGTACATATTCCCGGTTTCTCAATCGCTTGGGGTGTTGTCCCGGATAAAATCCCTATAGTATGTCTTGTGCCGTGTAGGAGAGTTTCGGATAAAAAATTATCTATACTAGTCCAATATTGAAAAAAAGGCCACACCAATACGCTGATTAGTGAAGCCTTTATAAAATACCATTGATCCGGGCTTAAATTCAAGGAGGACAATGATTCCTTGAATTGTTTTAAGACCTTCACGAATGTGGATAGTTCTTACTTGTTGTTTTTGTTGCGCATACGGTATACCCCGTAAGCAACGGCAGAACCAACAACGGTGAAAATACCACCATCTACAGGAACCTGAATATCTGGATCATCAGGAACACCCTGTGCCATTAAAGAGGTGAAACACAAAACAGACACAACGGTCAAAATAAGTTTAAGGTGCTTTTCCATAATTATCTAATGCGAATTTATTAATTTGTTTCTAATTGCGCAATGCTATTAGAGAAATTCATGCCAAAATAATTGTTATGTTGGCTTTTCTTAGGTGTTTTTTACATTTTAGAACTAATTTTGGAGGAAATCATCATGAAAAAGCGGATATTTTTTGGCTTATTATTGCTTGTAAATCAAGGATATTCTCAGATTTTTGGTTGCACAGACCCCTTAGCTATAAATTTTGTGGTTACTGCAACCAAAAATGATGGCTCTTGTATGTATCCATCTACAAAAATTAAGTCTTTTTCTTCCGTCTTATTGCAGAATTATTTGCCTGAGATTTCAGGTCTTGTTAATTATCAAGGTCATTTGTGGGGACATAATGATAATGCCGATAGTAAAATTTACAGGATTGATACTTCCACAGGATTTGTTGTTGAATCCAAAAAAATGTTAGGTGGGGAGAATAGGGACTGGGAAGATATTTGTTCGGATGATTCTTTTATTTATGTTGGCGATTTTGGGAATAATTACCGAGGTAATCGCAAAGATTTAACCATTTACAAATGGAGAAAATCATTATTAAGGGATTCTTTTGTAGTGCAAGATTCTATACGTTTTTTCTATCCCGAGCAGACGGATTTTACTGAATTGGCACCGAATAAAACGAATTTTGATTGTGAAGCAATGGTAGCTGTAGGAGACAGCCTATATTTATTTACAAAAGAATGGGGTAGTTTGGGGTCATCGATTTATCGGTTATCCAAAAATGACAAGGTTCAATCCGCCTTAAAAGTTGGTACATTATCGGTTTCTGGATTAATAACCGGTGCTGCATACAACTCAGCACAACATTGTTTCGTTTTGGTTGGTTATAGCGATTTATTGCAGCCTTTTATGTATTTATTGTATGATTTTGATGGTAATAATTTTAATACTTGTAATAAACGAAAAGTATCTATCGACTTGCCATTTTATCAACTAGAAGCCATTGAATTTGTTGATCCCTTTGTGGTGGCGTTGGGGAATGAACGATTTAGTAACAGTTTCATCAAAACAGAGGAGTCCTTACAGTTTGTGAATTTGAGTTTCCTTTTGGGTGATTATTATGGTCGTAAATTAAATGCAGTTAATTTTGCGAGTGAAATGATGCGATTTGAAATTTCTCACAATCCTGTTAATGCTGGCCAGCGTTCTAAACTAGTAGTTAGGGGAGCAAATCGATGTGTGCCGATACAACAAGAGGTGAACATATTATCGGAATCTGGATCTGTTATCAGTAAAATACTGCTGACTCAAGATCTTTTGGAGTTGCCTGATCTATCTCCGGGTGTATATCTTGTAGGAAACGCTCAGTTGGGATTTGTGAAATGGATTGTGTTGTAGAAGGTACTTATTGAATAGTTACTTTTTATTATCGTTCACATAGATAATCACTTCTCGCTTTGCTGGTTTACTTTGTGGCTCTATTTTACTAGCATCAATTCCTTGCATCGCCGCATTTAAACCTGCGTTTGTGTTGTTAATATCTCCGTCTAGATTTACCCCAATATTGGAATTAGCCATACTAAATCGTACTGTAGTTCTTCGGTTCTGAGCGTGTTGATAATCATCGCATAATACCATTTTCTTGCCGCCATTTCTAACTTGGATTTCGTAGGGTTTATAGTTTTCGTAGAATGTTCTCTGTACGAAACCACCTGCGTCTCTTTGGACAACTAATTTCCTTGTTTTTCCATCTACGAAGTCTGTATAGTGGGCTATATTTTGACCTTCACACACACAGCCATTCAGGATTTCGGCTTCACCATATCCTTTGGGTTTTATTTGAGTTTTAGGAATGTTCCAATAGGTGATTAGATAGTGAACTGCGGAATCTGCTCGACGTTGAGCCAAGTTCCTATTATAAGGTATGGTATTCCTACAGTCTGTGTGAGATCCAAGCTCCACAATCAAGTCAGGGAATCTCCGCAATACATGCAATGCGAAACTATCTAAGACTTTTGCAGCATCCGGTCTTATCCTAGCCCTATCTAAGTCATAGAAAATTGGCAGTGCCCATGTTTGATCTATAATGTCCTCTATTGTTGTGTACTCATTAATTTCTTCGATAGAATGTGGTTTATCGTCTTTCTTTTTTTCAACTGTACCTACATAGTGAATGTCTGTTGGGGGTGCTCCGCTTTCTTTAAGTTTTTGTTGGAGCATACCTAGAACATTGGTATCTGGTGGAATGGTATCTTGAGGAATTGCCGTTTGAATCGTAAGGTTCTTGTTGTTTTTTAACGTTTCTGTTAAATCTTCTAATTTCTTTTGAGATTCTGGGGTGATTACAGAATCGATGAAAATATGAATTTCCTTTAATTTGGGTTTCAGGGTGTCGTGTAGAGGTTTTACAGATTCTGGGCATCCGCGATTGAATAGAGGTCCTTTAATAAATACACATGAATCTTTGGCATCGGCGATACCATCTGCATCGGTGTCTGGGCATCCGAATAAATTAACTACTCCAGGGATGTCTGGACAAGAGTCACGCGTATCAACCACGCCATCTTTATCCTTGTCTAGGTCAATTTCCTTATAAACGATTTCTCTATAGACTTTCTCTCTTGGAATAGGGTCTTTCCACCAATTACCGTCGCAAGAATCGTAAATTAAACGATCTCCCCAACGGTAATGGACGCCTAAAGAGAGACGTTGAGTAAATGACCATCCTAATTCGATTCCTAAGTTTAATCTTGGATTGGTGTACCAAACGCCCATTTCTTTTCGTAGGCCTCGCCCTTTGGTGGGGTCGGGTTCTAAGAAGATACCAACGAGAGGACCGTCCCAAATTAAACCTGTACCTGCATAAAAGCCCCATCGGTATTTGCAATCTAAAACTAGATTTATACCCGCAATATCTCTTCGGTAGTTTAATGTATAGCCGTCTTGGAAAATATTCTCGTAATAGTAGGGGTAGGGGTAAACGTTGTTATTAAAATCCAATCCATAATAGAGACCGAACCTCCGATATATATCGCATAATGATATTTTAGCCCGGTAAGCATCATATCCATAAATAGTCTTTATTAGGTAACCTCCATAGGCTTGCCAGTACTGGGCTTGTGCTTGTTTGAAAGACATTAAGGATACCAACACAACAAGCCAAATCTTGAGTGTCTTAACAAATTGTTGTGGTATAGGCCTTTTCTGATTGCGCAATAATATCCCTTCATTCAAATTTAAAATTTTGTTGGCAATGTTTTACGTCCAACTGTTTGGAAATATTAACAAAAGCATATTCATTTTCATTTTGTACTATTTAATCTACAAATTTCAAGCAAGATCGAATTGATTATTGTTATTGTAAAATTTACATTATGCTATAGTTTAATCTGTTGATAATCGTGAGTTTTAGTTTTATATTTCATAAAACTTGCTTTTCAGTAATAAATGTTGTTTTTTGCCCGATATTAATATTAGTATGTTTAAATCTGCTCAATCTCGAATTTTTGCTATTCTCGTAGTTGTATTCTTTTTTTGGGGGTTCGTTGCCGCTAGTAATGACATTTTAATTCCCATTTTTAAGAAGAAGAGTAATTTAGAGCAATGGCAAAGTCAGCTTATTTCCTTTGCTTTTTACATCGCCTATACCATTGGATCATTGATATACATATTTGTTTCATCTCGATTGAAACAAGATTTGATTCAAAAAATAGGTTATGGAAAAGCTATTGGAGTTGGGCTATTAGTAAGTGCTATCGGTACCTTATTCTTTATTCCTGCCACAGCTCAAGATTTTGTAAATGATCCGAATGCAGGATCTGTTTCCTTTGGATTAGTATTGGCGGGTTTAATTATTGTTGGGTTAGGATTTTCATTGCAGCAAACGGTGGCGAATCCATTGGCAATAGGATTAGGTTCTAAAGATTCGGGTTCTCAGCGATTGTCCTTGGCTGGTGGAATAAATAATTTTGGAACAACCATTGGCCCATTGTTAGTTAGCAGGGCTGTTTTTGGTGAGTTGGGATCCAGTTTGGCCGATGATGCGGGTGCATTGGATATTACTCAGTTAAAGGTTCCATATTTAATTTTGGGAGCAATTTTTGTTTTGTTTGCTGTGATTTTTTGGCGTCTAAGAATCAACTTAAACGAAGAAAATGTAAGTACTTCTGACGGCAATAGTTCCGTTTCTGGAAATAAGTCATCTACGAGTGTATTATCGTATCCTCAATTGTGGATGGGAATGATTGCAATATTTCTGTATGTGGGAGTAGAGGTAAGTACCGCGGGTAATTTGAGTGAATATCTCGAAAAGAATATGGGAATTAGTACGCGGAATGCAGCGCCATTTGTTTCCTTGTTTTGGGCTAGTTTAATGATAGGCCGTTGGACCGGCGCAGCGGGTTCGTTTGGGTTAAAGAGTATAGGGAAGGCAGTTTTACGCGTTGTGCTGCCATTTGCCGCATTTGGTGTGTATTGGTTAGTGAATGCTCAAATGGGTGCAGATTTGTCCCAATTTGTAGAATATTTAGGAATGGTGGTTGTTATTGTTTTGGCAGACTTAATAAGCAAAGGAAATCCGGTAAAACAGTTATTTATTTACAGTTCTTTGGGTATAGTTGCATTGTTGGTTGGTATATTTTCCGGCGGCTTTTTGGCAGCAATGGCGTTTGTTAGCGTAGGTTTATTTTGCTCTACTCTTTGGCCCTGTATTTTTACGATTGCTATTACGGGTTTAGGTAATATGCAATCTAAGGGTTCTAACTATTTAATCATGATGATTATGGGTGGCGGATTTGTGAGTGTTTTTCAAGGATATTTATCAGGAAAAGTTGGTATCTTAAACAGTTATTGGGTAGGTGTGGTTTGCTTCGGTTATTTAGCCTATTACGCTTGGCGAATGAAGTCGTATTTTAAGCAACAAGGAATTTCTTTAGGTCCGGTTGAAGGCGGACATTAATGTGTTATAATCAGGCGATTTCCAGATAGAGTCGTTGAGTTGAGGATTTTGATCATGTTGTAGAATTATTTTGTAACAAAGATTTTTTAGGACTGTAAAAAAACAAAAAAGGCTTTCACAATCGTGAAAGCCTTTTTTGTTATACTTCAGAGTTCTAGAATCTAGTTAATTTAGTCAGATATTTAGTTATTTATGGAATTGCAATTCGGTGAATTTCAGAATTCTTTTCACCATTAATTACCGCAGTATAGATTCCGGTAGCAGCATTGAGATTAATAGATATTAAATCTGTACTGCAATTTGATACGGTTTTGATTAATTGGCCTTGAGTATTGTAAATATTAATATTTTTTATCGGATTCAATTTATTGTTAATTAAATAAAATTGCCCATCCATTGCAGGGTTAGGGTAAACGATGAAAGTTGAAGTGGCCTGGTTCAGAACTCCTAATTCTGACTCGACTGCCGAAAGTAGTATTTCAAATCGATCTTCCTTTTTTTCTTCCGTTGTATTTATTGAGTAAAAGTAAGTGCTTTTATCGCCAATTTCTTCAACTTTGTTTAAAACCTTATCTACAAGTTGAATTTTATATGGGCCATTGCCTTGACTACAAGTATTTACAGTTAGGAAAACATCGGTTGGTCCAGTTTTGGGATAAGCTACTTTAATACCTACTGTGTGTGTGGATCCTAGTTCCGCAAGTTTATTTCTTCTATCGATAGCCAACCACGTGTTGTTTTTAGTGATAGTACCGAGACCTAAATGACCGCCATAAAATTTGGGGGCATCATACATATCGCCATCGTTTGAAATTTCAGGATTGTCTAGGTCATATTGCATTGTAAAACCATCGCTTTCAAAAGCAGTATCATTGGTGTAGTTGATGGTCATTTTAAATTCATTGCAAGGAGTTTCTGTTAGTTCTTGGACTTCGAAGTTTTTACCTTTACTACGCTTTGTTGCTTCTTTCATGGCTTCTGTGATTGTGATGGAAGCATTATTGGACTTTGCAAACACGAAGAAAGCTGCGCCAGGATTTATGTAACGAGCATCGCCTCCAGCATTTTGGAACCAAGAAGCGCCTCCTTTTTGTGGGGTTCCACCCACAGAACTATCCCATGTATTGTAGTTTTTTGCCATGGCATCATATGTATAGTACCTTGGCATAATTTCGTTTCTATTTCCATCAGCCACACTTCTAAAATTCAACGTAGAGGGATATGGGTTTGCAATCAAATTTGCACCCGATAAACCGCCTCCATTGAGCTTGGAAAGTCCGGAAATAGTGACTGTTCCGGTTTGAATCTGACCTTTGAAATCAATAATTTGTTTATTGGCCGAGATACTAGTATCCCCAAGTCCATGATCTAAATCTCTGGCACCTCTGAAAAAAACTAATACTCCTTTTCCATTATCGATTTTGTTGGCTGAGGATCCTGACGTGTATGCTGTCCAACCGGCAGTAGCTTCATTCCAGCGGAAAATAGAGGATTTACACCAACTGCAGGATGTTGTAAATGAATCTTTATTAGCAGCGTCTGTTACTGTTCCAGTTAAATGGATATCATCCGTGAATTGAGATAGATTTGTACCATTCTTTAAGGGAATTCCAACCGTTCTGTAGGCTCTTTTAGTGGAATTTAAAAATTCTACCAACGCTCCACCTTGAATGGATGATGTTGATGGTAAAATAGCTAACTCTCCAAATGCTTTTGAGCCGAGCTTGTCGAACCATTTAAACTGCAAATGGGGAGTCCAAGCATTCCAATCTGAACTGCTGCTGCTATTGGGGGAATTTGAAATTAGTCGAGTGTTTTCTCGGATAGTTAACTTGCTATATAATGGAAGTGATCTTTCTAAAGTGTAGTCTGAAATACCTCCATTTCCAATGAAAACTAGGATGGTTGAATCAAGGAATAAATTACCACCAGAACCTGTAAGCTTAGTGTTTGTGCCTTGTAAGAATAAACTCAATTGATTAACGGTTGGTTGGAATCTCAAGTTTCCACCATAGGTTCTGATGTCTTTTCTAAATCTTAAATTGCCATTACCCGTAAAATTAAGTGAACCATTATAGGTAGTTAAATTTGATCGGAACATTGCCTCATTACTACCTATCACATGCAAATTTAATGTACCACCAGATACTGTCATCCCAGCCAGCGTGTCCAATCTAAATTCAAAGTCACTTAAGGGAGTGGTTTTTGGTCCAACATACCAATTTCCGGTGTTCGTAGAAGTAGAACATTTAAATGTCACATGATTATATGGATAGATGATAAATTGAGAAATTGAATCCGATACACCATCCATATAGATTGTAGTATTTCTGGCCGAAGTAGTAGTTGCTAAGTCTACAACCAATACATCGGTTGATTTGGGAGTAGTTCTGGTGGGTGTCCAGTTGCCTGCGATTTTATACGAACTATCGGAGCCTGTGGGTGGTTCGCTCCAAGTGTATATACCGGCGTTCGCATCCACTATATTTACGGTTGCTTGTATAGTAATTGAGGTGGTGAAGCTACCGCAGCCAGAACCAACGCCAAAAGTGATTAGATTATTGTATGTGCCTTTTGAGTTTAAGGAATTTCTGATGTAAATGGTGGCAGTAGCATTGTTGCCTGGTTTAAATGGCATTGGTTTACCAGGGCCACTATTGCCAGGACAAAATTCTTTCCAAGCATTTGATCCTACACTGCCATATTGTAATTCCCAAGTAGATTGAGAACTGGTATCTGCAAACCAAATTTCATCATTACCTCCAAAACCCGTGAGCGATAATGTTATTTCTTTGTATTGGGCGTTTGCACCTGCAGTGGAAGTCCATGTAATACTGTAGTTGGATCCTGCTGAGTTTACTAAAGCTCCACTGGCTGAAATCCCAGTAATAGTTTGTGCAATATTTTGATTTACAATAAATAATGAGGTGAATAAAGTAATTAATGTAAGCTTTTTCATGGAATATTATGGAAGTACTACTGTGTGGGATTCAATGCTTTTTTCACCAATAATTTTGGTAGTGTAAATACCTGAAGAGACATTTAGTAAAGTAACAGGGATTAAGTCTGTATTGC
>CAZKOM010000075.1:0-11422 GCA_964554385.1 uncultured Flavobacteriaceae bacterium | reverse complement strand
CTTGCACCTGATGGAGGAAGCGAAAAAACGCGACCACCGAAAATTGGGTAAAGAGTTGGAAATTTATACCTTTGATGATGATGTAGGACCGGGTTTGCCGCTTTGGTTGCCCAACGGAGGTGCTATTATTGAGTCGTTGGAGGCTTTCGCCAAGAAAACGGAGCGCGAGGCAGGGTATGAGCGAGTGAAATCGCCCCACATTGCCAAGGAGAGCATGTATTTGAAGAGCGGCCACTTGCCGTATTACGCCGATTCGATGTTCCCGCCAATGGAAATCGATGGCGATAAATACTATTTGAAGGCGATGAACTGCCCTCACCACCACAAGATGTTCCGCGCGGTACCTCGTACTTATCGGGATTTGCCCTTGCGATTGGCAGAGTACGGTACCTGTTACCGGTATGAGCAAAGCGGGGAATTGTTTGGGTTGATGCGGGTGCGCAGTTTGCAAATGAACGATGCGCATATCTATTGTACCGAAGAGCAGTTTGAGCAAGAGTTCAAGGCGGTGAACGCATTGTATTTGAAATATTTCGCCAAGTTTGGCATCGATAAATACGTGATGCGCTTCTCTAAGCACGATCCAGCGAAATTGGGTCAGAAGTACATCGACATGCCGGAGTTGTGGTTAAAAACCGAAGATATGGTTCGTCGAGTATTGCAAAGCATGGACGTATCGTTTGTGGAAGTAGAGGACGAAGCGGCTTTTTACGGTCCAAAAATCGATATTCAGGTGTGGAGTGCCATTGGTAGAGAATTTACTTTGGCTACCAACCAAGTTGATTTTGCTCAGGCCGAACGATTTGATTTATCGTATATCAACGAGAAAAACGAACGGGAGAGGCCTATTATAATACATAGGGCTCCGTTGAGTACACACGAGCGATTTATCGGATTTTTATTGGAACACTATGCAGGAAACTTCCCAGCGTGGCTGGCTCCGAAGCAAGTAATTGTGTTGCCGATTAGCGATAAATACCAGGATTATGCAGATGAAGTTGTAAAATTCCTCAAAAACCTCGATATTCGCGCCTCCATAGATTCCAGATCTGAAAAAGCGGGTAAGAAAATCCGTGATGCAGAAGTGGCTAAAATCCCTTACATGTTAATTGTAGGAGAGAAGGAAGCGGCGGGCCGAGCAGTATCGGTTCGTAAACACGGAGGCGAAGATTTGGGAAGTATGGAACTGCAGCAATTTGCTGACATTATAGTAGATGAAACCAGGATTTAACAACCGCAGACCACCCAAGAAGGAAGATCTTCACAAGATCAACGAGAAGATTACCGCCAAAGAAGTGCGTGTAGTTGGAGAAAACGTTGCCGTGGATGTCTATCCCACCGCCGTAGCTATAGAGATGGCTTTCGAGCAGGGTTTGGATTTGGTAGAAATTTCTCCCAATGCCGTTCCGCCGGTATGCAAAATCGTGGATTACAAAAAGTATCTCTACGAACAGAAGAAGAAACAAAAAGAGATCAAAGCGAACGCAGTAAAGCAAGAGGTAAAAGAAATTCGTTTTGGACCCAATACCGATGAGCATGATATTGATTTTAAAATCAAGCATGCCAAGCATTTCTTGGAGCAAGGTAACAAGGTGAGAGCCTATGTGTTCTTCCGTGGTAGAACCATTGTGTACAAGCAACGCGGTGTAGATTTGTTAATGGGTTTTGCTAACGTTTTGATAGACGAAGGATATGCAAAGTTGGAATCAGAGCCCAAAGAAGAAGGAAAGAAAGTAGCCATTATGTTGGCTCCAAAAGGAAAAAAATAATTTTAGAAAATAATAAATATTAGGATATATGCCCAAGATGAAAACCAATTCCAGCGCCAAGAAGCGTTTTCGTGTAACCGGCACTGGAAAAGTGAAAAGAGCCAAAGCGTTTAAGAATCACATTCTTACCAAAAAGGCTACCAAGCGTAAGCGTAATTTAGGCCATGATGCTATCGTTACCGATGCAGATATGAGCAATGTGAAATTTATGTTGCGTTTAGGAAAATAAGAAAAATTAACCTGGCCGGAGCACACAAGTGTTGTTAACTCAACCGCTCAAGCCACTAAACTAATCTAATATGCCAAGATCCGTCAACCACGCCGCGAGTAAGGCTCGCCGCAAAAAGACCCTTAAACTTGCCAAAGGTTACTTTGGTAGAAGAAAAAACGTTTGGACCGTTGCTAAAAACGCCGTTGAGAAAGGTTTAACCTATGCTTACCGCGATCGCCGCGCCAAAAAACGTGAATTCAGAGCCCTTTGGATTGTTCGTATTAATGCTGCTTGCCGTGAGCAAGGAGTAAGCTATAGCCAATTCATGGGTAAATTAAATACCAGTTCCTTGGAAATTAATCGTAAAGTTCTTGCTGATTTGGCGTTGAACGATCCAGCAGGATTCAAAGCGATTTTCGACCAAGTAATGAACGGTTAATAGAAAATCATTTTGCTTAGTTGTTTAGCCTCGCTTCGGCGGGGCTTTCTTTTTTACTCCGCATCCCACAGGTAATACGTGCGGATATTGCCTCTACTTTGGAAGTTAATGGCAATCACGTCACTAAAAATCGCTTTTAAGATGGCCTTACGCGTAGAATTGTAGGTGTATTCTATCTCGTTGTTTAAACCTACGCGCTGCACCTCCGGTAAGGGCTCGTCGTGATTAGAATTCTTTTCCATGTATTTAATACAATCGGCCAATAATTGTGGCTTTTGCATAGGTCCAGCCTGATTATGGGTTTTGAAAATCCACGTATTGCGTGTTCCTTCCGGTCGTTCAACCAATAAATTTCCTTGTATGTAAAAATCGTCCGATGTAAATGGACTACGAATCGGCTTGATACGAATGTATTCAATATTTGTTACCAAGGTATCATCGCTTAATTCAAACAAGTAATTGATGTCTTCCATGGCTAATCGACGTAAATACCGTTCGTTTTTCAAGGTTTTCATGTTCGATTCAAATTCTACAGACTGCATGACTCCCGCTCTTACTAATTGGGACATGGACGCCGCGAAAATATCTCGGAATTTTTTCCAATTCACCAAGGAATCGATTTCACCGCGTGGACCAAATCGAACTACATACGTTTCTTGTTGCAACATATTGGCTTTTTTCCATGGGGTTTTCCCTTCCTCATCCCCGTGATAGGAAAATTGAAATACGTTGGGAGTGCTGGTCTTTTTGAAAATTAAATAGCAAGTGTCGGATTTACTGTCCAAGATAAAATCGTTCTCATTGGTAATGTACTCTGTGCTTACGAGTTGATAGATGAATTTGTTTTTCGTTTTCAATAAATTCACCGGATGAATGGTATCGGCTATCACATTGGAATCCGATATACGCGAAGCTTTAAATAATTCTTCGTGCAACAATTGCTCTGCTTGAGCTTTGTTTGGGAATACCAAGGTTTGATTTTGTTGAGCTGAAACTGTATTAACGAAAAAAGTGCTGTAAGCTAAAAGCAATAGATAAGAAAATCGCCCAAATGGGAGAGCGATATAGTGAGCCTTGGAACGTGATTTATGCATTTTTTGGAAAGACAAACATAATGAGCAAAAGGTTTGCCAAAGATGAATAATAATTAAAAAATCCGGAGAGAAATTCTGCTCCGGATTTTTAATGGTACAATAACAAGTTGAATAATATTCGATGGATTATACCTAGTCTCTTATCTATCGAAGGAATTAATGACAGTTAATTTGACGATTTAGACGTAAATACCAGTTGCGTGTCCTTCAAATCAATGGTAACATTTCCGTTTTGGGAGAGGTTGCCCATCAATATCTGTTTACTCAATTCGTCCAAAATTCGCTTTTGCAGCACGCGTTTCAGAGGTCTAGCACCAAATTGTGGGTCGTATCCCAATTGAGCCAACCAATCCATAGCATCCTCAGTAACGCTGAGGTGGATGTCGTTTTCCGCTAGTCGATCCACAATTTGTTTAACTTGAATGTCTACGATGGAACGAATTTCATTTCTACCCAACGGTTCAAACATGATGGTTTCATCAATTCGGTTCAAGAATTCGGGTCGAATACTGCGCTTTAACAATTCAAACACCTTATTCTTGGTTGAAGCTATCACGGATTCTCTATCTTTCGTTTCGATGTGTTCAAATTCTTCGCGAATTACATCGGATCCCATGTTGGAGGTCATGATGATAATGGTATTTCGGAAATTGGCCGTTCTTCCTTTATTATCGGTTAAACGTCCATCATCCAACACCTGCAACAATATGTTAAATACATCCGGGTGGGCCTTTTCGATTTCGTCTAATAAAACCACGGAATAGGGTCGTCTGCGGATGGCTTCGGTAAGTTGACCGCCTTCGTCATAGCCTACGTATCCTGGAGGTGCTCCCACCAATCTGCTTACGGTATGTTTTTCTTGGTATTCGCTCATGTCGATACGAACCATGGCATTATCGGTATTGAACAAGAATTCTGCTAAAGCTTTCGCAACTTCGGTTTTACCAACTCCAGTAGTTCCAAGGAAGATGAAGCTACCAATGGGCTTTTTAGGATCTTGAAGACCGGCTCTGCTGCGGCGAATGGCGTTAGCTAGGGCGCTGATGGCTTCTTCTTGTCCTACCACCCGTTTGTGTAGTTCGTCCTCTAAGGTTAATAGTTTTTCGCGTTCACTCTGCAGCATCCGATTTACAGGAATTCCTGTCCACCGAGAAACCACTTCAGCGATGTCTTCTGCGTCCACTTCCTGTTTTACCATGCTATCACCAGAATCGCCTAGATTTTCGGTTAGTTCTTTGAGGTCTGCTTCGGCTTTTTGCAATAAACCGTATCGAATTTCGGCAACACGGGCATAATTGCCATCGCGCTCGGATTGTTCGGCCTCTACACGCAACGATTCAATTTCTGCTTTCTTTTGCTGGATGGCAGCCAAGACCGACTTTTCGTTTTCCCATTGCGCTTTTAACTCGTTTCTGCGTGTACCCAAATTGGCGATATCCTCGTTGAGTTTGTTCAGTTTGGATTCGTCGTTTTCCCGTTTAATTGCCTCACGCTCAATTTCTAATTGCATGATTTTACGATTTAATTCATCCAGTTCTTCGGGAACGGAATCCATTTCCAAACGAAGTTTGGATGCCGCTTCATCCAATAGATCTATGGCTTTATCGGGCAAGAAGCGATCGTTAATATACCGTTGGCTCATTTCCACGGCGGAAATAATGGCCTCGTCTTTAATCCTAACTTTATGGTGCACCTCATAGCGTTCTTTCAATCCACGAAGGATGGAAATCGCTTCTTGGGTATCGGGTTCTTCCACCATTACACGCTGAAATCGGCGTTCTAACGCTTTATCGGTTTCAATGTATTTCTGATATTCCGCTAGGGTAGTGGCACCTATTGAGCGCAACTCTCCGCGGGCCAATGCGGGTTTTAAAATATTGGCGGCATCCATGGCACCTTCGCTTCGGCCTGCACCCACTAAGGTGTGAATCTCATCGATAAACAATACCACTTCACCGTCTGATCCAATGACATCTTTCACCACGGCCTTCAATCGCTCTTCAAATTCCCCTTTGTACTTGGCACCGGCAATTAAAGCGCCCATGTCTAAGCTGTAAATAATTTTAGTTTTTAGATTTTCGGGAACATCTCCTCGGATGATTCGGTGTGCTAATCCTTCTGCAATGGCGGTTTTACCCACACCGGGTTCGCCAATAAGAACGGGGTTGTTTTTGGTTCGTCTGGATAGGATTTGCAGGACCCTCCGAATTTCTTCGTCTCTGCCGATAACGGGGTCTAATTTCCCTTCGCGAGCTAATTGGTTGAGGTTTAACGCATATTTTTTAAGTGCATTAAATTGGTTTTCAGCTGTTTGCGATTCTACTTTTTTCCCTCCGCGCAATGATTCGATGGCCTTTATAACATCGGCACGCTTCAAACCTGCGTCTTTTAAAATAGAGGATGCTGTGTCTTTGCCTTCCAGTAGGCCAACCAAAATATGCTCGTTGGTGATAAACTCATCTTTTAATTCATGCATCGCTTTCTCGGCATTAACTAAAATCTGATTGCTGGCCGATGTGAAATAGGGTTCGCCGTTGCCACTAACTTTGGGTAAGGAAGCTACCGCCGCAGCAACCGTTTGTTCTATTCTAGATGCATTGCTGCCGGTTTTACCAGCGATATATTGTAGCGTTTCACCATCCTCTTTTACAATTGCTTGCAAAAGATGCAAAGGTTCTATCCCTTGCTGACCCAAACTCATCGCCATGCTTTGTGCCTTGGATAGTGTTTCTTGTGCTTTAATGGTAAATTGTTGAATGTTCATGCCAGGGATTGAACAAATAATAAGCCACTTCAGATTTTCTCCCTTGGACCCATCTTTTTGTCCTATTTAAATAATAAATAAACCTCAAATAAAGAGAATTGCTAGGCCGCAATAGACATTTTGTCTTGTTTTTAGTAGAGAAATACCCAATCAAATGCGACAAAATGGCATAAAGGCTAATCGAAATCGTCCAAACCGTTAGAACGTCGAAATCCTTTCGGAACAAAAGGTAGGATAGTTTCTGGTAGTTCGGCGGTAATAACGGTATCTTTCACTCGCCGATTGCCTTTTAATTTTTGAAATGCCGATGGGAGTATACAAACCTTAAATTCCATGGTATCAATACTACCGGAATCTCTAGCCATAATCCGTTTACCCAAGGATTTGTACTTTCCCCAGTTGCTGCGAACACAGCCAACAGAATCCAACATCCAGGTAACTTTTTTAGGACGTGGAATGATTCCGGCTAAAAACGCACTTTCACCCCAGTTTAATTCGGATGGATGTTTTCCAAAGTAAAATTGAGATGCTTCTGAAGCGCCAAAGATACCGGGGCCCCATTCGATGATGTTGAGGTACACTTCCAACATTCTGCGTTTACTAACGGCATGTTGTTTTTCAATCAACCAAGTAAAGAGAATTTCTTCCACCTTTCGAGCAATGGTTTTGCGCCTGCCCAGAAAAACGTTTTTTACCAATTGCATGGAAATGGTACTTCCTCCTTGAGCGAATCGCTTGAGTTTATAATTTTTTGCGATACTATATCGAAATGCATCGATATAGAATCCTTGGTGATGATAAAAATCGGGATCTTCTGCTTTTAACACGGCTGTAACCAATTTGGGGGAGATGGATTCGAAGGGTACGAATCTCGAGTTCCCATCACCAACTTTGAACCGCGTTATTTCCCGACCATTTTCGTAAAATGCATACTCAAATGGACCGTTTATTTTTCCAGGATCCAAATCGCCCCATTCGATGATTTTAAAATCTTGAGACGACCACATGCCGCTTTCCAATACCACATCTTCCGGATGTTCATCGTTCAATTCCAATTTTAAACGATAGGCTAGACTTCCAGTAGCTTTGGGTATACCAATATTTCTGAATAAACCAACGGGTAAACTACTGAAAAAGGAGGATGCGCGAAGTTCAGGCATGTGAATGCCAATAGCATATAACGGGTGTTTACCGTTAATCCATTGAGCAAAAACGTTGGCTTTGATATGATTCAATTGGAAATAACTGCTGCTATCTAATTCAAATCGATTGCTTTGTAATGCGATATCGAAATGACCGGAAGCTGTATCGATAACCACCAATGTATCCGAGATTCTGCCGTCATTTACTTGCAGACCTTCAAATCCTCCAGTGAGTGACGCTACTACTTCACCATTTGATTCCGCTAATTTTTTAACCTCAAAGGAACCACGCTGAAAACCCAATCCATTTAAAACCAAAGGAATACTAACAATTTTCCTGTCTTTTGATAGTGGTAATATTTCAATCTCTCCCGTTAAATCGTCTTTGTCTAATTCACCAACGATTTGAAATGCTAATTCCTTGTTGATGGTAGTATCTTCTTTGCCTATACCGGAAGTACGCCCCGGCAATAAATGCGATTTTTTAACTTTGGCTGTTTTGGTAGCCTTCACTTGAATTTGGATATCATCCCCATTGAACTCCACTTTAGGAATTCCAACACTGGATTTACCGGTAGTATCCCAAAGACTAAATTCGCTGTTATTCATAGATACCCGGTTGGGTGATTTTCCTACCCATTTCTCCAACGATTGAAAAAGGGCCACCACAGGGTCTTTTTTGTCGGATTTTTTGTTCTCTTTGTTGTCTTCCGATCCACTTAATCCAGAATAATTGCTATAATTCTTGAGGTTAATTAAGCGAATATTTAAATCATCGGTTGCGAACGAAGCCAATCCGATGTTCCAAAATTTCAGTAGGTTAACGCCAATTTTCAAGTCGCTGCATGCAAATAATCGTTCCTTAGAAACTTGGTTGAAAAGGGTATCATTAAAGTATCCCAAGCTATCGGTGAATTCAGCTTCTGTGGGTTTAGGAGCATCCAAGGATAGCTTTTTGATTTCAACGGTAAATAAACCAGAAAATCCTACTTCTTGGGCAGACAGTGTGTAGTTTTTATTGGCTAATTTTTGGGTAGCCTTATTCCATGCCCATCGAACAATAGGTCCACGAAATACAAACCAAATAACCAAAATCAAAACGAAAAATACAGATATACCTATACCAATTCTCTTGGTATATTTTTGAAATCTGGGGGATTGCTTCCAAAACCCAACCATTTCATTCCCAACGTGTTTCAATCGGGAAATCACCGATTGCTTAGGATTTTGTGGGGATGCATTCATGGTGGTTGTAAGGGGATGCAGTTAATGTTTATTAGCTCAATTAGTACTTGGGTGAAATTCCGGTATAGGTATACGGAGTTATTTGCAGCATTTCCGATTTTATCGCTTCAGAAACTTCCAATTCAGCAATAAATTCTTGAATGGTTTCTTGGGTGATTTTACTGTTGGTTCGGGTTAATCCTTTCAAAGCTTCGTAGGCATTGGGATAGCCTTCTCTGCGCAAGATAGTTTGTATCGCTTCGGCAACTACGGCCCAGTTATTTTCTAAATCGGAATGCAAAGCCCCTTCGTTTAATAGCAATTTGTTCAAACCACGTTGGATGGATTTAATAGCTATCACTGTATGTCCAAAGGGTACTCCTAAATTTCTTAGAACCGTAGAATCCGTTAAATCGCGTTGTAATCTTGAAACGGGTAATTTGCTACTCAAGTGCTCAAATAAAGCGTTGGCAATCCCCAAATTTCCTTCGGCATTTTCAAAGTCGATAGGATTCACTTTATGCGGCATTGCAGACGATCCAACTTCCCCTTCTTTGATTTTCTGTTTGAAATACTCCATGCTCACGTAGGTCCAAACGTCTCTACAGAAATCCAATAAGATGGTATTGATGCGTTTCCAGTTGTCTAAGTGAGCAGCTAAGTGATCGTAGGGCTCAATCTGGGTGGTAAATGATATACGATGCAATCCCAAGGTTTTATTCACGAAGTTATCGGCGAAATCAATCCAAGGGATACTGGGGTAGGCCACATGATGGGCATTGAAATTCCCAGTTGCTCCGCCAAATTTTGCTGAAAATGGAATCTGTGTTAATGCTTCCATTTGTCCTTGCAATCGGCGAACAAACACCATCCATTCTTTTCCTAATTTGGTAGGAGAGGCAGGTTGTCCATGGGTTTTTGCCAACATTGGCTGATTTTCCCAAGCCTTTGCTTGTTGATACAATTGCTCAATTAATGCAGTTAAAGCGGGTTGTAAGACATCCACGTTGGCGTCTTTCATCGACCAAGGAATGGAAGTATTGTTCACATCCTGGGAGGTTAGTCCAAAATGCACCCATTCTTTGTAGACTTCCAATCCCATTGAATCCAATTTTTCTTTGATTAAATACTCAACGGCTTTAACATCGTGATTGGTTGTTTTTTCGATGGTTTTAACGCGTTCTAAGGATGCTTCATCCAAGGAATCCGCCCACAGGATTAACGTGTCTTTTTGCTTGTGAAGGGAGGTGAAATCTACGTTTGGAATAACGGTACTCAAATCCATCAAATAAGCGATTTCCATTTTAACCCGATATCGAATTAAGGCAGCTTCCGAGAAATAGGCCTGTAAGGATTGGGTGGCCGATTGGTATCTGCCGTCTATGGGGGAAATGGAATTGAGCGCCGATGACATAATGACTACAAATTTATTATGGAAAAGTGGTATATTATTAGTAGGCGAATAGATTGTTAAGAACCCAATTCGGGAAGTAAAAATCTACCGGTATGACTGCGTACATCCTTTGCAACGGTTTCGGGTGTTCCTGCGCACAGCAGTTCCCCGCCGCCGCTTCCACCTTCAGGCCCCAAATCGATCACCCAATCGGACACCTTGATCACATCCATGTTGTGTTCAATCACCAAAACCGTATTCCCTTTATCTACTAGGATTTGTAATACTGATAGCAATTGTTTTATATCGTTAAAGTGCAATCCGGTGGTAGGTTCGTCCAGAATGTATAGGGTTTTACCCGTATCTCGCTTGCTAAGTTCGGTAGCTAATTTTACCCGTTGCGCTTCGCCACCGCTCAGTGTGGTGCTGCTTTGCCCTAGCGTAATATATCCCAAGCCTACGTCCAGCATAGTTTTGATTTTTCGCTGAATCAAGGGGATGGGCTCAAAAAATTCAACGGCTTGTTCGATGGACATCTCCAACACATCGTTAATGCTTTTGCCCTTGTATCGAACTTCCAATGTTTCGCGATTGTAGCGTTTACCTTGGCATTCATCACACAAGACTTCTACATCCGGCAGGAAATTCATTTCGATTACTTTTCGTCCGCCCCCGCCGCAAGCTTCGCATCTTCCACCTTTAACGTTGAAACTAAAACGTCCAGGCTTATAGCCACGGATTTTTGCTTCAGGGAGTTGACAGAATAAGTTTCTTATTTCAGAAAAGACACCCACATAGGTTGCAGGGTTACTGCGCGGAGTTCTTCCAATGGGACTTTGGTCGATGCGTATTACTTTGTCAATATGTTCCAGCCCTTGAATGCTGTCATGTGGGAGTGGTCGGTAATTGGAACCGTAAATTTTATTGTGAACTGCGGGGAATAAGGTTTCATTGATTAGGCTGGATTTGCCGCTGCCGCTCACTCCGGTGACACTGATTAACACGCCCAAAGGGATTTCTACGGTGGTTCCTTTTAAATTGTGGCCGGTAGCATTGCGGAGAACGATTTTTTCCTTTCCGGGTTTCCGACGTTTTTTAGGAACTGGAATGGATTCTTCGTTGCGGAGATATTTTCCAGTTATAGCGTTGGATGCTTTGAATTGTTCTACTGTGCCAGAAGCGGTAATTTGCCCTCCATGTAATCCGGCAAACGGACCAATTTCTACCAGCCAATCGCTGGCATTCATCATGTCTTTATCGTGCTCAACCACTAATACGGAGTTGCCGATATCGCGTAGTTCTTTTAAGCTATTGATTAACCGCTCATTATCGCTGCTTGTTTGCCTCTTATCAAATAGGGCTATATAGATAGCACTTGCTTCTCCT
>CAZKOM010000074.1:0-11424 GCA_964554385.1 uncultured Flavobacteriaceae bacterium | reverse complement strand
ACAAATAAAAATGGGATCTTGGCAGTGGAAAACAAGTTTGTTGATTGGTATTCCGGGCGCCATTGCTTCGTTTCTTACAACAAGAGCTATTAAACATGGCACATGGTACAATAAATCTGATTTCCAAATAGTTTTTCTTGGCTTTTTACTCATATCCATCGCCAATATGATATGGGGGAAATCCAAAAACCAAGATGAAATCGAACTCAACATTCCGTCATTCCAAGATAATTGGAAGACAATTACCATTGGAATTTTCGCAGGAATTACTGTTTCATTATCCGGCTTGGGAGGTGGAATGATCATGGTACCCTTGTTCCGGATTCTGTTAAATAAACCCATGAAAGAAGCCACCGCACTTTCTCTATCCATCGTACCAATCTTAGCCATCGCCAGTTTAATCAACTATATATCTGCACAACCCACAGAAATCATCAACAATTCTTATAATAATATACAAAATCAATGGCAGTTGGGTTATCTCTACTTCCCAATTATACTACCCATGATTATAGCCACCATAATAACCACTTCTTTTGCACAGAAAAATGCGAAATACGTGCCCGTTCTATGGCTTAGAATTATATTTGCATTACTTTCTGCTTCTATTTTCATTAAAACCCTTATCGAAATTTATCAATCATGAATAAACAATTGATTTTTAGTGCATTAACATTTTTGTCGATAGCACACTCCTACAGTCAAAAACTACCAAAAAAGGAGATTAGCGAAATCAAATTAAAACAACATATTCAATTTTTAGCTGCCGATGCTTTAGAAGGTCGACTTACGGGCTCTGCCGGTGAAAAAATCAGCGCCGATTATATTGAAAAAGAATTTAAAGCGGCCGGACTTCAACCCGTGCAGATCGAAGAAAACACTAATGCATCGTTCCAACACTCTTTTCCCTTTGTTCGATTGCGAATCACTACCAATAAAACCAAATTTGGAATTGTAGGAGGCCCCGATATGCCAGGAATTAATGCGGGTGCTATGGTTCAATTTAAAGTTTTCGAAGAATTTTATCCCTTGCCTCAATCTGCCTCAAACGATTCTATTACTGCTGACTTTGTAGATTGTGGTTATGGATTAATTCATGAGGCTTCCGGAAGAAACGACTTCGCCGATTACCCCGATTTATCAGGTAAAATTTGTGTAATGCGATTAGGGTATATGAACGAAGCAAGTGAACCTAATAATCCTTTAAAAGATGTTGCCGATATTCAAACCAAAATCAACCACGCTTTGAGCAGAAATGCTAGAGGCATTGTATTTATCAATGGATTCAACATCAACCCAAAAAATATACCCACCGGAAAACTAAATCGTACCGACAAACCGTTATCAATCCCAGTTTACTATTACAAAACTGACAAACCATTGCCTCCAAGAATGCAACTTATGATGGTATCTCGGGTTGCTTCACCTACCGTGAATGCGGTAAATGTGATGGGATTTCGGAATAATCATAAAAAACACACCATTATCATTTGTGCACATCACGATCATATTGGATTTAACGAATATGATAATAGTCGATATACCGGCCCAAGAGCCATACACAACGGAGCCGACGATAATGCCTCGGGTGTTGCTGCCATGTTAGAATTAGCAAGAACATTAAAAGGTAGAAAATACAAGAAGTTCAACTATTTATTTATCGCCTTTAGTGGCGAAGAAATGGGACTATTAGGGTCAAAATATTTTGTTAATCATGCCCCTATCTTCCTCTCTGGAAACGTGGACACAACCAAGTTTACAAATAAAGAAACTGCCCCTAATCCCAAACTTGCCCAAGTAAATTATGTCCTGAATATCGATATGTTGGGTCGATTGGATTCTACCAAACGTGTACTTGCAATTAACGGTGTTGGAACCTCTCCACAATTCCCAAAAACAGTAAAATCGCTAAAACTGGATAGTACTAAAATTAGAATCACTACCACAGAAAGTGGAAACGGTCCATCCGACCACGCTTCTTTTTACTTAGAAAATATTCCCGTTGTGCATTTCTTTACTGGTCAACATGATGATTACCACAAACCTTCGGATGATGAAGAAAAAATCAACTATTCAGGCTTGAAAGTTTCTTTGGATGCTATCCAACAATTCATTGCAATTAACAACAAAGCAAAAAAATTACCTTTCACCAAAACCAAAGATCAAACAGCAGGGAGAATGAAATTTAAAGTATCACTTGGTGTAATGCCGGATTATACTTGGTCTGGAAAAGGAATGCGAATTGATGGTGCTAGCGAAGGCAAACCCGCACAAAAAGCAGGCTTACAAAAAGGGGATGTAATTACCAAAGTAGGAACATTTTCCATCAATTCCATCGAAGATTATATGAGTGCTTTGGGTAAATTAGAACCCGGCACCGTCATCAGCGTTGAAATTCAACGAAACAATCAAACGCTCAGTTTACCTATTCAATTATAACACCGCTATCTCTCACAAATGAAAATTGTTGATCACATTAAAGGCGCCAATAAAACGCTTTTTTCTTTCGAAATACTACCTCCGCTTAAAGGTGCAGGAATTAAAAGTTTATTCGAAGGCATAGACCCCTTAATGGAGTTCAATCCTTCATTTATCGACGTTACCTACCATCGAGAAGATTACGTACTAAAGAAACGCCAAGACGGAAGTTATGATCGCATATCCACTCGAAAAAGACCGGGCACTGTAGCCATATGTGCCGCACTACAAAACCATTATAAAGTAGATGCTGTACCCCATATTATTTGCGGAGGATTTACTAAAGAAGATACCGAAAACGCTCTGATTGAATTGAATTTCTTGGGTATAGACAACATCTTAGCATTACGCGGCGATGCTAGAAAAGGTGATACCCACTTCGAACCAGAAAAAGGAGGAAATAAAAATGCCCTAGACTTGATTCATCAAATAAAAAACATGAACGCAGGTATTTATTTGGATGAAGAAATTACAAATTCAGCGGAGTCAAATTTCTGTATAGGCGCAGCATGTTACCCCGAAAAACATGCCGACGCTCCCAATATCGAATCCGATATGAAATACTTAAAACGGAAAGTTGAAGCAGGGGCAGAATTTTTGGTCACCCAAATGTTCTTTAACAATCAAGAGTATTTTGATTTTGTAGAAAAATGTAGATCCATGGGTATTACAATCCCAATTATTCCAGGTATTAAACCCATTACCACCCGAAAACAGGTATATATGCTGCCTAAAATTTTCCATATTGATATTCCCGTTGAATTAACTCAGGAAATCGAAAATTGTAAGGACGATAAGGATATAGCCAATATTGGAACCCAATGGGCAATACAGCAATGTAAAGAACTTATAGATAGAGGGGCACCCGTTTTACATTTTTATACCATGGGTAAAAGTACCCAAACAAAAAAAATCTGTGAAGCTATCTTCTAAACTTCGTTTATGAAAGGTACGATAACCAAGTCCACAGGCAGCTGGTATCAAGTGACAGATACCAATGGTAGGCAGTGGAATGCTCGTACTCGTGGAAAGTTAAGACTAACAGATACCGATACTTCCAATCCCGTGGCAGTGGGAGATGAAGTTGTTCTCAAAGAAGACATGAATTATGCCGATACCGCTACAATTATCGACATAAGTCCAAGGAAAAATTATATCATTCGGAAATCGAATAAATTAAGTTCAAAACGACAGATTTTAGCGACTAATTTAGATGCTGCCGTATTGGTAGCTTCTCTAGTTTCACCACGCACTTCACTAGGGTTTATCGATAGATTTTTATTATGCGGCGAAGCCTTCCATATCCCAACTTGGGTGTTTTTCAATAAAATGGACTTGCTTTCCGAACAGCAACAGTTGGATATAACAGCAGAAATACAAAGCATATATAAAGATGCTAACGTTCATTTATATTTTGGTTCCGTTGCACAAAATCTGGGGTTAGATCCGCCTCGAAATCTATTAATTGGGAAAAGAATTTTATTGGCAGGTAATCCAGGAGTACGTAGATCTACACTCCTAAATAAAATGTTTCCGGAAGCCAATGCTCGCGTAGGAAGTATCTCCGAGACCCATGAAAAAGGCAAACACACCACAACATTTGCCGAAATGTTTCGTTTACCCAATAACACCGAAATCATAGATACTCCAGGTATCAGAGATTTTGGTGTAGTAGATATGGAACAGCACGAAATCGCACAATATTTTCCCGAATTTCGATCTAAATTAAAGGATTGTAAATTCAATAACTGTACTCATATTCACGAGCCTGGATGCGCTGTTTTAAATAGTGTTGAATCGGAAATTATCCATCCTGCTCGCTATCATTCCTACCTCAGTATATACCACAATGAAGATATTTTTGAATAACCTAAAATCAAAAACCTTCATACAATCACTGTTTCTATTGGTATTGATATCAACTGTAAGCAGCTGCGTTAAAGAACGATTTTTTGCTAAACCTACCGAATTAACCTTTGGTACCGATACCATTTGGTTTGATACCGTATTTACCCGTGACCCTAATTCTCAATATCCAATCAGCGTAACTCGAATAACAACGATAAAAAACAAAGAAAAACTACCGGTAAAAGCAAATTTCGACTTACGAGGAGGAACTAATTCACCCTTCAGAATTAATGTAAACGGCTTTTCAGGTACTCAATTATCGGATATCGAAATTCTACCGGGGGATTCATTATTTGTATTTATACAATGCAAGCTAACTGCAAATAATCAGACCCAACCCATCCTAGTGTTAGATTCGTTAATTGCAACGGTGAACGGTGCCAGCAGCAAGCTTTTATTGGCTGCTTACGGTTGGGACGCCCATTATATGCGTAGACCCATAATTACTTCAAATACCACCTGGGATGATAATTCAAAGCCTTACGTAATTATCGATACCATGTACGTGGCCACTGGGTCTAAATTAACCATTAAACAAGGAGTTCAAATTTTTGCTTCCGCTTATACGCCTATGTATGTCGCAGGGACACTATCCATTGAGGGAACCGCAGAAAAAAGGGTATCCATTCGAGGAGACAAACCTACATTCATCCCCAGCATCTTACCAAATCAATGGACCGGAATTCATTTCTTAAAAGGTAGTAATAATAATAAGATTGCTTACGCCGATATTACAAATGCCTCAGTAGGGGTACGCGTAGATTCTTTTAATATACCGGGCAACCCCGTTGTGACACTGGAAAATACACGCATACAGTACTGCGGACAAATTTGCTTGTTAGGAATCACGGGGGCAATTGAAGCTACTAATTGTTTATTTGCCGATGCCGGAAGTTACACTTTTCTTGGATTTTTAGGAGGTAACTATTCATTTAATCATTGTACTTTCGCCGAATATTCTGGGTTTACAGGCAGACAAAACGGTAGTTTTGGATTTACAAACACCCAAAGAGACGGACTTGGAAATCTAATTGGATTTGAGAATTTAAACTTATCGGTTTACAATTCCATTATTTATGGTTACAACAAAGAAGAAATTCAGTTTGATCAAACAACCAAAGCAGATTTCTCCCTAGATATAAACAATAATATTGTTCGATCTCAAAACCCACAATCCATTCTGGGTTCAGGTAATATTTTAAATCAATCTCCAAAATTCAAACAGTCCAATCAGGGTGAATATGCGCTCGACACTTTATCGCCCGCATTCGGCAAAGGCATTTTATTTAAAAATCCCGTCTCCGTTGATATGTTGGGTGCTTCAAGAAAGCCAACCCCAGATTTAGGTTGTTTCGAAAGAAAACCCTAACAACAAGATCATTTACTTCAAGCTGGACAAGTTCCCACTTACTTTCTTTTGGCTTTGAAGAAAGCTCGCATAATTTCGGCACAAGCCTCTTCCAACACCCCCGACTTCAACTCCGTTTTAACCAATAATCCTGAACTCGTTTTATTAAAACCAAACTTGGGTTCATTTGCACCCCAAACCAAGGATCCTAATCGAGCCCATTGAATAGCCCCAGCACACATCGTACATGGCTCAATAGTGACGTACAACGTACATTCATCCAAATACTTAGAGTTTAAATAATCACTCGCCGCAGTGATTGCCAACATTTCGGCATGTGCAGTTACGTCTTTTAGTTTTTCCGTTTGATTATAACCCTTACCAATGATTTTATTATTATGTACAACAACCGCCCCGATAGGTACCTCTCCCTCTTCGGAAGCTTGAATGGCTAAATCCAATGCCTTTCCCATGAAATACTCGTGACTAAAAACTTCTTCCAACATTTAATATTATTATTACCGCAAACCTACATTTTTTCAGGAACTTTGTTACTTAATCATGCGAATAGGTATTGTATGCTATCCAACCTTTGGTGGTAGTGGGGTGTTAGCCACAGAACTTGGTAAAGCACTTGCTACTAAAAATCATGAAATTCATTTCATTAGCTACAATCAACCTGCCAGGTTAGATACATTTACTGAAAATATCTATTACCACGAAGTATTCATCGCCAAATATCCATTATTTGAGCATACTCCTTACGAAACGGCTCTTGCTGGTAAAATGGTTGACATCGTAAAGTCTGCTAAATTGGATGTTTTGCACGTGCACTACGCAATACCCCACGCCTCAGCAGCCCTAATGGCAAAACAGATTTTAGCCGAAATGAATATCCATATTCCTGTTGTGACTACTTTACACGGAACAGATATAACATTGGTTGGCCGAGAAATTACCTACGAACCGGTTGTTAGTTGGAGTATCAACAACTCGGACGCCGTAACCGCAGTATCCCAAAATCTAAAAGAAGACACAGTAAAACACTTTCATATTCGAAAAGAAATTGACGTAATACCCAATTTTATTGATTTCAATCGATTCAATAAAAAACCTCGCGAACATTTCAAACAAATGATCGCACCCAACGATGAAAAAATCATTATCCATACTTCTAACTTTAGAAAGGTTAAACGAATTGAAGATGTTATTCGAGTGTTTCAACAAATCCAAAAAGAAGTGCCATCAAAATTGGTCCTTATTGGAGACGGCCCCGAACGCTCCAACATTGAAAAAACTTGCCGTGAGTTAAATGTATGTCAATGGGTAACTTTTCTGGGAAAACAAGAAGCTATTGAAGAAATATTATCCATTGGAGACTTATTCCTTCTTCCCTCCGAGTCTGAGAGTTTTGGTCTAGCTGCATTAGAAGCCATGGCCTGTGAGGTACCGGTGGTAAGTTCCAATGCAGGAGGTATCCCCGAAGTGAATATCCATGGCAAAACAGGTTTTCTTGCCGATGTAGGAGATGTAGAAAGCATGGCACAATTCTCCATAGACCTTCTTAAAAACAAAGACTTACACGAGCAATTTAGAAAAAACGCCTTGAAACAAGCCCACAGCTTTGATCTGCAAGAAATATTAATCCAATATGAATCTATTTATAATAGAGTGATTAAATAAGTATCACTAACTTATTCCATCAATTCCGCCAACTCCAACCAACGCATTCCTTTTTCATCCAATAAATCGGCAATAATTTGAAGTCTATCGCCAATCGCCGAAATACGTTCATAGTCCGAAACTAACAACTGTAACTCTTCAGACAACACCACTTTCTCCTTTTCTAAATCGGCAATTTCTTTTTCCAATTGCTCAAACTCAAATTTCTCTTTAAACGATAATTTACGTTTTACGATGGAAGTAGAATTCACCTCGGAACTTGAAACATCCTCAACGGCTAAAGTGACTGGATTTCTTGGATTACTATTCGATAATTCATTAGTTAGAGCTTTACCAGCTACTGTTCCCATCTGCTCCAATCTCGCTTCTTCTAATTCTTGCCATTCTCTGTAATCGCTGTAGTTACCTGGAAAATCTCGGATTATTCCATTTCCCTCAAAAATAAAGCAATGATCCACAACCTTATCCATAAAATATCGATCGTGACTCACAATTAACAAACAACCGCCGTAACCCATGAGAAAGTCCTCCAACACACCCAAAGTCTCAATGTCTAAGTCGTTAGTAGGCTCATCCAATATTAAAAAATTAGGCGCCTTCATCAATATCGTTAATAAATACAAACGCCTCCGCTCACCACCGCTTAACTTTACCACATAATCCCATTGCTTATCGTAATGAAATCCAAACTGCAACAACAATTGAGATGCCGTTAATTTTAAGCCTCCCTCCATCATAATATAATCCGCAACATCACGAACCACATCAATCACCTTTTTACCTTCCTCCAAACGCATTCCCTTCTGACTGTAATAACCAAATATCATGGTATCCCCGTGTACAATTTTACCCTCGTCTTGCTTCTCCAAGCCCATAATCATGTTCAAGAATGTAGACTTTCCTATACCGTTCTTCCCTACAATACCTACCTTTTCTCCGCGCTTAAACACATAACTAAAATCGTCCACCAAGAGCAAGTCGCCAAACGACTTTTTCAAATGATGCATTTCCAAAATTTTAGCCCCCATGCGTTCCATTCGCATTTTTATATTTACTTCTTTTTTGGTAGTTACCGACCTAACTTTCGATTCTAAATCATCAAAAGCTTCAACCCTACTTTTACTCTTCGTAGTTCGCGCTTTCGGCATTCTTCGCACCCATTCCAATTCTCTTCGATAAAGATTCTTATCTTTTTCCAATTCACTGGCGGCTACCATTTCTCTATGTGCCTTGTTTTCAACAAAATAGCTGTAATTCCCTTTGTATGTATACAATTTACCTCGATCGATTTCTAAAATGCGATCGCAAACCCGATCTAAAAAATATCGATCGTGAGTAACCAGTAATAAAGTAAGATCTTTCTGAGACAAATACCCCTCCAACCATTCAATCATAGCCAAATCCAAGTGGTTGGTTGGCTCATCCATAATCAACAAATCTGGTTGGGATAGTAACACTTGTGCAAGTGCAACACGTTTTCTCTGACCACCACTTAAACTACCTGCCAATTGATCAAAATCATGAATCTGCAGTTGCGTTAACACCTGCTTAACCTTATGTTCGTAGTCCCAAGCATCCAATTCATTCATCATCGTCATGGCTCGATCCAAGGCTGCATTGGTTGAATCATTCTGAACCTTTTCGTGCTCAATTACCGATTTCTCATAAGCTTTAACGGCGTCTGCCACTGCACCAGATTCCTTGAGGATATTCTCAATTATTGTTAATCCGTCGTTTAACACTGGATCCTGTGATAAAAAGCCTACCCGAATATCTTTGCGAATAATTGCGACCCCGCTGTCCGGTGTTTCTTTCTTTGCTAAAATCTGTAGCAACGTGCTTTTCCCTTGACCATTTCCTGCCACCAAAGCTACTTTTTCCCCTTGTTGTATACCAAACGAGATTCCGTCTAAAACGGGTTTATCGTGCCATGTTTTCTTAACTTGTTCTACCGATATATAATTCATACAAATACCTAAACTCCACTATTTTTCGAATTGCAAAACTAACCCCACTAACACCAACAATTTCTGTTATTTTAGCAGAATAATGAATTATAGGCATTTTATTCTTATTGCACTAGTAACGATATCGCTCACAAGCAGCTTAAACGCACAAAAATATGCGGAACAAGTTGCCATAACCGATAAAGTTGCCGAAGCACCCCAATATTTGCCCAGCCAATTCATTGGCACATTCTCAGGGAAATTAGAAACGATTCAATTGAATAAACCTAACCGGCAATTCAATGCTAACGTACAATTAAGTATTTACCCAACCTCAATAAATGCAATTAAACCAACCAACCTAACACCAAAAAATCGATATAAATCACCGTATTTACGCAATAACAGTGTATATCAATTCACCCTTATTTACACGGTAAATGGAAACAAAGAATTTAGAAATTACACCCTTCATGTGATAGACAGCACAAAAGGCACCGGTTTTCTGGATGAACAAAACGGAATATTAATTCCTTATAGTATTCATAAAAACAAACTCATTCTTCATTTCAATCTACATCCTTATAATTATAACACTATCAAGGTATACACCTTTAGCAAACTCATGGTGAATGAGGAAACATTTTCAGGGTCCAAGTCTTTTCAGTCGGGCGACACAACGATTCAAAATTCTAACCCCCAAGATCCCGAAACCACTATGTTAGACTCCATTCCTTTGGTTTCAAGTATGATTTTGAGCACCTACCAATCGGCCACATTAATTCGAGAGACAGAACCCACTGTAACCTTAGGCAACCTCCATCAATACGGCTATTTCCCTTCCAAATACACCAATCCTCACAGAGTTGCCGTTTGGGTACCTAAAAACTACCAACCTTATAGCAATACTCCGGTTATCTACATGCATGACGGACAAATGCTGTTTGATTCAGCTAGTACTTGGAATCACCAAGAATGGGGTATGGATGAATTACTTTCGGGTCGAAATACTAAGGCCATTGTTGTTGGGATTTGGAATGATGGAATAAATCGGTCGGGCGATTACTTTCCACAAGAGGTTTGGGAAAATTACCTAACCCAAGCCGATAAAGATTCAATCATTACCGTAACCAAAGGATTGGTTCCTTTATTCGGGTCAGAGGCCAAAGCGAATTCCGATAACTACCTAAAATTCTTAGTAAAAGAACTAAAACCATTCATAGATACCATGTACAGACCCGCAACAAATCCAGAAAACACACACATTGCAGGTGCAAGCATGGGTGGGTTAATTTCATGGTATGCACTATGCGAATACCCCGAAGTATTTGGCAGTGCTATTTGTTTATCTACCCATTGGCCGGGTACTTCCCATCTAAAATATCAAAATACACCCAAAGCATTCGAGAATTACCTTTCCAAGAATTTACCTTCATCTAAAAACCACAAAATCTTCTTTGCCCATGGAACCGGATACTTGGATTCACTGTATGTTGAACCCCAAAAGAGAATAGACCAATTAATGAAGAAAAAGGGTTATATCCAAAATAAAAACTGGAAAACCATGGTTTACGTTGGAGCCGATCACAAAGAATCAGAATGGCAAAAACAAATGGTAGACGCACTGAATTTTGTACTTCCGGAAACCAAAAAATCTAAAAAATAACAGCTATTTAATTACCTACTTTATTTTAGGAGAATGAAATTTGTGACTTGCCAATAGTAATTTCATGGAACTACCCAATTGGTAAAATATGAACTACCTAATGCTGAAATATATTAAAAGAATTAGAGTAATTTAGAATCTACCCTAAGAAAAACCATTTAACGATTACTTCTTGCTACTACGAAAAGCACGTTCGTAAGAATCGATCCACTGTTGAACAGTAATCTTTGTTGCCAGCTCACCGATTAATGGAAACGGTATATCCTCAGGTTTTTTAAATCGAATACACCCCTTTCCCATATCTAATTTCTTCGAACTATAATTGGGCCACTCAGAAACAAACCAATCCAAAACTGCGTTTTTTCCATGTTCGTCTTGAGCATATAACCCCATAT
>CAZKOM010000073.1:10717-11519 GCA_964554385.1 uncultured Flavobacteriaceae bacterium | reverse complement strand
GGTTGTATATTCGCCGATATCGGAAAAACTAGCACTATGAAACGGGGAATATCGGGGGTTGTTATTGCCTACAACGAAATGGAGCGCATTGCCAATTGTGTGCGCAGTTTGCAGCGCGTTTGTGATGAGGTTATTGTAGTGGATAGTTATTCCTCGGACGATACGGTTGCAATTTGTACGAAGTTGGGTTGTAGGGTATTTCAACAAACGTTTTTAGGTCATATTGAGCAAAAAAACATTGCTCAAGACAAGGCGGAATACTCCTGGATTTTGAGTTTGGATGCGGACGAAATTTTAAGTGATTCTTTGATCGAATGGCTTGTGGATTTTCGTAATCGTTACTTGGATTTGGAGGATGACTCCAGCTCCCTTGTGGCTTGGGGATTTAATCGTTTAAATCATTTAGGTGGGAAACCTATTCGCGGTTGTGGTTGGTATCCGGACCAAAAATTTCGTTTATGGCGTAAAGGGTTGGCTCACTGGGGTGGAATGAATCCTCACGACAAAATTGTTGTCAAGCCAGAATATAGTGAGCGTGTTGGATATTGCCAATATGAAATTTGGCATTATACTTATGCTAATTACCAAGCGGTGGAATTTCAGGCTCGAAAATTTGGTAAAATTGGTGGATTGGCATTGCGGGGGCAAAGGGTTTCTCGGTTGCATTTATGGTTTAAGCTGCTTAGTAGTCCTTGGGTACGATGGATTAAAAATTACCTATTAAAAGGTGGGTTCAAATATGGCAAAGACGGTTGGGTGATTTGTTATTGGCAAATGCATGAGACCTTTTCCAAATATCGGT